>NZ_JBWKKJ010000011.1:0-352908 GCF_056431605.1 Streptomyces sp. NPDC045846 | reverse complement strand
GCCTGTCCGCAGAACAAAACGAACGAGGCCCCCCCACCCTCAACCTGCCTCGGCGCGGGGGCTGTTTCTCCCCCCCCCCCCCCCCCCCCCCCTCCCCCCCCCCCCCCCCCCCTCCCCCCCCCTCCCCCCCCCCCCCCCCCCCCCCCTCCCCCCCCCCCCCCCGCGCCCGTGCTGTGGAGACGGGTTCCGGGTCAGAGGAGCCCCAGGTCCAGGTCCAGCAGGTGATGATCGCGGTCGTGCTGCCAGCCGTGGTGATGGTGGCAGTCGCCGTCGTGGTCGTGGTCGTGTGCCGCTACGCGCGGGGCGGCCTGCGGGGCCGCCTGGGCGGTCGCGGCGGCGGGGACTATGACGGCGGCGGAAAGCGCGACCACAACGGCGGCGCGTCGGATGAGGCTCACAGTGAACTCCACATTCGGTGGAAAAAACCGGACACTCCGACGCTAGGTCGACCCTCCGGGACTGTCGCGTTGAGCGACCGAGCGGCTACTCCATGTGTGGACGGCCGCCTGCTCGCCCGCTCAACGGGCGCTGATGTCCGTGATGTCGGTGTAGCCCTCGATGTCCCGCGGATCGCGTGAGCCGGGGCCCACGTAGCGGGCCGACGGCCGCACCAGACGGCCCGTCCGCTTCTGCTCCAGGATGTGCGCCGACCAGCCCGCCGTCCGCGCGCAGGTGAACATCGACGTGAACATGTGCGCCGGGACCTCCGCGAAGTCCAGGACGATCGCTGCCCAGAACTCCACGTTCGTCGCCAGGACCCGGTCGGGCCGACGCGCGTGCAGCTCGTCCAGGGCCGCCTTCTCCAGCGCCTCCGCCACCTCGAAGCGGGGCGCGCCCAGCTCCTTCGCGGTGCGGCGCAGCACCCGGGCGCGCGGGTCCTCGGCGCGGTAGACGCGGTGCCCGAAGCCCATCAGGCGCTCGCCGTTGTCCAGGGCCTGCTTCACGTACGCCGTCGCGTCGCCGGTCCGCTCGATCTCCTCGATCATGCCGAGCACCCGGGAGGGGGCGCCGCCGTGCAGCGGGCCGGACATCGCGCCGACCGCGCCGGACAGCGCGGCCGCGACGTCGGCGCCGGTCGAGGCGATGACGCGGGCGGTGAACGTCGAGGCGTTCATGCCGTGTTCGGCGGCGCTCGTCCAGTACGCGTCCACCGCCTTGACGTGCTTGGGGTCCGGCTCGCCGCGCCAGCGGATCATGAAGCGCTCCACCACCGACTGCGCCTTGTCGATCTCCCGCTGCGGCACCATCGGCAGGCCCTGCCCGCGCGCCGACTGGGCGACGTACGACAGCGCCATGACGGCGGCCCGGGCCAGGTTGTCGCGGGCGGTGCGCTCGTCGATGTCCAGCAGCGGCTTGAGCCCCCACACCGGCGCCAGCATGGCCAGCGCCGACTGCACGTCCACCCGGATGTCCCCGGAGTGGACCGGGATCGGGAACGGCTCGGCCGGCGGCAGGCCGGGGTTGAACGCCCCGTCGACGAGGAGGCCCCACACGTTCCCGAACGAGACGTGCCCGACCAGGTCCTCGATGTCGACGCCCCGGTAGCGAAGGGCGCCGCCCTCCTTGTCCGGTTCGGCGATCTCCGTCTCGAACGCGACGACTCCCTCAAGTCCGGGTACGAAGTCGGACATCAGGCGGCTCCTCAAGATGTGTGCGTCGGGCTGCGGGCGGCCCCTGCCGCCCCGGGTCCCTCGGTCATGCCCCGTACGGCAGTCAGGAATCCCGCCGTGGGCCCTCACGTGTATGGAGGCCACAGTGGCCCAGCCGAGAGTTTGGCGGGTCCCGCCGATGCGGGGAAGCGTGACATCCGGCACACTGCCGCAATTCGGCGGCGCAGGGTTAACGCCCCGCCGCCGCGGGCAGACTGGGCCCCCGCCGGGCGGGTGGCGAGGGTGCGGCAGGATGGGTGCGTGACCGATCTGGACCCCGCAGCGATGCGCGAGCAGTACCGCACCACCCTCCTCGCGGAGGAGGACCTGGCCGCCACGCCCATGGCGCAGTTCGCGCGCTGGTTCAAGGAGGCCGTGGCCGGCGGGCTGCACGAGCCCAACGCCATGGTCGTCGCCACCGCCACCCCCGACGGCCGCCCCTCCACCCGCACGGTGCTCCTGAAGTCCTACGACGAGCACGGCTTCGTCTTCTTCACCAACTACGCCTCGCGCAAGGCCGCCGAACTCGCCGCCAACCCGTACGTCTCGCTGCTCTTCCCCTGGCACCAGCTGGCCCGCCAGGTCATCGTCACGGGCACCGCCTCCCGCGTCTCGCGCGAGGAGACCGAGCGCTACTTCCGCAGCCGGCCGCACGGCTCCCGGCTCGGCGCCTGGGCCAGCGCCCAGTCCACCGTGATCGCCTCGCGCGCCGAACTGACCGCCCGCTACGAGGAGTTGGCGGCCCGCTACCCCGAGGGCAGCGACGTCCCCGCGCCCGAGCAGTGGGGCGGTTTCCGGGTCGCCCCCGAGGCGGTCGAGTTCTGGCAGGGCCACGAGAACCGCCTGCACGACCGGCTCCGGTACGCCGCCGACGGCGCGGCCTGGCGGGTGGACCGGCTCGCTCCCTGACCTCGGCCGCAGGGCCCCGGGGCATGCAGAGACCCGCGGGCTCGGGTTCCTCCGGAGAGGAGCCGGCCGGACGTACCGGCGAGCCCGCGGGTCGGTGACTGCTGGGAATTGGCCGACGTCATGCCGGCCCCGCACTAGGAGTGCGACTGGCAGGCGTCAGCCCGCAGTCACCTCACGCGTCCGGTTTGCATACATCTGTCAAACCACCTCCCTTCTCGTGTGCCCCACACATTAGGCAGCCGTCCGGGGGCCCTCAACCGATTTATTCGGCGCCCGCCCGCTCCCCGGCGCCGCGCTCCACACAGAACTCGTTTCCCTCGATGTCGGCCAGCGTGAGCCAGCCCGTGCCGTCCGGGCGGCGGTGGTCGGCGACGAGGGTGGCGCCCAGGGCCACCAGACGGTCGGCCTCCTCGTCCCGGGTGCGGTCCTGGGGCTGGAGGTCGAGGTGGACGCGGTTCTTCACCGACTTGGCGTCCGGCACCGCGATGAAGAGCAGGGAGATGCCGTCGGCGGTGACGAGCGCCTCCGGGTCGCCGGGCACGTCGTCCTCGCCCAGGGAGCCGTCGAGCGCCTCGGCCCAGAAGGCGCCGAGGCGGTAGGCGTCGGCGCAGTCGATGGTCACATGGCGTACGAGAGAGGTCATGGGCGTCACTATGGGCACGCCCGGCCAAGGCGTCCAGGGGCGGCCGGTAACCGCCGTCGGCCGGAAAAGATTTCGCCGAAGTCGGTGTGGGCTGTGTCACGTTCGAGTTGAATGATCCGACGTGCGTGAGTCCGCGCGTCAGCCGCGAGATGCGGCGACCACGTCCTGCAGGGGGTGCCAGGATGAGTGCTTCCCGGAGTGAGACCGCCAGTGCGCCGGTTCCGGACGGAACCGGCCCCGGGCCCGCGGGTCCGGCCGGACCCGGCGGAGACCTCCTCGCCGCGCTGCTCGACGGGATGGACGTCGCGCTGTGCGCCTTCGACGCGGACGGCACGGTCACCCACTGGAACCGCGAGGCCGAGCGGATCCTCGGCTGGCCCGCCGGGGAGGCCGTCGGACGCCGGGGGTTCGCGGGCTGGGCGGTGCGGCCCGCAGACGCCGACGAGGTGCGCGAACGGCTCATGGCGGTGATGGACGCGCCGGGCCGCCAGGTCCACGAGTTCGCCCTCCTGCGCAAGGACGGCGGCCGCGTCCTGGTGCGTACGCAGACGGCGGGCGTCCGGGGCGCCGACGGCAGCCCGGCCGGGGTGTACTGCGCGTTCAGCGAGGTGCACGCGCAGATCGACCTGGAGCGGTCCATCGCGCTGAGCGAGGCTCTGTTCGAGGACGGGTCCTGGGGCGTCGTCCTGGTCGACGTGGACCTGCGGCCCACCGTCGTCAACGCCTACGCCGCCCGCGCGCTCGGCACCGGACGCGCGACCCTGCTCGGGCGCCCGCTCGGCGAGTTGATCGTCCAGGGCGTCGAGGACCTGGAGGGCGCGCTCCAGCACGTCCTGGCCGAGGGCGCTCCGGCCAGCCCCGCCGAGGTGTGGGTGACGCTGCGCACCGCGGAGGGCGAGCGGCGGCGCTGCTGGCGCAGCGGGTTCCTGAGGCTGGCGTCACCGCTGGCGGAGGAACCGGTGCCGCTCGGGGTCGGCTGGCTCTTCCAGGACGTGACCGAGGCGAAGCTCGCCGAACAGGAGATGGACCGGCTCCGCTTCCGCTCCAACCAGCTGCACCGCGCCTCGCGGGCCGCCGCCGAGTGCGAGGACCCGATGGAGGCGGCGACCTGCCATCTGGACTTCGCGCTGGCCGGTTTCGCCGACCACGCCCTGGTGGACCTCGCCGCGGGGGAGCGCCTCGTACGGGCCGCGGCCACCCCGGCCGGCGCGCCGGGCCCGGCCGTGCCGGTGGTCGGCGGCGGCATCCCGGTGCGCTATCCGGCGGGCCATCCCGCGTTGCAGGCGGTCGACCGGGTCGGCTCCGTCCGGGCGAGCGCGGGGGGTGCGGACGAGGAGTGGGCCCTGGAGCGCCAGTGGCCGCCGGACGCGGCGCACGCCCTGTGCGCGGTGCTGCGCAGCCGCGGCCGCACCCTGGGGGTGCTGACCTTCCTGCGCGCGGCGGCCCGGCCGGCCTTCGAGCGGCCGGACGCGGCGTATGCGGAGAGTGTGGCGGCGCGGGTGGCGACGAGCCTGGACCTGTCCGGGGCCCTCCCCCCGACCCCCTGACCGCCTCGGCGCCGCCGGTGCCGTTCGCGCAGTTCCCCGCGCCCCTGGGAATCCGGTGCTGAGCGCGCGATTCCTCCCGCCCCTCGGGTCCCCTTTCGTCTGCGGGCCGTGGACGGCTGATCGCGCAGTTCCTCGCGCCCCTTGGGGGTGTTGTGCGGTTCCCACGCTCTTGGGGGCTTTTTGTCTGCGGGCCGTGGACGGCTGGTCGCGCAGTTCCCCGCGCCCCTTGGGGGCTTGCGTGTGGGTAGTCGTGAGGTTCCCAGCGTTGCTGGGGCTTTTGTCTGCGGACCGAGGGCGGCTGGTCGCGCAGTTCCTCGCGCCCCTTGGGGGTGTTGTGCGGGGGTGGTCGAGCGGGTCCCACGCTCCTGGGGGCCTTTTTTGTCTGCGGGCCGTGGACGGCTGGTCGCGCAGTTCCTCGCGCCCCTAGCTGTCCGGCGCGGGGAGGCAAAATCAGCCCCTCCGGCGTTTGAGGAGCGGGGGCCGGGGCGGAGCCCCGTGTCCACCGGGGGGCGGGCGTACGGCTTCGGGAGCCGGGGCTTGGGGCGGAGCCCCGAGCAACTCCCGGGGCGGGGCCGGGGGCCAGGGAAGCCTCGCCCCCGGGGGAGCCCCGAGCGGGATCGGGGGGCTGGGGCTCAGGAAGCTCAGCCCCGGCGGAGCCTCAGTGGCGGAAGAAGATGCGGTCGCCGTATTCGGACATGACGCGGCCGTTCCACTCGTGGCCCCCGTCGACGTTTCCGGAGCGCAGCAGCGGGGGCTCGATGCCGCGGGACACGAGGGCCTCGGCCGCCGCGGCCATCGTCGCCTGCATCAGCGCGCTGGTGACCACGGTGGACGCGGGTGCGAAGGGCGCCTCGATGCCGTCGTGGGTCAGCTCGGCGTCGCCGACCGCGATCTTGCTGTCCAGCACGATGTCGCAGTGGTCGCGCAGGAACGTACCCGAGACGTGCCGCGACCTGGTGCCCTCCGCGTACGCCAGCGAGGTGACCCCGATGACCTTGAGGCCGAGCGCCCGCGCGTTCATCGCCATCTCCACCGGCAGCGCGTTGCGCCCGGACAGGGAGATGATCACGAGTGCGTCGCCGGACTTGGCGGGGCTGGAGTCGAGCACCGCTCCCGCGAGCCCGTCGACCCGTTCGAGGGCGGAGCCGAGGGTGGCGGGCATGACGTCGACGCCGACCACCCCGGGCACCGCGAGGAGGTTCATCAGGGCGAACCCGCCGGCCCGGTAGACCACGTCCTGGGCGGCCAGCGAGGAGTGCCCGGCGCCGAAGGCGAAGAGCCGCCCGCCCGCCTCGACGGTGTCGGCGATCAGGGACCCGGCGGCCGCGATGTTCAGCGACTCCTCCTCCCGCACCCGCCCCAGGAGCCCGATCGCGGCGTCGAAGAACTGACCGGCCAGCTTGCTCTCGCTCATCGCCGAGGACCCTTTCCGGGGTGGGGGGTTACGACCGTGCGCCGATCACGGTGCGGTCTGGACCTTTCCCCTGTCAATACGGTCTCGCCGGGCAGCCGGTCAAGACGGCGACGGCCACCGCGGCACGGTTGTCAGCGCGATGCGTCAGAATTGCTTCAGGGCCAGCGGTACGACGTTTTTATGTCACAGCATCGAGGGGCACGTATGTCCGGACTGATCGACACCACGGAGATGTATCTCCGCACCATCCTCGAGCTCGAGGAGGAGGGTGTGGTCCCCATGCGCGCCCGCATCGCCGAGCGCCTGGACCAGAGCGGCCCGACGGTGAGCCAGACGGTGGCGCGCATGGAGCGCGACGGGCTGGTGCAGGTCGCGGGCGACCGCCACCTGGAGCTGACCGACGAGGGCCGCCGTCTGGCGACGCGGGTCATGCGCAAGCACCGGCTCGCCGAGTGCCTGCTCGTCGACGTGATCGGCCTGGAGTGGGAGCAGGTGCACGCCGAGGCGTGCCGCTGGGAGCACGTGATGAGCGAGGCGGTCGAGCGCCGCGTCCTGGAGCTCCTGCGCCACCCGACCGAGTCGCCGTACGGAAACCCGATCCCGGGCCTGGAGGAGCTGGGCGAGAAGGCCGAGGCCGACGCGTTCCTGGAGGACGGCATCATCAGTCTGGGTGAGCTCGACCCGGGCCCCGAGGGCAAGACGGTGATCGTGCGCCGGATCGGCGAGCCGATCCAGACCGACGCCCAGCTGATGTACACGCTGCGGCGGGCGGGCGTGCAGCCCGGCTCCGTGGTGAGCGTGACGCAGTCGCCGGGCGGCGTCCTGGTGGGCAGCAGCGGCGAGGCCGCCGAGCTCGGCGCGGACGTCGCGTCGCACGTGTTCGTCGCCAAGCGCTGACCCGGACGGCACCGCGCCCGGCGGGACCGAGCCGCATCGGCTCCCGGCGGGTCCGGGAGCCGCCGCGGAACCCCGCCGACCGGCAGCTGTGACAGAACGTCATCGGCCTTTCCCCGTAAGGCAGTTGAGCGCGCTTCGTGAAGGGTGCGGGAAGCTTGCGGGGAAGGCCGGTTTCCGGGTGGAATGGCAGCGGCCGGGCGGATCGCGTGCGAGGCTGTGCCTTGAGGCATATGACCGCAGAGGCGTGCGGCACGGGAGGGGGCGGCAGCATGATGCCGTTCGAACCACTCGCACCACCTTCGGCACCCGGCCCTGCCTGGGCGTCTTCGCCCGCAGACCCGCTCCGGGAAGACCAGGGCCCCGGCACCTCGCGGCGCCGGGGCCTGTCCTCCCCGGTGTCGACCCGGAGCCCCGAGCTCCCAGGGTCGACCCCCGCGGACCGTCTTCCCCGAGCGGCCCGCCTCCCGGAGAAGATCTCCCCTCGGCGCGTTCCGTCAATCCTTGAGCGTGGTCACTCGAACGAGGGGTGTTGCGCGAGAGACGTGAGTTTTCGAATACGAGTTCGATACTCTGCCGTGAACTGACCACTCGGGAGCTGTCGGGGGCTGAAGGGGGTGCCAGGGCACATGGTGCGGCGCATCGATGTGACGGGGACCGGCGGGGTGCGCCTCGCCGCCTGGGAGTTCGCGGAGCAGCCCAAGGCCCGCGCGGAGACCGAAGGCGCTCCGGGGGTCTTACTGCTCCACGGGCTGATGGGCCGGGCCTCGCACTGGGCCTCCACGGCCCGCTGGCTCGCCGAGAAACACCGGCCGGTCGCCCTCGACCAGCGCGGCCACGGCCGCAGCGACAAACCCGCCGACGGCCCCTTCACGCGCGAGGTCTATGTGGCCGACGCCGAGGCCGCCGTGGAGCAGCTGGGCCTCGCCCCCGTCACCCTCATCGGCCACTCCATGGGCGCCCTCACCGCCTGGCAGCTCGCCGCCAAGCGCCCCGACCTGGTCCGCGCCCTCGTCATCTGCGACATGCGCGCCTCGGCGCTCGGCGCGGCCTCCCAGCGCGAGTGGGAGGACTGGTTCAAGTCCTGGCCGGTGCCGTTCGCCACGCTGGCCGACGTACGCAGGTGGTTCGGCGAGGACGACCCCTGGGTCGAGCGGCCGAGCCCTTCGCGGGGCGAGTTCTTCGCCGAGGTGATGGCCGAGCGCGCCGATGGCTGGCGCCCGGTCTTCTCGCGCCGCCAGATGCTGACGTCCCGCGCGACGTGGGTGTACGACGCGCACTGGGAGGAGCTGGCCCAGGTCGAGTGCCCCGCGCTGGTGGTACGGGGCCTCGACGGCGAGCTGGGCCGCGCGGAGGCCCAGGAAATGGTGCGGGTGCTGCCGCGGGGGCAGTACGCGGAGGTGGCCGATGCGGGCCACCTCGTCCACTACGACCAGCCGGAGGGGTGGCGCGACGCGATCGAGCCGTTCCTCGACGGGGTGCTCACCCCCTGAACCACGCCGCGCCTGGGCCCCCTTGCGCAGTTCCCCGCGCCCCTTGAAACCCGCTTTCGTCCGCGGGCCGTGGACGACTGGTCGCGCAGTTCCCCGCGCCCCCAGCACTGTGGGCCCTGCGGGGGCGGGGTGTCAGCCCGTGCTGACCGCTGTCAGGATTTCCGGCAGGCGGGCCGCCGCGCGGGGGGCCGCCGCCTTCAGGCCGAGCCAGCTGATGAGTGCGCCGTACGCGGCTCCCAGGGGGAGCAGCAGCCACAGGGCGTCGTGGTTGGCGGACACGTGAAGCCAGATCGCCAGCGCGATCATCGGCGCGCACAGCACCGTGCTCACCGCCATCCCGCCCAGGATGGACAGGAACGCGATGCCGCCCTGCCCGGGCGCCACGTTCTTGCGGCTGTCCTGCGGGATCGAGTACGCCAGCGTCGCCGACGCCACCGAACCCGTCGCCAGCATCGCGCCGAGCAGCGCGAGCGCCAGCCCGATGACCTCGGGCAGCTTCGCCCAGTCGCCGAGCAGGCCGGCCGTCACCGCCGCCACGAGCAGGGTGTACGGAAGCGTCACGAGCAGCAGCGCCAACGCCCGGGCGCGCAGCTCCAGATAGGCGTCCCGGGTCGAGGAGATGGTCAGGAGCACCATCCAGAACGCCGAGGTGTCCTGCCCGAACTGGTTGTACATCTGCATGCCGAGCATGCCCGTGGCGAAGCACGCGAAGTAGACCGTGCCGCTGCCCTGGAGGGCGTTGAAGACCGGCACGATCAGGCCGATGGCGAGGGAGGTGATCCACGCGGCCTTGGTCTTGGGATCCCGCCAGGCGTAGCGCAGCGTACGCAGCATCACGGTGCCGGTGCGGCCCTCGGGGAGCAGCGCGACGAGGCCTTTGCCCGAGGTGTCCTTGCGGGCGGCGTCGGCGGCCTGGAGCGTCGAGCCGTCCGGCGTCGTCATCAGCTGCACGAGCGAGCGCTGCCAGGCGTACAGGAGGAGGCCCAACCCGGCCGCGCCGAGCAGGAGTTGGGCCGCCGCGCGGCCGTACGCGCCGGTGCTCGCCGAGTCGACCGCGCCGATCGCGGAGGCCGGCGGCAGCCAGCGCACCACGTGCGCGACCGGGTCGAGGGCGGAGAGGCCGCCGGTGCGGCCGAGCCGCTGCGCGCCGAAGTTCACGAACTGGATGCCGACCGCGATGACCAGGCCGCTCAGCACGGCGAGGTCGCGGCCCTTGCGCGAGGTGAGGAGCCGGGTGTTGGCGGTGGCGACGGCGCGGGCGAGCGCCACGCACCCGAGCAGCGCCAGCGGCACCGCGAGGACCGCGGTCACCGCCGCGCCCGTCCCGTGCGCCACGGCGATCGCCGAGCCGAGGATCAGGCAGAGCGTGAACAGCGGCCCGATGCCCACCAGGGAGGCCGCGAGCAGCGCGCCGACCAGCGGTCGCGGCCGCAGCGGCAGCATGACGAGCCGGGTCGCGTCCAGGGTCTCGTCGCCCCTCGGGAAGAAGAGCGGCATCACGGTCCAGCCGACGGCCGTCAGCGCCACGGCCAGCACGGTCAGGGTGCCGGCGTGCTCGTTCCCGCGCAGCGCGATCAGGCCCAACAGTTGCAGTGCCGCGAAGAGCAGGGCCAGGACCGCGGAGGTGATGTAGGCGGCCCGGCGCCCGCCGGACTGCCGCAGCCCGTTCCTGAGCAGCGACAGCTTGAGGCGTACGAAGAGGGGCGTCAGGGCGGCGGCGTGGGGCGTGGGCGCGGTCACCGGGCGCCGCCACCGAGCCAGTCCAGCGAGTCCCCGGTGTCCCGGCCGCTCGCGCCGACCAGTTCGAGGAAGGCGCTCTGCAACGAGGTAGCGTCGCCACGGACCTCGGCCAGCGTGCCCTGGGCGCGGATGCGGCCCGCGGCCATCACGGCCACCCAGTCGCACAGCGACTCCACGAGCTCCATGACGTGACTGGAGAAGACGACGGTGGCGCCGGAGGCGGTGTAACGCTCCAGGACGCCGCGGATGGTCTGGGCGGAGACCGGGTCCACGCCCTCGAACGGCTCGTCCAGGAACAGCACTTCGGGGTTGTGCAGCAGCGCCGCGGCGAGCCCGATCTTCTTGCGCATGCCGGTCGAGTAGTCCACGACCAGCTTGTGCTGGGAGCCCGCGAGGTCGAGTACGTCCAGGAGCTGGGAGGCCCGCTTGTCGACCTCGGCGCCGGGCAGACCGCGCAACCGCCCGGAGTAGCCGAGGAGTTCGCGTCCCGAGAGCCGCTCGAACAGGCGCAGCCCCTCCGGCAGCACGCCGATGCGGGACTTCACGGCGACCGGGTCGCGCCACACGTCGTGCCCGGCGACCTCGACCGTGCCCTGATCGGGCCGGAGCAGCCCGGTCACCATGGACAGGGTGGTGGTCTTGCCCGCGCCGTTCGGTCCGACCAGACCGATGAACTTGCCCGCGGGCAGCTCCAGATCGATCCCCGCGACCGCGATCTGCTCCCCGAAGCGCTTCCACAGTCCCTGGACGCGGACGGCGGGCGGCGCCGTACGCGCTCCGCCCGCCGTGTCCGCCGATGTCTTGGACGCCTGGTCCGGCATGCTCGTGCCTTTCGTCCCCGTGATGATGTCTACCTGGACACCATAGGAGCCGGGGGCGGCGCGAGCGCTAGGGGCGGCGCGACCTCGCCGCGGCGGCCTCGCGTCCACAGGCGTAGGCGAGCGGGCTGATCAGTTCCTCGGCGTCGGGCAGCCAGCGGTTCGCGGGGGTCGGGCGGCGCGCCCACTGCACCGCGCCGGACCCGCCGACCCGGGTCGGCGGCGCCGCCACGTAGTCGCCCTCGCCGCGCGTGATCAGGTCGACCGAGGCGGGCGTCCACCCCAACTTGCGGACGAGATCGGGGACCTTGGCGCCCGCGCCGGGCAGTACGAAGAAGAGCATCCGGCGGTCGGGGGTGCAGGTGACCGGGCCGAGCGTGAGCTCCATCCGCTCCATGCGGGCCAGCGCCAGGAACCCGGCCGACTCCGGTACGTCGATGGCGTCGAAGGTGCGCCCGGTGGGAAGCAGGATCGAGGAACGGGGGTGCTTGGACCACAGACGGCGGGCGGCGCCCGCGCTGCCGGTGGCCTGCGTCGCCCAGTCGGGCCGGGCCGGATGCGCACCCGGTTTCGGGCACGCCGCGTCACCGCACGAGCAGCGCTCGACCCCCTCGTGGGCCTCGAGGGAGGTGCCGGGGAAGACGTCCCAGTGCCGCTCCTCCGCGTACCGTACGGCGCTGTCCAGGAGCTGTTCGCCGCGCTGCTTGGGGATCTGTGCGGATTCCGTATCCGTGACCGTGCCTGTGATGGTTTCTTCCACGACGGACTCAACTCCGCCCACCACCGAGGGTTACGGGCTCGGCGAGCGTGGGATCAGCGGTATCGGTCCTGCATATGGGGCGCATGGGTGCATGGGCGGGGGCGCGCGTGAGGCTGTGTGTCGGTCGGCGGGTAGCCATATGCGGGGGAAGCACACAGGAATTCTGGCAATGACGCCATATTCCCGATTCCCCTCGTTTCTCTGCATATTCGCAGGGCAATGATCACTGTGCTGATCACTGCCGCTCCAGGGGGTTCTCATGGCAGCCAGGCCTCTCGTCGCCCGCCAGCCCAACGAACGGCTGCAGGCGCTCATCCAGGAAGCCGGATGTTCCAACGCCGGCCTCGCCCGCCGCGTGAACATGGTCGGCGCCGAGCGGGGCCTCGACCTCCGCTACGACAAGACGTCCGTGGCGCGCTGGCTGCGCGGACAGCAGCCGAGGGGGCGGGCGCCCGGCATCATCGCGGAGGCGCTCGGCCGCAAGCTGGGCCGTACGGTCACGATCGACGAGATCGGCATGGCCAACGGCAAGAACCTCGCCTCGGGGGTGGGGCTCCAGTTCTCGCCCACCGTCCTCGGCGCCATCGAGCAGGTCTGCGAGCTGTGGCGCAGCGACGTGGGGCGGCGCGACTTCCTGTCCGGCTCCACCGTGGCGGCCTCGGCGCTGGTCGAGCCGAGCCGGGACTGGCTGATCACCGGGGCCGACGCGCAGGTCGCGCGCAACGCGGGCCAGCGCGTGGGCACCGCCGACGTCGAGGCCGTCAAGGCGATGACCGAGGCGCTGGTGCAGCTGGACCACCGGTTCGGAGCGGGGCACGTGCGCCCGGTCGTCGTCCACTACCTCAACAGCGTCGTGTCCGGACTGCTGGCCGGGTCCTACCGGGAGTCCGTCGGGCGGCAGTTGTTCGCGGCGGTCGCCCGGCTCACCGAACTCGCCGGATACATGGCCGTCGACACCGGCCAGCCCGGCCTCGCCCAGCGCTACTACATCCAGGCGCTGCGGCTCGCCCAGGCCGCCGACGACCGGGGGTACGGCGGCTACGTCCTGGCCGCCTCCATGAGCCACCTCGCCGCGCAGCTCGGCAATCCGCGCGAGATCGCCCAACTGGCGCGCGCCGCACAGGAGGGCGCGCGCGGCCGGGTCACCCCGCGCGCCGAGGCGATGTTCTACGCGGCCGAGGCGCGCGGACACGCGCTGCTCGGCGACGCCCGCACTTGCCAGACGGTGGCGGGCCGGGCGCTGACCGCGCTGGACGCGGCGGACCCCGAGTCCGGCGACGACCCGGGCTGGATCGCGCACTTCGACCACGCCTACCTCGCGGACGAACTCGCCCACTGCCACCGGGATTTGGGCCAGCCGGAGGCGGCGGCCCGGCGGGCCGAGGAGTCGCTGGCCGGGCACCCCGAGTCGCGGGCCAGGCGGCGCGCCATCGGCCTCGTCCTGCTCGCCACCGCGCAGGTCCAGCAGCGCGAGGTCGAGGAGGCGTGCGCCACGGGCACCCGCGCGGTGGAGCTCCTGTCCACGCTGCGCTCCAACCGGGGCGCGGACTATCTGGAGGACCTCCAGCAGCGCCTGGAGCCGTACGGGGACGAGCCCGCCGTGCGGGAGTTCGGGGAGCGTCTGGAGGTCCAGGCGGCCTGAGCGGAGCGGGTTGAGGGAGGGCTTGGCAAGGGCGTAGGGGTACCCGGTAGCGTGAACCGACGATTCCGTAGGTCCACGTACAGGAGTTCCGGTGACGCAGAGCCGACAGGGTGACGAGCCGCAGCTTCCGGCTGTACGGCCCGCGCACGAGGGTGTCGTGCTGCCCGCCGACGGAAGCGGCCCCCGTGCCGGGGAGCCGTTGCCCGCGCCTCCTGGAGCCCAGCCCTGGGGTCAGCCCTGGGGCCCTCAGGGCCACGCCTCGCAGCCGCCGCCTCCCGTCGGCCCGCCGCAGGGACCGGCGACGATCGGGCGGCCCCTCCCGCCCGAGAACGGCGGCCGGGACGCGGAGGCCACGCAGTACATCGCGCCCGTGCCCGCCGGTCCGGGCGGCGAGGCGACGCAGTACCTCGCCCCGGTGGCGGGCGGCAACGGCGACTCGGAGGCGACCCAGTACATCGCGGCCACGCCCGGAAGCTCCGGCGGCGAGGCGACGCAGTACCTCGCGCCGGTGGCGGGCGGCAACGGCGACTCGGAGGCGACCCAGTACATCGCGGCCACGCCCGGGAGTTCCGGCAGCGAGGCGACGCAGTACCTCGCGCCCGTGCCCGGCGGTTCGGGCAGTGAGGCCACGCAGTACATCGCCCCGGTCTCCGGCGGGGCCGGAGCGCTGCCGCCGGAGCACGCCAATGAGGGGACCGCCTTCCTCGGCGCCCGGGCCCCCGGCCAGGACGCGGGACCGACCCAGATGCTGCCGCCGGTGCCCCCGGCCCCGCAGGACGCGCCGTACGGGATACGCCCGGGCGCTCCGGGCGAGCGGCAGCCGCCCGCCGAGTTCGACAGCCTCTTCCGGGCCGACGGCCCGCCCCAACAGGGCTCCGAATCCGCCCAGTTGCCCCGCTTCCAGCCCTCCGTGCCGCTGAACAGGCCCCAGCAGCAGCCGCCCTACCAGCCGCCGCAGCCCCCGTACCAGGAGCCCGCCGGGCAGCCGTCCGGGTACGAGCCGGAGGCGCCCCGGCGCAAGTCGCGGGTCGGCCTCATCGCCGCCGTGGTCGTCGGCTGCGCGGCGATCGGGCTCGGCGCGGGCGCGCTGCTCAGCGGCGGCGGGGACGACGCCAAGAAGGACGACAAGCAGCCCGCGGGCGTCAGCTCGCCCGCCACCGGCGACGGCGGCGGCGCGAAGGCGGCCGACGACCCCGCCAAGGCGCAGGCCGAGGCGCTGGACAAGGTGCTCGCCGACAGCGGCAGCAGCCGGGACGCGGTGATCGGCGCCGTCGCCGACATCCGCAAGTGCGACAAGCTCGACCAGGCGGCGGCCACGCTGCGCTCGGCCGCCAAGCAGCGCGGTGACCTGGTGACGCGCCTGGGTCAGCTATCCATCGACAAGCTGCCGAACCACGACCAGCTCTCCGCCGCGCTCACCAAGGCGTGGCAGTCCTCGGCCGCGGCCGACGACCGCTACGCGGCATGGGCGGACGCGGTCGCCGGTGACAAGGGGAAGGGCTGCAAGGACGGGCACGCCAAGCGGACGAAGGACGCGGGGCTTGGCGACAAGGCGAGCGGTGAGGCGACCAAGTCCAAGCAGGAGGCCTCCGGGCTCTGGAACGCCATCGCCACGAAGTGGAACCTGACCAAGCGGGGAGCCACCCAGCTCTAGCGCGCCGGGCGGCGCCCGAGGCGGTCAGCCGTTCGCGGCGGTGTTCTCCAGGGTGGGACTCACGTCCACGAAGCCCTTCTTCAGGGAGACCAGCCGGCCGTCGCGCACGACCTGGAACGTGACCTGGCGGTTGACGATGCGCGGGAAGTCCGGGGCCGCCAGCATGTCCTCGAAGCGCCAGCGCAGGTCGGGAGTGAGGCCGCCGGTGTTCACGCTGACGCCCTTGTTGAGCGCGCGCACCACGTCCACGGCGCGCACCGAGTCCTGGCCGAGCGACTCGACGACCTTCTTCAGGGCGGTGTACGCGATCCACGTGGTCTGCACCCCGGCGTCCGCCGCGTCGATCGCGTCGTCCCCGAAGGCCTGTTCGCGGATGACCTTCTTCATCGGGTCCCAGCGCGGGTCGTCGGCCTCCGGGTACCAGCCGGTGACGTACGCGCCCTCGAAGGGGCCGTCCTTGCCGCCGGTGCGGTCGATGAGCGGCTGGCCGATGGAGCCGATGACGGACGCCACCCGCACCTTCTGGTCGTCGCTCTCCACCCTGCGGAAGGAGTCGAAGAAGGTCTCGGTGCGGTCGCCGAGCACGGCCGTCACGCAGCCCTTCCTCGCCTTCTGCTCGGCCGCCTTGCGGCCCAGCCGGTTCACCTGCGCGGGATCCGCCCCGGCCTGCGCGAGGGCGCGCTGGGCCTCGGCGGTGTAGTCGCCGGCGTCCTCGGTCGTGCGGATGTCGGCGACCGGCTTGCGGTGCACGGCGAGCAGCCCGGCGTTGAGCAGCGCCGGCAGCACGTCGCCGGCGATGGTGTCGGGGCGTACCAGCGAGACCGCTTCGCAGTCCGGGGCGAGCTGCTGCCCGCTGCCCGCGATGAGCGCGGCCTGGCCGCCGTTGACGGGGTAGGACAGCGCGCTGGTGAACTCCTGGTCGGATATGCCGTATCCGCCGAGATAGGGGATGCCGGCCACTTCGAGGGAGGGCATGAAGGCGCTGCCGTACTGGCTGTAGGAGCCGACGACGGCGACCGCCTTCTCCTTCACCGCGCGGCGCGCGCAGTCCGAGGCGCCGGTCGCGGTGTTGTGCTCGTTGCAGGTGTGGACGTTCAGCTCGTGGCCGTCGATGCCGCCGTTGGCGTTGACCCAGCGGGCGAAGGCCTTCGCCATCGCGGGCATGCCGGGGGTGTTGGTGGCCGAGGTGCCGTCGGGGGCCCAGGTCATCACGGTGATGGGCTCCCTGGAGCCCCCCGCGACTCCAGGGAGTACACCGCAGCCGGTCAGGACGCCGGCGCCGACCGCCGAACACGTGGCGAACACGGCGGCCTTCGAGCTGATCGAACTGATCGAGCGCCAGGGCCTGGTCGAGCCCCGATGACGCCGCCATCCGTAACCGGTCATGTGCCCACACACTTCCGCCTCATGGGTAACGGGGAAGTGAGCACGCTTCAACGCAGGGTGACACACAGGTGAATTGCGGGGGCCGGTCGGGCGGCGATCGTGGGGAACGTACGATCGAAAACGTGCAGCAAGGTTCAGCAAGCCCTTCCCGTCGCGGCCGTCGCTCCTCCACCATGGGCGGCATGCCGTTGAATGACATGCCGTGGTGGCGCTGGCGTACGAACGTACGGTCCGCGCTGCACATGCTCTCCGACCCCGTCTTCCACGAGGAGACCTGGCTGGCCGGGCGCGAGGGGTTCGGGGACGTCACCGACGCCGTGTACCGCCTGGTCGAGGACACCTGGCTGGACAACTGGTCCGCCGAGAAGTACGTCGGCACGATCTTCCGCGACTCGGGCGAGGCCGCGCTCGTCGACCTCGCCGTCCTGCGGGTGCTGCGCATCATGCACCAGGTCGGCGCGGACGCCCCGGTCTCCGCCTACCTCGCCCACCACGCCTGGCCCGAGGCCGTCCGCGCGGCGCGTGAGGCGCACGTGCGGCTCGCGCAGAGCGACGGCGAGGACCCCGACGCGCCGCCGCGCTCCCTCGAAGTGCTGCGCATCCTGACCCGCTCGGCCTGAGGTCCGGATCCTGGGCGGGAACCTGCGCGGGTGCCGGATTGTGGCATCCTGCCTGGATGACTGACCAGTACGTCCTCACGCTCTCCTGTCCGGACAAGCAGGGCATCGTGCATGCCGTGTCGAGCTATCTGTTCATCACCGGATGCAACATCGAGGACAGTCAGCAGTTCGGAGACCGCGACACGGGTCTCTTCTTCATGCGGGTCCACTTCTCGGCCGAGGCCCCGCTGACCGTCGACAAGCTGCGCGCCAGCTTCGCGGCCGTCGGCGACTCCTTCGAGATGGACTGGCAGATCCACCGCCCCGAGGAGCGGATGCGGATCATCCTCATGGTGTCGAAGTTCGGGCACTGCCTGAACGACCTGCTGTTCCGCTCCAGCTCCGGCGCGCTGCCGGTGGAGATCGCGGCGGTCGTCTCGAACCACACCGACTTCGCCGAGCTCGTCGCGTCCTACGACGTGCCGTTCCACCACATCCCGGTCACCAAGGACACCAAGGCCGCGGCCGAGGCGCGGCTCGTCGAGCTGGTGCGCGAGGAGCGGGTCGAACTGGTGGTGCTCGCGCGCTACATGCAGGTGCTCTCGGACGACCTGTGCAAGGAGCTCAGCGGGCGGATCATCAACATCCACCACTCGTTCCTGCCGAGCTTCAAGGGCGCCAAGCCCTACCACCAGGCGCACGCGCGCGGCGTGAAGCTGATCGGCGCGACCGCCCACTACGTGACGGCCGACCTCGACGAGGGGCCGATCATCGAGCAGGAGGTGGAGCGCGTGGGCCACGAGGTCACCCCCGCCCAGCTCGTCGCGATCGGCCGGGACGTCGAGTGCCAGGCGCTGGCGCGGGCCGTCAAGTGGCACGCCGAGCACCGCATCCTGCTCAACGGCCGCCGTACGGTCGTCTTCGCGTAAGCCGTACGCGGGCGGGACTCCGGGGCAGCGTCAGCCGTACGCGGGCGAGCCTTCCGGAGCGGTGGGAGCCCGGCCCGGGTGAGCCTTCGAAGGGTCAGAGCCGGCTCAGTGAGGCGGCCGCGAACAGGACGTCCCTGATGGCCTCGCGGTCGCCGAGCTGGCCCACGGCCGCGTCCTGCGGCGGCACGTGACCGGCGGCCAGTCTGCAGAACTCCACGCCGTCCAGGGCGACATGGGCCACCTCGTGCTCGGGCGAGGCGACGGCCGCCGGGGAGTCGAGCGCGATGTGCCAGTCGCCGCCGCCCACGCCCTCGATCTCCAGGCGCAGCGAACGGCCCGGGGAGCCCGCCGTGACCAGGCCGCGGGCGGGCGCGGCGAGCCCCGCCCGGCGGCGGCCGGCCAGGACGGCGGGCAGGATGCGCGCCGCCAGGTCGATCATGCCGTGCAGATGCGACCCCGACGGCGGGTCGTACGGATAGTCCACGGCCTCCGCGATGTCGCCCGCGTGGATCCAGCACTCGAAGGCCCGGTCGAGCATCGCGTCCTGGAGCGGCAGCGCGAACTCCCCGTAGGACACGTCCAGTTCGGCCACGCCCCGGCCCGCGAACGACACCGTGCGGATCAACGTGTGGGACTGCTCGCGCCAGGGGTCGCGGACCGTGCGGGTCAGCGGGTACTGCCCGGCCCGCCACAGCGCCTCGGTGCGCGCGGTGGGGCCGCCCGCCGCGGCCTCGGCGTCGAGCGGCACCGGCTCGTCGAGGCCGAGCGCGGTCGCCACCAGCGCGTCGACAGCCATCAGGTGCCCGATGACTCCGGCGACCGTCGTCCGTCGGGTGGTCCGGCGCTCCTGCTCGAACCACTTCAGACGCACCGGCGCATGCCATTCGGCGTCCCCGAAGTCGTTGAGCAGCGCGGCCTCCGCGTCGTACGGGGCCGCCCAGGCGGGCACCGGAATGCGGGCCGGGCGCCGGACCAGGCAGTTCTCCAGGACGCGGGAGCGCAGCATCGGGTCGAGGTCGAGGCTGCGCTCGGCCTGGAGCAGCCCCACCGCGTCCCGCAGTCGCAGCGCCTCGTCCGCGCAGGGCGCGCACTCGGTGAGGTGCGCCTCGACGGCGTCGGTCTCCTCGGCGGAGCACGCGGCCAGCGCCCAGGCGCCGAGCAGTGACTTCAGCACGGTGTGCGAGGGCGGCTCCGCGAGCGGGGCGGGTTCCTGCGGGACTTCGGGCACCGCTGCTTCCTGGGGGACGGCGTCGGGACCCGCCGGTTCCGGCTCGGCGGCGGGCGGTTCGGCGTCGGGTTCCGTCGAGCCGGGCGGCTCGGGTTCGGGCTCGGGGTCCGGCTCCGGCTCCGCCGCGCGGGACGGTTCCGGGGGCGGCGGGGGGAAACGGTTTGCCTCGCGCGGCCCGGGCACGAACGCGCCGGAGCCCCGCTCGCCGCCCGTCAGGTCGTCGCCCGCCGCCCGCGGTGACGGTATGCGCGGGGTGTTCTCGTCGTCGGGCCGGGGCTCGCCCTGCTCCATCGGCCCGCTCACAGCGCCCGTCCGTATCCGGGCGGCGCGGCTCCTTCCGGCGGCCGGGTGATGGCCGAGGAGAGCAGTTGCAGGCCGAGCCGCAGGCGCCGGCGCGCCTCGTCCTCGGTGATGCTGAGGTCGGCGGCGGCCTGCCGGTAGTCGCGGCGCTGGAAGTAGGCGAGCTCCAGGGCGGCGCGCAGCGGGGCGGGCATCGACGTCACGATGTAGTCGGCGCGGGCCGCCGCCGATGCCCGGCGCACCTTCAGCTCCAGTTCCTCGGTCGAGCAGCCCCCGCCGTTCTCCGCGTACGAGGACGCTTCGTCCTGGCGCAGGCGCTGCACGGCCTGGCGCTGGGTGAGCTTGGCGACCCAGGAGCGCATCGAGCCCTGCTTGGGGTCGTAGGCGTCCGGGTTCTCCCACACGTACCCGAAGACCTCGCGGGTGATCTGGTCCGCCGCGTCCTCGTCGCTGAGCACGCGGTGGGCGAGGCTGTGCACCAGGGAAGCGAACCGGTCGTAGAGCTCGCCGAGAGCGGCCGCCTCGCCGCGCGCGAGCCGCTGCTGCATCCGGCGGTCCCACCGAGGTGGTGCGTCCTTCGGCATAGGCTCCCCAACCCTGTCGTCCCCGTCTGTGCCCCTGTGCGCCCGTCCCTGTGTATCTACGAATGTAATGCGACGGGCTGACAATGCACGGAGGTTTGCACCAAGTGCGCCCTCGCAAAGTCCGCTGGTGGTAAAGGGCGTGTTTCGCGGGAGTGGGGCGGGGCAGTGGCGCAACCACGGGGCACGGCAGCAAAGAGAGGGGCCGGCGACGTGACGCTGAGAGTGGACGAGTCGGAGCAGGGTGCGTGGACGGTGCTGCGCGTGAGCGGCGAGCTGGACCTGGTGACCTCACCGGGGCTGCGCCGGCAGGTGCACGCCGTGGTCGCGGACGGCCGCCGGAATCTGGTCCTGGACCTGTCCGGGGTGGTGTTCTGCGATTCGATCGGCGTGGGCGTGCTGATAGCGGCCCGCCGTCTGATGCGCTCCTGCCAGGGCCGGCTGCGGCTGATCCTGCCCGCGCGCGGCGCCCTGGACGGCAGCCATGTGAACAAGGTGCTCGCCGCGCTCGGGGTGCGCCGGCTCTTCGAGGTGTACGGGGATGTGGGTTCGGCCTCCGACGACCTGGCCGAACCCCTCTCCGCGTAAACCCGTCGCGTCCCGGTCACCGGGACCCCGCTCGCGGTACTCGTCCGCGTAACCCCCTCACGCGGGCGCCGTTGGTCGTACGCTCCGGCCATGGACAGCATGGACAGTCCCGAGAGCCCCGAGAGTGCCGAGTACGAGCGCCGGGTGGCCGCCCGCTTCGCCTCCTTCGACCAGGACGGCAACGGCTGGATCGACCGGGAGGACTTCTCGACGGCGGCCGCCGCCCTGCTCGCCGAGTTCGACACGACCGCCCGCTGCGACAAGGGCCAGGCGCTGTACGGCGGCGCGGAGGCGCTGTGGCAGGGCCTGGCCGGGATCGCGGACGTGGACGGCGACCAGCGGGTGACCCGGCAGGAGTTCGTGGGCGGTGCCCTGAAACGGCTGCGGGACCGCACGGACCGGTTCACCGAGATCGCCCGGCCCTTCCTGCACGCGGCGTTCGCGGTGGCCGACACGGCCGGCGTCGGCACGGTCTCCGTGTCCGACGCCGAGCGTGCGCTGCGGGCGCTCGGCGCCTCGCCCGGGGCCGCCGCCGACGTGGCCGTGGCCCTGGACGGGGACGCCGACGGCCGGATCACCGAACCGGACGCGGTGGCCGCGTTCGCCGCCTACTTCACGACGCTGGCGTAGGCGCGGCGGTCAGTGCCGGTTCCAGTCGATCAGGGTGCGCAGGGTGTCCGAGTGGAAGTCGGGGAAGTCCATCGGGACGACCCCGAGGTGGGTCCGCTCGCTCAGGCGCGCGGTGAGGTAGCTCTGCACGCCGGGCATGATCGCGTCGGCGTTGACCTTGGGCCAGCCGCCGCCCGCGTAGCTCGTGAAGTTGATGTAGAGCTGGGCCGAGTCCTGGTCGGTGCGGGCGTTGTCGAACTGCTGGGTGACCTTGGCGGTCTTCTTCGACGGCCAGGACAGGCCCTGGTAGATGTCCTGGAGCCGGATGTACTGGTTGGACAGGAAGTCGTTGTCTCCGCCCGGCCATTGGAGCACCGGCCAGTCGTTGTCGAACTGGGCGATGAGCACGATCCTGCCGCGCGCCTCGCCGAGCGTGGGCACCCGGTCGGTGATCAGGAACCGGGGCCGCCAGCCCTTCTGGTCGAGGTAGACGTCGAGGACGTTCTTGAAGTCGGCGCCCACGTCGTTGCTGGTGCCGTTCTCCTTCTTGAGCCGCATGAGGAGCACCTCACCGGGGTGCGCGTCGAGGAAGGCGGCGCTCTGGGTGAGCACGTCGCCGAACGTCATGCCCTGGTAGAAGGCGCCGTGGTAGATCCCGAAGGCGTCCTTGAGGTGGCCCTGGAGCCCGTTGGCCCGGATGTCGAAGAAGCGGATCCCCTGCTGCAACTGCTGGGTCAGGCCCCAGTTCTGGGTGTGCGACCACTCGGTGCCGTTGTTCGGGTTCGTACAGCAGGAGTCGTGCGTGCCCGGGATCGTCATGCGCAGCAGCGAGAGGCTGTCGGGCAGCGCCGCCATCCAGTCGGCCGGGTTCGCGCTCGCGCGCGGCCGGACGGCGGCGCGCGCCGTGGCCGGGAGGAGCGTGGTGGCCGAGAGCGCGGCGGCGCCCAGTATCAGGTGTCTGCGGGTGAGTTCCATCGGTCCGTCCTCGTGGGGGAGTGACAGGGCGCAGGGGTCATGCCCCGCCGAAGCGCTCCCGCAACTTGTACTTCAGCACCTTCCGCAGCGTCTCGTTCCTCGGCAGCGCCTCCACCACCTCTAGCCGCTCCGGCAACTTGTGCACGGACAGGCCCTGTTCGCGCAGATACGAGGTGATGCCGGGCAGCGTCAACCCGGCTGCGCCCGGCGGCTGTTCGACCACCGCGCACACCAGCTCGCCGCGCTCGGCGTCGGGGAGGCCGACCACGGCGGCGTCGCCGACGCCGGGATGGGTGTGCAGCAGGTCCTCGATCTCCTTCGCGGAGATGTTCTCGCCCTTGCGGATGATGATGTCCTTGATCCGCCCGGTCAGGACGAGGTGCCCGGACTCCTTGACGTGTCCCACGTCCCCGGTGATCAGGAACCCGTCGGCGTCGAAGACGTCCCTGGACTGGGCCGGGTCGAGATACCCCCGGCACACCGCCTCGCCGCGCAGCCGCACTTCGCCGTCGGTGCCGGGCGGCACCGGGCGGCCCGCTTCGTCGGTGACACGGATCTCCATGCCGGGCGGCGGGCGGCCCTCGGTGGTGGCCAGGTTCTCGGCGGTGTCGTCGGGGTCACCCATCGTGATCATGGGGACCTCGGTCATGCCGTACCCGTGGGTGAGCTGCACGCCCATCTCCCGTACGACCGCGTGGTAGACCTCGGGCGGTTTCGGGGCGCCGCCGCCCGCGAGCAGCCGCAGGGTGGGGATCACCTTCTCGCCGGGCCGCTTGCGCTGCTCGGTCAGGAACATCGAGTAGAAGGCGGTCGAGCCGCCGGCCACCGTCACCCCGTGGCGCCGGTACTCCGCCAGCGCGTCCGGCAGCGCGAAGTGCTCGAACATCACCGCGGGAAAGCCGTAGAGCAGCAGCATCACCGTGTAGTCGGGACCGGCGATGTGGGCGAACGGGAAGGCCATGGAGCCGACGTCGGCGGCCGACAGGCGCAGCGCGTGCGCGAGGCAGGAGCCGCCCGCGATCAGCGAACGGTCGGTGTGCAGCACGCCCTTGGGGTCGGACGTGGTGCCGGAGGTCCAGTAGATCCAGCGGACGGAGGTGCCGTCGGCGGGCGGGGGCGGCAGCAACCCCGGGTCGCCGTCCGGCAGTTGGCCGTACGCCTCGAAGAGGTTCCGCGCGCCGAGGCGGCGGGCCATGGCGGTGTGGTCGAAGCCGCGCCACACCCCGGGTGTCGCGAAGAAGTCCGCCTTGGACTCGCGCAGCGCGAAGCCGACCTCGCGGTCCCGGTAGAAGGGGATCACCGGCGACTGGACCGCGCCGAGCCGGGCCAGCGCGAAGGAGAGCACCGCCGTCTCGATGCGGGTCGGCAGCTGCCAGGCGACCACGCTCCCGGGACGCACGCCCATGCCGTACAGCCCCGCCGCCACCCGCTCGCAGCGCTCGCGCAGGCCGCCGAAGGTGAGCGTGCGGTCGCCCTGGAGCAGCACCGGGCGGTCCGGGGTGAGCTCGGCGCGGCGCTCGATCAGCTCCCAGAGCGTGCGCGAGGAGCTCAGTGCGTGTGCGGTGTCGGTCATGACCCAGCCCCCAACTGACGAGCCGTCAGATATCCGGAGAGGGTAGGCGTCCTCTCCTTGCTGGTCCAGAGGCGCGCGGCTAGCCTGCTTCCTGACGGGGCATCAGATATGTGGGTCGATGGGGCCGCGGGCCTGCCGAGGGAGCGCCGATGGACCTGACGTACACCGAGGAGGAAGAGGCCTTCCGGGCCCGGCTGCGGGAGTGGCTGACGGTCTCGCTCCGCCGACTCCCCGCGAGGCCGGACCCGTTGGACTGGCCGGCGCGCCGTGCGTACGACACCGCCTGGCAGCGGATGCTCTACGACGCCGGGTACGCCGGGCTGCACTGGCCCGAGGAGGCGGGCGGCCGGGGGGCCACCCCCACCCAGCACCTCATCTACCTGGAGGAGACCGAGAGGGCGGGCGCCCCCTACGTGGGCGCGAACTTCGTCGGACTGCTGCACGCGGGCCCCACCATCGCCGCCGAGGGCACCCCCGAACAGCGGGCGCGCTGGCTGCCGCCGGTGCTGCGCGGCGACGAGATCTGGTGCCAGGGCTTCAGCGAGCCGGACGCGGGCTCCGACCTCGCGGCGCTGCGCACCCGGGCGGTGCGCGACGGTGACGACTACGTCGTGACCGGCTCGAAGATCTGGACCTCGCACGCCGAAGTCGCCGACTGGTGCGAACTGCTGGTGCGCACCGAGCCCATCAGCGAGGCGGCGCCCAAGCACCGGGGCATCACCTGGCTCGCCCTGTCGATGGACGCGCCCGGCGTCACGGTCCGCCCGCTGCGCACGCTCGCCGGGTCGGCCGAGTTCGCCGAGGTGTTCCTGGACGAGGTGCGGGTCCCGGTGGGCAACCGGGTCGGCGCGGAGAACGACGGCTGGCGGGTCACCATGGTCACCCTGTCCTTCGAGCGCGGCACCGCCTTCGTGGGGGAGGTGGTGGCCTGCCGCCGGACGCTCGCCGAACTCGCGGCGGCCGCGAAGGCGAACGGCCGCTGGGACGACAGCGCACTGAGACGTCAACTCGGCCGCCTGAACGCCGAGTTCACCGCCTTGTGGCGGCTGACCCAGTGGAACGTGAGCGAGGCGGAGCGCGGGGGCGGGGTGCCCGGCCTCGGCGGCTCCGTCTTCAAGCTCCGCTACTCGCACGCCCGCCAGGAGCTGTACGACACCGCGGCCCGGGTGCTGGGCGCCGACTGCCTCGACCTCGACCGCGACTGGACCCTGGACCGGCTCTCCTCCCTCTCGTACACCATCGCCGCGGGCACCTCGCAGATCCAGCGGAACATCGTCGCCGAGCGCGTCCTCGGCCTGCCCAAGGGGCGCTGATGGACTTCCAACTCACCGACGAGCAACGGGCGTTGAAGGCCGGGATGCGTGAGCTGCTCGACGCCCGGTTCGACCACGAGGCCCTGCGGGCCGCGGTGGAGCGGCCGGGCCTCGACCGCACGCTGTGGCGCGCGCTCGGCGAGGCCGGGTTCTTCGCGCTCCGCCTGCCGGAGGACGAGGGCGGGGTCGGGCTCGGACTGCCCGAGGCGGTGCTCGTGTTCGAGGAGGCCGGGCGGGCGCTGCTGCCGGGCCCGCTGGTGGCGACCCACCTCGCGGCCGGGTCCGTGGCGGGCGCGGCCACCGGGGAGACGGTGGTGACCCGGGTCGACGGGGGGTTCGTCTGCTGGCTCGCGGAGGCCGACCACGTCCAGGGCGACGCCCATGACGCGATCCCGGTGCGCTCGCTCGACCCGCTGACACCGCTGCACCGGACGCCCGGGGCGCGCACGTCCACCCTGCCCGAAGCCGTGCTGCTCGCCGCGGCCGAGCAGCTCGGCGGCGCGTCCCGCACCACCGAGCTGGCCGTCCAACACGCCAAGGAGCGCGAGCAGTTCGGGCGGCCGGTCGGCGGGTTCCAGGCGGTGCAGCACCTCTGCGCCGACATGCTCGTACGCACCGAAGTGGCGCGGGCCGCCGTCTACGCGGCGGCCGTGACCGGCGACCCGGACGAGATCGCCGGGGCCAAACTGCTCGCCGACGAGGCGGCCGTGCGGGGTGCGCGCGACTGCCTCCAGGTGCACGGCGGGATGGGCTTCACCTGGGAGGCCGACGTGCATCTGCACCTCAAGCGGGCCTGGGTGCGGGCCGAGCAGTGGCAGTCGGCGGAACAGGCGGCCGAGGCGCTGGCCGACGCGCTCCAGAGCGGCGTCCAGGGGTGACCCGTGCGCGGTACACGGTCACGGTGCGTTGACAACCGGCGGGCCCGGCGCACTCGCCACGAGCCGGACTCGGGGGCGCTCTCCGGTACTCTCCGTGGGATGCGAGAGGTGGTGTGGCCCGGCTCTCCCGGCGTTGCCGATGCGGCGGCTCCGGGCCCGGAAACGCACGCCGACCGCGCCGGACGGGGGCGTCGTACGTGCTCCCGTTCGGTTCTCCGCACGGTGAGCCGCACAGTATGCACCACGCATACTCCTTCGCGCTGGAATATGCCCGAAGCGCTTGTTGCGGTGACTGTACGTCAACCATGCTGTCTCCCATGGGAATCACGTTCTGTGACCCCGATGGTGGTCCCTGTGAGGCGCGAGGCGATGTGTCCGCCGGTTCGGATGGTGTGAACGGTGCAGGTGCTTCAGGTTCAGTTGGAGGTCGGGCCGGATCCCGCCGAGGTGGGCCGGGCCCGGAAGTGGGCGCGCTCGCGACTGGCGGGGTGCGGCATAGGGCTCGATGAGCCGTGTGCCGAGACGTTGATCCTGCTGATCTCGGAGCTCGTCACCAACGCCGTGGTGCACACGGGCTGTCCGGCGGTGCTGCGGATGCTGCTCGGCCCGGCCGAGGGCGGCACGGTGCGGGTCGAGGTGGCGGACAGCAGCTGTTGTCCGCCCCGGCCGCGCCACGCCCAGGGTGACGACACCAACGGGCGCGGGCTCGAACTCGTCGACGGCCTCGCCGACCGCTGGGGCTGGCGCCCCGAGGGCGGGGGCAAGTCGATCTGGTGCGAGGTGGACCGCGACGCGCCCGGAGCGCCGCCCACACCGGAGCTTTCGGGTCATTCGGGGCTCAAGGAGTGTTCGGGGCGCACGGACGGGGCGTACGGGAGCGGGGCGTATGAGGCTCCCCGCGCTGTCACAAATACGGCATAAGTGGTGAACTGCTCAGCAGGTGTTGACGCATCGTTGCGCCCTGATCACCCTGGGATGAGCGATTCGTCGCGAGGGGACGTCGAGGCCCTGCACGGCCTCGGCGAGTGCGGGTCGCGGCACGGCGTCAGCTCCACCAGGGCGAGGCTCCTCTCAGGGCACACGAGGAGCGGAGCCGGTCGCCGATGCCGGGGTGGCGGCGACGGTGCCGCGCTCGGGGCGCGCACGCGGCGCCGCCACCCGTGAGTCCGGTCAGAGAACGGCCACCGGGGCCACGGGCGTTCCGGTCGCCCCCACGAACGGCTCGGGCATGGCGCTAAGCAGGAACGCGTAGCGCGACGCCTCCGCGCAGGCGGTGGACAGCGCCTCCAGGTTCCAGTTCTGGCCCTGGAGCATCCCCATCTCCACCAGGTCGAGGGCGTGCACCGGCAGCCACAGGTCCTCGATCTCCGGCGGGAAGATCTCGAAGGTGAGGGTGTCGTTGGCGACCGCCGCGACGTCCCGCGCGTGGAACCACTCGGGCGTGCGCACGGAGAGCCCCGGGGACGGATACCCGTAGCCGTGCCGGTCCCCGGACAGGTACACCCGCACCTGTCCGGTGCGTACGAGGACGATGTCCCCGGCGCGCACGGTGACCCCCGCGAACTCCTCCGCCTCCGCCAGGTCCTCCGGGGTCACCGCGTGCCCGCCTTCGAGCCGGTCGACCCCCTTGGCGCGGGCCACGTCGAGCAGGACCCCGCGCGAGACGACGTGGCCCGGCTTGTCGATGCCGCTGAACTCGGCGCCGCCGTGCGCGGTGATGGTGGCGGCCGGGCGGCCGTTGTAGATCTTCCCCGAGTGCGAGACGTGGGTGAGGGCGTCCCAGTGGGTGGCCGCCTGGAGCCCGAAGGTCACCGCGTCGTCGCTGCACGCGACGGTGCCGGGTCCGAAGATCTCCTGGTTGATCTGGACCATGGTGTGCAGCGGGTTGATCCGGCCGGGGATGATCCCGGTCTGGACGCCGTCCTGCCGGAGCGGGAGCGCGAGCGGGACGCGGCGGCCGGACCGGACCTCGGCGGCGGCGCCCCTCATCACCTCGTCGGTGATGAGGTTGAGCGTGCCGCGCTCGTCCTCGGACCCCCAACGGCCCCAGTTGTTCACGCGTTTGGCGATGTCGTGGAACTCGGGCGGCAGTGACATACCCGTCCCTCCCGGGGGCTTGTGGTGACGCGTCCGACGGGTCAAAAATCTAACGGTCCGTCAGAAACCGCGGGAAGGGGCCGGACGTGGGGAACTTCTTGGCAGGCAAGGTCGTCGCCGTGACGGGGGCCGGCCGGGGCATCGGCCGCGCCGTCGCGCTCGCCGCGGCCGCCGAGGGAGCCAGGGTCGTCGTCAACGACTACGGCGTCTCGATCGAGGGCGGTGAGCCGAGCAGCGAGATCGCCGAGGCGGTGGTCAAGGGGATCGTCGCGGCGGGCGGCGAGGCGGTGGCCGTCGCCGACGACATCTCCACGATGGCGGGCGGCCAGCGCATCGTGGACACGGCGCTCGCGCGGTACGGGCGGATCGACGGGGTGGTGTGCGTGGCGGGCATCCTGCGCGAACGCATGCTGTTCAACATGTCCGAGGAGGAGTGGGACCCGGTGGTCGCCACGCATCTGAAGGGCACGTTCACAGTGTTCCGGGCCGCGTCGGCGGTGATGCGCAAGCAGGGCTCGGGCACGCTGATCGGCTTCACCAGCGGCAACCACCAGGGCAGTGTCGCCCAGGCCAACTACAGCGCGGCGAAGGGGGGCATCATCTCGCTGGTACGCAGCGCCGCGCTCGGGCTGCACAAGTACGGGGTGACGGCGAACGCGGTGGCGCCCGTTGCCCGCACCCGGATGTCGGCCAACGTCCCCATGGAGCTGAAGGAGATCGGCTCGCCGGAGGACGTGGCGGCGCTGGTGGTCTACCTGCTGTCCGAGCGGGCCCGGGACGAGGGGATCACCGGGCAGGTGTACACGGTCGCGGGCCCCAAGATCGCGGTGTGGGCGCAGCCGCGGGAGCTTCGCGCGGGGTACGCGGAGGGGGGCTGGACGCCGGAACGCATCGCCGACTTCCTGCCGGGGACGGTGGGGGTGGATCCCATGCCGATGCTGGCGCGGCTGGAGGAGATGGCCCAGGCGGCGGCCTCCTCGACCCGTCCCAACGCGGCCCCCCCAACGAGCTGACCGTGCGCCCCTCTTGGCCCCCGGAACCCCTCCCCGTGGCTCCCCGAACCGGCCCACCCGGGGCTCGCCCCCAGCCCGCCCAGGGCTCCCCGGACCGGCCCACCCGGGGCTCGCCCCACCCCGCCCGGGGCTCGCCGGACCGTTCCACTCGGGGGTCGCCCCAGCCCGCTCGGGGTTCGCCCCGAACCCGGTGTGCCTGGGGCTCCGCCCCAGACCCCGGGGGCTTGCCCACCCACCCGCCCGCACAGGGGGTCGAGACGGCGGGCCCCCGGGGGCGCTGCCCCCGGACCCCCGCTCCTCAAACGCCGGAGAGGCTGGATGCCCGGACGACGCTCGCCCGCGGCCCGCAGGTGGCCGGTCGCGCAGTTCCCCGCGCCCCTAACCCGCTTTCGTCCTCGGACCGTGCCCGCTTCTCGCGCAGTTCCTCGCGCCCCTAAGCGGCACCGGTGCTGGCCTGCATGGGCATCTTTAGCCCGTCCGGCGTTTGAGGACGAGCGCCCTTTAGGCGCGAACGGGGTCTGGGGCGGAGCCCCAGGAGCGCACTTCAACCCCCGGAGGGTCTCGGGAAGGGGCGGGGTGGGGGAAAAGGCCGCTCTCTCGACTGGAGGCACCGTGGACTTCCGCACAGACCCGCAGGACGACACCTTCCGCCACACCGCCCGCACCTGGCTGGCCACCCACATGGCCGAGCAACCAACCGATTGGGAAAGGGAGTTGGGCCAGGGCGGATGGATCGGGCTCGGGTGGCCGGACGGAGCGTACGGCAACCGCACCGCCACCCTCACCCAGCAGGTCGCCTGGGCCGAGGAGTACGCCCGCGCCGGCGCCCCCACCCGCACCGGCCACATCGGCGAGAACCTCCTCGCCCCCACCCTCTTCGCCCACGGCACCCCCGCACAGAAGGACCGCTTCCTGCCCCCTATCGCCCGCGGCGAGGAGCTGTGGTGCCAGGGCTACAGCGAACCCGGCGCGGGCTCCGACCTGGCCGGTGTCCGGACCGCCGCCCGCCGCGACGGCGACACGTACCGCGTCACGGGTCAGAAGATCTGGACGTCGCTGGCCCACGAGGCCGACTGGTGCTTCGTGCTGGCCCGTACCGAGGAGGGCTCGCGACGCCACCGCGGCCTGTCGTTCCTGCTCGTCCCGATGGACCAGCCGGGCAGGATCGAGGTCCGGCCGATCCGGCAGCTGACCGGCACGAGCGAGTTCAACGAGGTGTTCTTCGACGGGGCCACGGCGCGGGCCGAGCACCTCGTGGGCGGCGAGGGCAACGGCTGGCAGGTCGCCATGAGCCTGCTGGAGCTGGAGCGCGGGGTCTCCACGCTGGCCCAACAGGTCGGCTTCACGGCCGAGTTGGAGCGCGTCGTCTCGCTCGCGCTCGACAGTGGCGCCGTCCGTGATCCCGTCCTGCGGCGGCGCCTCGTCGACCAGTGGGCCGAGCTGAGGATCATGCGCTGGAACGCCCTGCGCACCCTGGGGGGCTCGGGGGAGGCGGGTTCGTCCAGCGTGGCCAAGCTGCTGTGGGGCGGCTGGCACCAGCGGCTCGGGGAGCTGGCGATGGCGGTACGGGGGGCGGCCGGCACCGTAGGACCGGCCGACTGGGACGAGGCGCGGCCCTACCCACTCGACCCGCTCCAGCACCTGTTCCTGTTCACCAGGGCCGACACGATCTACGGCGGCTCGGACGAGATCCAGCGCACCATCATCGCCGAGCGGGTGCTCGGCCTGCCCAGGGAGGTCCGTGTTCCGTGAGAGGTGTCGTGTTCGACGGGAAGCAGAGCCAGGTCGTCGACGATCTGGAGATACGGGAGCCGGGGCCGGGGGAGGTGCTCGTCGCCGTCGCGGCGGCCGGGCTGTGCCACTCCGACCTGTCCGTCATCGACGGGACGATCCCGTTCCCGGTGCCGGTGGTGCTCGGCCACGAGGGCGCGGGCGTGGTGGAGGCGGTGGGCGCGGGGGTCGGCCATGTGGCACCGGGCGACCACGTCGCACTGTCCACGCTGGCCAACTGCGGGGCGTGCGCGGAGTGCGACCGGGGCAGGCCGACGATGTGCCGCAAGGCGATCGGCATGCCGGGCCGCCCGTTCTCGCGGGGCGGGTCACCGCTCCACCAGTTCGCCGCCAACTCGGCGTTCGCGGAACGCACCCTGGTCAAGGCCGTACAGGCGATCAGGATCCCCGAGGACGTGCCGCTCACCTCGGCGGCCCTGATCGGCTGCGGGGTGCTGACAGGGGTGGGCGCGGTGCTCAACCGGGCCAGGGTGGACATCGGCGAGACGGTGGTGGTCATCGGCACCGGGGGCATCGGCCTCAACGTCCTCCAGGGCGCGCGCATCGCGGGCGCCTCGGTGATTGTCGCCGTGGACACCAACCCGGCGAAGGAGCCGCTGGCCCGCCAGTTCGGCGCGACCCACTTCCTGCCCTCCACCGACGGCGTCCGCGACATCCTGCCCAGCGGCGCCGACCACGCCTTCGAATGCGTGGGCCACCCGGCCCTGGTCCGCGCGGCCGTCGACCTCCTGGACCGCCACGGCCAGGCGATCCTGCTCGGCATGACGGCCCCCACGGTCGAGGCGTCGTTCCCGCCCGCCGGCCTGTTCCTGGACAAGTCCATCCTGGGCTGCCGCTACGGCAGTTCGCGCCCCCAGCGCGACATTCCGCGTTACGCCGACCTGTACCGCCGCGGAGCCCTGCTCCTCGACGAACTGGTCACCAGGACGTACCCCGTCGAGGACTTCACCAAGGCGGCGGACGACCTGCACCACGGGAGGGTGGCGCGGGGGGTGCTGACGTTCTAGCCGGGCCGCGCCCTTGGCCGCGCCGGGGTCAACTCCCCACGCCCGCGCGGAAGGCGCGGCGGTAGGCGGTCGGGGGGACGCCGAGGGCCGCCTGGAGGTGCTGGCGCAGGGAGGTCGCCGTGTTGAAGCCCGCCGCGCGGGCTATCGCGTCCACTGAAAGATCCGTGGATTCGAGCAGGTGGCGGGCGTGCTCCACGCGCTGCTGGGTGAGCCACCGGCCGGGGCTCAGGCCCACCTCCTCGCGGAAGCGGCGGGTGAAGGTGCGCACCGACATCGCCTCCCGCTCGGCCAGGTCGCGCAGCTGGATCGGCTCGTGCAGCCGGCCGAGCGCCCAGGCCCGCGCGCCCGCCGTCGTCGCCAACCGCGGCTCGGGGACGGGGCGGCGGATGAACTGCGCCTGACCGCCCGGCCGGTGCGGCGGCACCACCGTGCGCCGGGCCACCTCGTTGGCGACCGCCGAACCGTGGTCGCGGCGCACGATGTGCAGGCACAGGTCGATCCCGGCGGCCACCCCGGCCGAGGTCAGCACGTCGCCGTCGTCGATGAACAGCACCTCCGGGTCCACGTCGACGGCGGGGAAGAGCCGCTGGAAGTGCTCGGCCGAGGACCAGTGCGTGGTGGCCGGGCGCCCGTCCAGGTAGCCCGCCGCCGCGAGGACGTAGCCTCCGATGCAGATGGCCACCATGCGGGTGCCGGGGCGTACGAGGGCGAGGGCGGCGGCCAGTTCGGGGGTGAGCACACCCTCGTCGAAGACGGGGCCCAGCGCGTACGAGGCCGGGATCACCACGGTGTCGGCGGTGGCCAGCGTCTCGGGCCCCTTCTCGACGAGGACCGAGAAGTCCGCGTCGGTGCGCACCGGCCCCGGCGGCCGCACCGAGCACGTCACCACCTCGTACAGCGCCCCGCGCTCCGGGTCCACCGCGCGCCCGAAGATCCGCTGCGGGATGCCGAGCTCGAAGGGGAGCAGCCCGTCGAGCGCGAGCACCACGACGCGGTGGGGCGCGCTTCCCGTCCGGCCGGGACGCTGGTTCATGGCGGTCCTTCCCCTCGGTCCCGGGCCGCGGGCGGCGGCCGGGCGTGGCCCGATCCCTGCGAAGAGCGACCTTCGGGCCACTCGTTCGGGGACCAGCGTACGGCCAGGCTGTGTGACGTGACCCAGACAACCGACAGCCCCCAGGTCGAGCCCGCGCCGCCCAGGAAGGACGCGTCCAGGATCCACCGCGCGTGGTTCGTGGCGGCCGTCGCCTTCGTCACGATCATCGGGGCGGCCGCTTTCCGCTCGCTGCCCGGCCTCCTGATCGACCCGCTGCACGACGAGTTCCACTGGTCGCGCGGCACCATCGGCGCCGCGGTCTCGGTGAACCTCGCCCTGTACGGCCTCACCGCCCCCTTCGCCGCGGCCCTGATGGACCGCTTCGGCATCCGCAAGGTCGTCGCGGTCGCCCTCACCGTGATCGCGCTGGGCTCGGGGCTCACCGTCTTCATGCACGCGGCCTGGCAACTCGTCCTGTACTGGGGCTTGTTGGTGGGCCTGGGCAGCGGCTCGATGGCGCTCGCGTTCGCGGCCACCGTCACCAATCGCTGGTTCACCGAGCGCCGCGGCCTGGTCACCGGCATCCTGACCGCCGCCTCCGCCTCCGGCCAGCTGATCTTCCTGCCGCTGCTGTCCTGGATGGTCGAGGCCCACGGCTGGCGCCCGGCCGCCATCACCGTGACCCTGGCCGCGCTCGCCGTCGTCCCCTTCGTCTGGCTGCTGCTGCGCGACCACCCGGCGGACGTGGGCCTCGCACCGTACGGATCGCGGGCGGACACACCCAAGCCCGCCCCCGTCACCGGCGCGGCCCGCCGCACCCTCACGGTGCTCGTGAAGGCCGCCCGCACCGGGCCGTTCTGGCTGCTCGCGGGCACCTTCGCGATCTGCGGGGCCTCCACCAACGGCCTGGTCCAGACCCACTTCGTACCCGCCGCCCACGACCACGGCATGCCGGTCACGGCCGCCGCGGGACTCCTCGCCGTCATCGGGGTCTTCGACGTGGTGGGCACGATCTTCTCCGGCTGGCTCACCGACCGCTTCGAAGCCCGCCGCCTGCTCGCGACGTACTACGCCCTGCGCGGCGTCTCGCTGCTCTTCCTGCCCATGCTGCTCGCACCCGCCGTCCACCCGCCGATGGTCTTCTTCATCGTCTTCTACGGGCTCGACTGGGTGGCCACCGTGCCGCCCACCATCGCCCTGTGCCGTCAGCACTACGGCGAGGACAGCGCGATCGTCTTCGGCTGGGTGCTCGCCTCGCACCAGGTCGGCGCGGCCCTCATCGCCTTCCTCGGCGGCCTGGCCCGCGACGTCTTCGGCAGCTACGACGTCGTCTGGTACGCCGCGGGCGCGCTGTGCGCGGCGGCCGCCCTGATGGCCCTGGTCATCCGCCGCGGCAGCCCCACCGGGGAACCGCTCGCCGTGTGATCCCCTCTTCCCGTACGGGGACGGCGCCGGGTGACGCTCGGCGGGACCGCGTTCCCCGACGGGCGACCGAGGGGGAACACCATGAACGCCGGGAGACCGGGAGCCGTACCGCGCGCCGTGCTGGTCGCGGCCCTGCTGTGTGCCGCCGTGGCCGCCTGTGGAAAGTCCGGCCCGGGCGACCCGGCGGCCGTCGCCCCGGCGAAGTCGTCCGCCACGTCGGCCGCTCCCTGCGGCGACGGCACGACGGAGGAGGGCGCGGGCCCGGCGACGGAGGACGAGGCCGGGACGCCGGGTCCGCCGACGGACCAGGACGCGGGCAGCCCCGGCCCGCCGACGGACGGGGACGACGCCGCGGGCACCCCGGGCCCGCCCACCGACGGCGACCCGGGCAGCCCAGGCCCGCCCACCGACGCCGACCCCGGCACGCCCGGGCCGCCCACCGACGGCACGGCGCCGCCCTGCCTTCCGGCGGGCTGGTTCGACATGACGCGGGACTTCGTCGACTACTACGGCAAGCACCTCACCAAGGCCGACGACGGGATGTGGCCCTCGGTGGTGGCGGTGCGGATCCGCAAGCAGGGCGCGGCCGAGCAGGCCGTGGTGACGGTCAACTTCAATCCGCCGGCGGGCGCGGGCGACGGGGAGGGCGGCCGGGTGGCCGAGGTCTTCGCGAACTGGCGCCACGCGGAGTACGGCGACAAGGGAACCCTGCGCGTGGAGACCCGCAGCGGGGGCCTCATCACCGAGGGGTCCTGGTGAGCGGGAGCCGGGAGGTTCAGGAGCCCCGGCAGTGAGCGGCGGGCGGGCCGTGCGGGAGCCGCGGGCGCGAGCGGCGGCCGGGCTGTGCGGGAGCCGCGCGTGAGCGGGAGCCGGGTTGTCCAGGAGTGGCGAGTGGGCGTGAGCGTGGCCACTCAGAAGCCGTGAGTGAGAGCGGGCGCCGGATCGCTCAGGAGCCGCGCGTGAGCGGGAGCCGGGGTGCTCAGGAGCGCTGAGCTGCCCTGGCGCGGGCGGTTGGGAGGACCGGCTTCGTTCAGTCGGTGAAGCGGCCGAACCGGCCCCGGTGGAAGAGCAGCGGCTCGGCGTCGTCGCCGGTGCCCAGCGCCTCGACGCGGCCGACCACGATGAGGTGGTCACCGCCGGTGTGCACGGCGTGGACGCGGCAGTCGATCCACGCCGGTACGCCGTCGATGCGGGGCGAGCCGGTCGCGGGCGCGGCGTCGTGGTCGACCCCGGCGAACTTGTCGGCCCCGCTGACCGCGAACCCCCGGCACAGCGCGCCCTGTCCGGCTCCCAGCACGTTCACGCAGAACACCCCGGCGCGGGCGATGCGCGGCCAGGTCGTCGACGTACGCGCCACCATGAAGGCGACCAGGGGCGGGTCGAGGGAGAGCGAGGCGAAGGACTGGCACGCGAACCCGGTGGGCCCGTCGGCGTCCTCGGCCGTGATGACGGTGATGCCGGTCGCGAACTGGCCGAGCACGCGGCGGAATTCGGCCGGATCGACGGGTGCCCGCTCGTCGTCCCGTACGGCCCGCAGGTCGGGCCGGGGCAGGAACTCGACGGGCTCGGCGGCCGTGGCGGCGCCGACGGACCTGAGGTATCGGACGACGGTGGCCGCCATCCCTGCGTGTCCCATCACACCAGCCATTGAACCTGACGGTATGTCAGATAGGAAGCCCCGCGCCGTCCGCGCCGTGTCGAAAGCGCTTACAAACCGCGGTATTTGGGGTTCCGGCGCTCCTTGAACCCGGCCACTCCCTCGTTCGCGTCCCGGGTGGTCATGTTGATCTCCTGGGCCCAGGCCTCGGCGGCGAGCGCGGTGCTGCGGTCGGTGTCGAGGGAGGCGTTCACCAGGTGTTTGGTGAGGGCGAGGGCGCGGGTCGGCCCGGTGGCGAGCCGCTCGGCCCACTCCTTCGCGGTGGCGGCGAGCTCGGCGTCGGCGACGACCCGGTTGACCAGGCCCATGCGCTCGGCGTCGGCGGCGAGCAGCGCGTCGCCGAAGAACATCAGCTCCTTGGCGCGCTGCGGTCCCACGAGGCGCGGCAGCAGGTAGGCGCCGCCTCCGTCCGGCACGAGTCCCCGGCGTACGAACACCTCGATGAACCGGGCCGATTCGGCGGCCAGGACCAGGTCGCAGGCGAGTGCGAGGTGGGCGCCGAGACCGGCGGCGGTGCCGTTGACGGCCGCGATCACCGGCTTCTCGCAGTCGAGTACGGCCGTGACGAGCCGCTGGGCACCCTGCCGGATCATGCGGGCGACGTCCCCCGCGATCCGCTCGCCGTCCGACCCGGAGTCGGCCGGGGCGGCGCCGCGCAGATCGGCGCCCGCACAGAACCCCTTGCCCGTTCCGGTGATCACGACGGCCCGGACGGCGGGGTCGGCCGAGGCCGCGCCGAGCAGCTCGATGACCCGTTCCCGCTGTTCCCAGGTGACGGCGTTCAGGGCGTCGGGCCGGTTGAGCGTGATCCACGAGACGCCGTTGTCAGTGGCGTGCAGTACCAATGAATCGAGCGGTTCCATGCGGGCTCCAAGACGGGCGCGGGCTGGGCTGCGGGACGGGGGAGCGGGATGGCGGTCGGGCGTGCGTCGGGTTCACCGGTCGACCGAGGCTCGGGATCAGCGGCAGACGGCGAGGGCGTCGAGCGCGACGGCGCCCTGTCCGCGCGGGAGTACCACCAGGGGGTTGATGTCCAACTCGGAGAGCTCGTCGCCGAGTTCGAGCGCCATGCGCTGGACGCGCAGGACGACCTCGACGAGCGCGTCCACGTCCAGCGGCGGCCCGCCACGCACACCGTCGAGGAGCGCCCGCCCCCGGAGCTCGCCGAGCATGTCCCGCGCCTGCCGCTCGCCGAACGGCGGCACGCGTACGGCCGAGTCCCCGAGTACCTCCACCAGCACCCCGCCGAGCCCCACGGTCACGGTGGGGCCGAACAGCGCATCGTGTGTGACCCCGACGACCATCTCGACGCCGCGCTCGACCATCTGGCAGACCAGGATGCCGTCGAGTTCGACGCCCTCGTAGCGGGCGATGTCGGTGAGTTCGCGATAGGCGTCCCTGATCTGGCTGGCCGACGTCAACCCGATCTTGACCAGGCCGAGTTCGCTCTTGTGGGCGAGACGGGCGCCGGAGGCCTTCATGACGACGGGGTAGCCGACGAGCCCCGCCGCCCGCACGGCGGCCGCCGCGCTGGTCACGAGTTGTTCGCGCGGCACCCGGATGCCGTACGCCCGGAGAAGCTGTTTCGCTGCGTGCTCGCTGAGCTGCTGGCCCGGGCGCATCAGCGCCTGCGCCTTGCGGAAGGAGGGGGAGGGCACCCGGGGCGCCTCGTCGAAGGGGGAGCGGTAGCCGCTGGTGAACCGGTGGTGGTCGAGGTAGGCCCGCACGGCCCCGATGCAGTTGGCGAACGTACGGAACGTGGCGACCCGGCCCGAGCCGAGCAGGGTCTCGCGGTAGGCGGTCTCGGTGCCCAGCGGCGACCCCCACACCACGCACACCAGCTTGTCCGTCTGTTCCGCCGCGTCCACCAGGTCCTGCGCCAGCTTGTCGCTCATGGGCGGGAACGGCCCGGTGATGGGGCAGATCAGCACCCCGACGGAGGGGTCGTCCAGGATCGCGTCGATGATCTTGCGACCGCGCCAGTCGCCGACGGGGTGGCCGCCGTTGTCGACGGGGTTGGCGACGTTCAGGTAGGACGGTATCCACGTGTGGAGCTCGTCCTGCTTGGCGGGCGAGAGGGTCGGGAGGTGGAGCCCGGCGGCGGTCGCGAGATCCGAGAAGTGAGCCCCCGTGCCGCCCGAGATCGAATACACGACGACGCCGTCGGCCTGCGGCGTGCGAGCTCTGGCCAACAGGGCTGCGGTGTCCTGGAGTTGGTCGAGTCCGTCGACGCGGATGACGCCGTACTGGCGCATCGCCGCGTCCACGACGTCGTCGGCGCCGGTCAGTTTGCCGGTGTGTGACGCGGCCATGCGCGCGCCCGCGTCCGTGCGGCCGACCTTGACGGCCACCACCGGCACCCCGGCGCGGGCCGCGCGGTCGGCGGCGAGCAGGAAGGACCGCCCGTCCTTGAGCCCCTCCACGTAGCAGGCGATGGCGCCGACCTCGGGGCGCTCGGCGAAGTAGGAGATGAAGTCGGCGGTTTCGAGGTCGGCCTCGTTGCCGGTGGGCGCCCAGTGCGAGAGCCGCACGCCGAGCTCCTGCATCGTGAAGACGGGCCGCCCCTGGTGCCCCGACTGCGTGATGAGGGCGATGGCCGGGCCGTCGAGGTCGTCCCGGAAGCGTTCGAAGGCGTTGAGGTTGGTGTTGGGCCCGAGCAGCCGCAGACCGGACCGCTTGACGGCACGGGCCAGCCGTTCCTGGGCGGCGGCGCCCTGCTCGCCGGTCTCGGCGAAACCGGAGGCGAAGGCGACGGCGAACTTCACCTTGGCCTCGGCGAGTTCCTCGACGACGGGGAGCGGGTCGCCGACCAGGAGTACGGCCAGATCGACCTGTTCCGGCAGGTCGGATACGGAGGGGACGCAGGGCAGCCCGAAGACGGAGGCGCGGGTGGGGTGGACGGGGTGGATGCGGGCGCCGACCCGGCGGGCCCAGTCGATGAGCTGGCGGGTGATGCCGGTGTTGGGGCGGCCCTCGGCGTCGGAGGCCCCGACGACGGCGACGGACTCGGGCCGGAAGAACCGGTCGAGGTCGGGTACGTCGGCGTACAGGGGGCGGCCGCTGACGTCCAGGTCGCCCTCGCCGGCCGCTCTGCCGTGGACGGCGCCGGGGGCGGGCTGCTCGCCGCAGGCGACCACCCGCGCGCGGAAGTCGGTCGTGAGGGTGCCGTGAGTCGATCCAAGCATCGTTCCGCCCGCTCCTGGTCGATGGCCAACATGACTGAGCCGTGCCGGTCGTAACTGACGTATAGTCAGATTACAGACCTGACGACTTGTCAGGAACTGCTCTGCGAGCAAAGCCTGAACCCTGCGGGGCGTGGGGGTGCCGTCCCCCACCCGGGGGAACGTGCGCTGGACCTCCCCTCAACCCTGGGGCACCCAAACCCCGTTGAGCCGGAACGGGCGGGAGGTCCTCACTTTTGTCCGAGAACCCCCACCAGGTGGCCGGGCCCCGGCTCTGGCGTCCCTGCGGGCCGGGGCTGCCCGGCCACCGTGCGCGGTTGCTCGCGCCGTTCCCCGCGCCCCATGACCTGATGTCGGCCTCGCGTCGTGCGAGGGTGCTCGCGCCGTTCCTCGCGCCCCTTTCAGGCCGTCCTTCGCCTGGCCACCGTGCGTGGCTGGTCGCGCAGTTCCCCGCGCCCCATGACCCGATGTCGGCCTCGCGTCGTGCGTGGGTGCTCGCGCCGTTCCTCGCGCCCCTCAACCCCCTTCGGCCTGCGGGCCGTGCTCGCTTCTCGCGCAGTTCCCCGCGCCCCTGGCGGTACTGGTGCTGGCCCGCATGGGGCATTTCAGCCCGTCCGGCGTTTGAGGACGAGCGCCGTTCAGGCGCGAAACGGGGGTGTGGGGGCGGAGCCCCCGCCGGGGTTCGAGGGGCGGAGCCCCTCGCGGGGTCTGGGGCGCAGCCCCAGGGGCCGTACCCATCAACTCTGCGTCACGGGTGGGCGGGTGGGCGAGCCCCCCGGGGTCTGGGGCGGAGCCCCAGGGGGGTGCTAGGGGGACAGGGCCTTGGCGATTCGGGTCGCGTCGATGCGCAGCTCCCGCAGCATCCCGCTGATGGGATTGGTGAACCCCGTGAAGTACAGCCCCGCCGCCCCCCGCACCGTACGGGCGCCGTGGGCGCGGGGCCGGCCCCGCTCGTCCAGGACGCCGAGGTGCCCCGCGAGGCCCTCCAGCCCCCGCCGGTACCCCGTCGCGCAAATGACCGCCTCGGGCGAGATCCGCGTCCCGTCCGCGAGGACGACCTTGTCGCCCTCGAAGGACTCGACCGCCCCGACGGGCTCGACCCGCCCCGCGTGGACCGCCTGGATCAGCCCCACGTCCTGCACGGGAATGGCCCCTTCCCGCACCCGCGAGTACAGGCCCCCGGCCGGCCGGGGCAGACCGTACGCCGAGAGGTCGGGCACGGAGAGCCGTTCCGTCACTGCCGCCGCCCGGTCCACGAGGCGTACCGGCAGCCGTCGCACCAGGATGCCGGTGGCCTGCGCGGGCCACCCCGCCGTGGACCGGCGCAGGATGTGCGGCGCGGTCCGCACCGCGAGCCGCACCCGCCCGGCCCCGCCCTCGGCGAGGTCGGCCGCGATCTCGGCCCCGGTGTTGCCCGCGCCGACGACCAGGACGTCCTGCCCGGCGTAGGGCCCGGGGTTGCGGTAGCGGCTCGCGTGGACGAGTTCACCCGGGTACGCGTCGGCCCCGGCCCACTCGGGAACGTACGGCGTGTGGTTGTACCCGGTGGCCACCACCACCGCCCTGGTCGCCAGCCGCCGCCCCCCGGTCGCGTGCAGCACCCAGCCCTCGCCCCCCGGTCCGCGCTCGATCCGCTCGACCTCGACCCCCGTGACGATCTCCAATTCGTGGACCAGCGCGTACTTCTCCAGATAGCGGACCACGTCGTCACGCGAGACCCACCGCCCGAACCGGCGCGGGATGCGCAGCCCGGGCAGCGCGGAGAGACGGCGGGTGGTGTGCAGATGGAGCCGGTCGTAGTGGCGCCGCCACGAGGCGCCCACGGCGTCGGACTTCTCCAGTACGACGGCCCGCACGCCCCGGGCGCGCAGCGCGGCGGCGACGGCGAGACCGCCGGGCCCGGCGCCGATCACGTAGACGGGGCTCGTGGCATGGGTGGTGTCGGCCATGAACGCTGAGCGTAACGGCGTGAATACTTGATGGGTCTCGGTCAAGACCGGAATCGGTTGCGATCTGATCACGCGTGCGCACCGCTTCGCCCCACCCCCGCCTCTTGGTGCGCGTCGGGGCGCCCCGCGCCACCCTCCGCCCGTACGCACCTCTTGCGCCCGCGTCCCCGATCCGCTGAACTGACGTACCGTCAGAAACTGAAGTGGAGCACCGGAAGGGGCCCAGGGTGGACTCGATCTGGCTCAGCGGCGCCGAGTGGCTGGCCGTCCTGCGCATCGGCCTCGGCCTGTGGTGGCTGGAGAGCTGGCGCCACAAGGACAAGAAGGACTGGTTCGAGCACGGCACCGGCATCGGCTGGGCAGCCGACGTCGCCGCCAAGCACAAGTGGAACGCGGTCCGCAGCGGCTTCGAGGTCGTGGTCAACCCCCGCCCCAAAACGATGGCGTACGTGGTCGTCTACGCCGAACTCGCCCTCGGACTCAGCCTGGTGACCGGCTTCCTGACCCCGATCGCCCTCATCTGCGGCCTTCTGCTCAACCTCGTGTACCTGGTGCTGATGATCCACGACTGGGCCGAGCAGGGTCAGAACGGGATGATGGCCCTCATCTCGCTCGTCGGCCTCGGGGCCATGTCGTGGCAGACCTGGTCCCTCGACCACGCGCTGGGACTGTTCCAGTGAGCCCGGCCGACCCGATCAGCCCGGCCGACCCAGTCACTCCGAACGGCCGGATGGGCTCGGCTGAACCGCTCGCCGCGACCGGCGTGACCGCCGCGTCTGCCGTGACTGCTGCGTCCGGCGTGACCGCCGTGACCGCCGCGTCTGCCGTGTCCGGCGCCCCGCGTGCCAGTGTCACGACCGCTGCCACCCCCGAGGCGGACGCCTTCACCCGGCCGTACTGGGACGCGGCGGCCGAGGGGCGCCTCCTGATCCGGTACTGCGCCGACTGCGACCGCCACCACCACTACCCGCGCGAGTTCTGCCCGTACTGCTGGAGCGACGACGTGGAGTGGCGCCCGGCGAGCGGCCGGGCCACGCTCTACACCTGGTCCGTCGTGCACCGCAACGACCTGCCGCCGTTCGGCGCGCGCGTCCCCTACGTCGCCGCCGTCGTCGACCTGGCCGAAGGGCCCCGGATGATGACCGAGGTCGTCGATTGTCCACACGAGCGACTGCGGATCGGGATGGAGCTGCGCGTGGCGTTCCGCACCGGGGCCGACGACGGCGTGAGCGTGCCGGTGTTCGGCCCCGCACCGGCCTGAACCTCAGGCGGGGGCACTTCCTGGTGTTCCGCGCGAACACCACCATCCCCTCCTGCCCGCTGGATGTGATCACCCCCGGGCAGGAGGGGGAGGTCGGCGCCGTACGTCCGGAAAGGCGCCCCGCCCCGGTCCGCCCCGGTCCGTTCCGCGTCGTCTCGTTCGCCGGTCCGTGTCGTGCCGTCTCGCCTCCCGGTCGGTCCCGCGCCGCCTCGCCGCCTGCCGGTCCGTTCCGACGCCGCCTCGCCTTCCGGTCGGTCCCGTGCCGCCGCGCCCCGGGCCGTTCCGCGGCGTCTCGCCTGCCGGTCCGTTCCGACGCTGCCTCGCCTCCCGGGCCGTTCCGACGCTGCCTCGTGCCCCGGTTACGGAACCTGGCTCGGGTGATCCGGCCGGTTACGGCCAGAGGAGTTCGCGGGTCCAGGCGGAGTCCTCGCGGCGGTAGCGCAGCCTTACGTGCCGGCGCTGTGCGTCACCCTGGAAGAACTCGACCTCCGCCGGGTCCAGGACGTACCGGGTCCAGGTGGGCACCGGCGTCTCCGGCTCCGCCCGCGCCCGCTCCCATGCCACGGCCGACGCGTCCTCCAACTCCCGGTAGTCGCTCAGCACTTCACTCATGCGGCCGACCAGCGCCGCCGCGAGCGCCCCCGTCGAGCGGGCGTGCAGATCGGCCTGCGAGGCGGCCTCTCCGGCCGGGGTGACGCTTCCGCGCACCCGGACCTGGCGGCCCACCGCGGGCCAGTAGAAGCCGAGCGCGGCGACGGGGTGGGCGGCCAGCTGCCGCCCCTTCGCGCTGGTGGAGTGCGAGGCGAAGTGCCAGCCGTCCGCGTCGGCGTCGTGCAGCATGAGGGTGCGTACGTCGGGGCGGCCCCGCGGGTCGACCGTCGCGAGCGACATGGTGTGCGGCTCGGCCTGGCCCGCCGCAGCCGCGTGCATCAGCCACTCCTGGAAGAGGGGCAGGGGCGCGGCGGGCGCCGTGTCCGGGTCGAAGTGCGGAAGCTCCACGTCCCAGACGCGCAGCGTGTGCAGAAACTCGCGGAATTCCATGGCCCGATTCTCCCGGGCCGCCGGAGCCGGGGTCGCCTCGCCCAGCCGTTGAGCCCGCGCGGTCGCCCATCCCGCGCCACGCCCGGGGGCGTCACCGGCTCACCCCCGGCCGAGCACCACCGTCCCCGACGAGCAGAACCACCCGCCGGTGCCGGACGCCACCGCGATCTCGGGCAGCCGTCCCCCCGCCTTGCGCACCTGGCCCGCGCCCGCCTCGCCCCTCAACTGGCGTACGGCTTCGACCAGGAGGAACAGGCCCCGCATCCCCGGATGGCAGGCGGAAAGCCCGCCGCCGTCCGTGTTGACCGGCAACTCACCCTCCCGCAGCAGCCGGCCCTTCTCCACGAACGCCCCGCCTTCGCCCTTCGCGCAGAACCCGAGGTCCTCAAGCGTCACCAGCGTCATGTAGGTGAACGCGTCGTAGATCTCGGCCAGGTCGACGTCCGCCGGGCTCACCCCCGCCCGCTCGAAGGCGAGCCTGCCGGAGACCGCGGCCGGGGACACCGTGAAGTCCTCCCACTCCGACATCGTGGTGTGCGACACCGACGTGCCCGAACCCAGCACCCACACCGGCGACTTGGCGGTGTCCGGTACGTACTCCTCGGCCGCGAGCAGCACCGCGCAGCCGCCGTCGGACCGGATGCAGCAGTGGAGCTTGGTGAACGGGTCCGCGATCATCGGGCCGCTCAGCACCTCGTCCACGGTGATCGGCTCGCGGAACATCGCGTCCGGGTTGGTGGCCGCGTTCGCCCGCGCCTGCACCGCGATCTCGGCCAACTGCTCGACGGTGGTGCCGTATTGGTGCATGTGGCGGCGTGCGACCATCGCGTACTTCGAGATCAGCGTGTGGCCGTACGGGGCCTCGAACTGGAGCGGGCCCCGGGCTCCGAAGGAGAGGTTCGAGGTGCGCCGCCCCGCCTTGATGTCGGCGCGTGCGGTCGATCCGTACACCAGGAGTACGGCGTTGGCGTGCCCGGCCGCGATGGCGTCGGCGGCGTGCGCGGCCATGACCTCCCAGGTCGCGCCCCCGACGGACGTCGAGTCGACCCAGGTGGGGCGGAGCCCGAGGTACTCGGCGACCTCGACCGGCGCGAGGGTGCCGAGGCCCGCCGAGCCGAACCCGTCCACGACCGAGCGGTCGAGCCCGGAGTCGGCGAGTGCCCGGCGGGCGGCCTGGGCGTGCAGGGCGTACGGGGTGGCGTCGTCGACGCGGCCGGTGTCGGAGAGGGCTATGCCTACGGCGGCGACCTTGCGGGGGGTTGGGGGTGGGGGCATGTTTCTGACGGTACATCAGATTCGCTTCCGGGGGCTGCGGTTCAGCACGTGCTGGGGCTCCGCCCCAGACCCCGGAGGCCCCCACCCCGCCCCTTCCCTAAACCCTCCGGGGGTTGAAGGCGCTCCTGGGGGCTCCGCCCCCAGACCCCCGTTCGCGCCTGAACGGCGCTCGTCCTCAAACGCCGGACGGGCTGAGGATGCTCATGCCGACCAGCACCGGTGCTGCCAGGGGCGCGGGGAACTGCGCGAGGAACCACGCACGATCCGCAGACCGAAGGGGCCGGGGAGTGCGCCCGGGCACCCCGCGAGGCCCGACACACCCAGGGGCGCGGGGAACTGCGCGAGAAGCGGGCACGGTCCGCAGACCGAACGGGTCGGGGGCACGCCTCGGCACCCCGCGAGGAGCCACGCACGGTCCGCAGGCCGAAGGGGCCGGGGGGTGCGACCGGGCACCCCGCGAGGAAACACGCACGGTCCGCAGGCCGAAGGGGGCTGGGGGCGCAGGGGGTCGGGCCCATCCCCCCGCACCCCTGTCCATCTCCACCCCCCGCCCCTAACATGACGCCCCGTCAGATCAGAGGCTCGGGCCTCTGGGGGAGGAGCCGACGATGGACGCCGCCTTCACCGCGGAGCAGGACGAGATCCGCCGCACCCTGCACGAACTGCTCGCCAAGCACTGCGGTCCACAGGACGTGAAGAGTGCGGTGCGCACGCCGGTCGGTCACGACGCCGCGCTCTGGGGGCGGCTCGCGGCCGAGCTCGGGCTGCCGGGGCTCGCGCTGTCCGAGGAGTACGGGGGCGTCGGCTGCACCACCGCCGAGCTCGCCCTCGCCTGCGAGGAGACCGGCCGCGCCCTGCTGCCCTCGCCGCTGCTCGCCACCGCCGTGCTCGCCGCCCCGCTCATCGCGGCCCTCGGCACCGGCGCGCAGAAGACGGCGCTGCTTGCGCTCATCGCGCGCGGCGAGCGGAGTGCCACCCTCGTCGTGCCCGGCGCCGGTCTCGCCCTCGCGCTCGGGCTCACCGGCACGTACGCGGACGGCGCCTGGGCGGGGGGCGGCCGGGCCGGGGGCGTCCAGGCCCGGCGGACGCCGGACGGCGGGTGGCGCCTCTACGGGGAGGCCGAGCAGGTGCTCGACGGGCACAGCGCACAGCTCCTGCTCGTCGCCGCCCACACCGGCGGCTTCGCGCGCGGCCGCACCCTGCTCTTCGTGGTGCACGGCGACGCGGCCGGGCTGCGCCGCACCCGGCAGACCACGCTCGACGAGACCCGCTCCCAAGGGCGGGTCCAACTGCGCGACGTCGAGGCCGAGTTGCTGGGCGACGACGATGCGCTGGACGTCCGGGCGCCGCTGGCCGCCGCCGGGCGCCAGGCCGCCGCCTGCCTCGCCGCCGAGGCGGTGGGGGCCGCGGCCGAGGCGCTGGAGCGGACCGTGGCGTACGTCAAGGAGCGGGAGCAGTTCGGCCGGGCCATCGGGTCCTTCCAGGCGGTCAAGCACCGCCTCGCCGACCTGTACGTCCAGGTGCAGGCGGCCAGGTCGGCGGCGTACTACGCGGCGTGGGACCCGGGGGCGGGCGCCCTCGCCCTCGCGCAGGGGCTCGACGCGCTGCGGGCCGCGGCCTCCGAGGCCGTCCAGCTGCACGGCGGCATCGGCTTCACCTGGGAGCACGAGGCGCACCTCTACTTCAAGCGGGCCGCCTCCGACGAGCTGCTCTTCGGTCCCGTGCACCGCCTGCGCGACCACGCCGCCGAGCAGGCAGGACTGTTCGGCCCCGCCGAGGTCGAGGTGGCGGTGTGAGCCCCGCGCCCAGCAGGACCGCACCCGGGGTGCGGCTCATGCAGAGGGTGTCCTCGACCCGTACGTTCGCGAGGATCGCCCCGCACTTCGTCCCGGCGATGGACCGCGCCGTGCACCGGCTGACCCGCGGCCGGGTCATCCTCAGCGCCAAGATGCTGCCCGGTGTGGTGCTCACCGCGCGCGGCGCCAAGTCGGGTCTGCCGCGCACCACTCCGCTGGCCTGCATGCCGGAGGAGGGGCGGGACACGTGGACCCTGATCGGGTCCAACTTCGGGCGGCCCGGCCACCCGGCGTGGACCGGCAACCTGCTCGCCCACCCGGACGCGGAGATCAGCTGGAAGGGCCGCGACATCGCGGTCCGGGCCCGGCTGCTCGACGGCGAGGAGCGGGCCGAGGCGTGGCGGGCGGTGCTGAACTTCTGGCCGCCGTACGCGACTTACCAGTCCCGGATCGAGCGTGAGATCCGGCTCTTCCGCCTGGAGCGCCGGGACCGGTAGGCGCGCGCAGACGAGAACGCCGACGGCGGTCGCCCCCGGGAGGGGCACACCGCCGTCGGCGCGACAGGACGACGTGGGTATCGGCCGACGTGTGTGGGCTACTTCGTCGGCTTCTTGCCGGTGATGCCCAGGTGGACCAACAGTGCCAGGTTCGGCTTCAGTTCGGCCTGCTTGACGCCCCAGGTCTGGAAGCCCTTCTGGTGCGAGGCCACCGACGCCAGCATGGCGACGAGCGAGCCCGCCATCGCCGCGGGGCTGACGTCCTTGTCGACCTTGCCCTTGGACTGGAGCTCGGTGACCGCGTCCGTAAGGGAGTTGGTGACCGAGTTCAGGATCTTCATGCGGATCTTGTAGAAGCGCTTGTCGCCCTCGGCCGCGCCGAGATCGACGACCCGCAGGATCGCGTCGTTCTTGCGCCAGAAGTCGAGGAAGCCCTCCACGAGTTCCTCCGCCGTCTGCCAGCCGGCCCGCCCGACCCAGGAGCGGCCCTCGACCAGCGCGGTCAACCCGGCGCCCTCCTTGGCCATTTCCTCGGCGATCTCCAGGACGGCGCCCTCGACGTCGGGGAAGTACTGGTAGAAGGTCGCGGGCGAAGTGCCCGCCTTCCGGGCCACGTCGATGACTTTTACGTCCCGGTACGGCGAGGAGCTGAGCATCTCACTGAGGCAGTCGAGCAGCTTCTGCCGGGTCGCCTGGCCGCGTCGGCCGGCCACGCGGCCGTCGACGGTGCGTACTTGTCCTGTCATGCCGTCAGCTTACCGAGGGGTGATCGGAGCGCTATTCGGCCGAGTGCAAATGGGGGCCCGGGGGCGGTACGTCCCGATGAGCGCGGGGAACCGGGTGCCCCGGGCGCCCGGTCGGCGGGGCGGTCGCCGGGTCGTGGCGCGGACCGGCCGGCGGGCCCGAGGGCGGTGGAGGCGTCGGGTTTCGGCCGTTGCCGCTCCGTGGCCGCCCGACCCGCCCGGCCACTCGAATGGTGTTATCAACACCCTGTGGACAACTTTGGTGGACAAGCCGTGCGGGGCTTGGCCCGTCGCCCCGCTGCATGCGGATATCTGGCCATATGTTCGAATTGTGCGACCGCGTCGCACGTGATGGGTCGTTAGTTTGACCCCGAACGCGGCCGCACCCCGGCCCCCCCCCGGCGGGGCACCTCAGGAAGGAATCAGGCGCATGGGCGGATATCCGGAAGGCGCGCCGTGCTGGGCCGACGTCTCGCTGTCCGACGTGGCGGCCGGCAAGAGGTTCTACGGGGAGCTCCTCGGCTGGACCTTCGACGAGGACGCCGAGGCGGCGTACGGGAACTACACCACCGCCTACAAGGACGGACGCCGCGTCGCGGCCCTCCGGCCCAAGCGGGACGGCCGGATGCCCACCTCCTGGACCATCTACCTCGCCACCCCCGACGCCCACGCCCTCGCCGCCCGGATCCGCGCGGCGGGCGGACAGGTGATCACCGACCCGATGCCGGTCCCGCCCTACGGCACCATGGCGGTCGCCGCCGACCCGGGCGGCGCCGTCTTCGGCCTGTGGCAGGGCCTGGCGCACACCGGCTTCGAGCTGATGCGCAAGCCCGGCTCGTACTGCTGGACCGAGGTGTACACCCGCGACAAGGACCAGGCCGACGCGTTCTACGAGTCCGTCTTCGGCTACCAGGGCGGCGACCCGGGCAGCCCCGACGAGATCGGCGCCGACTTCCGCACCTGGTCGCTGCCCGGCACCGAGCCCGGCCCGGACGGCGCGATCGGCGGCCGCAGCCTGATGTCGGACGCCTTCCCCGCCGCCCTGCCCGACCACTTCCTCGTCTACTTCAGCGTCGAGGACTGCGACGCGGTGGCCGCCGCCTGCACCCGCCTCGGCGGCCGGGTCACCGCCGAGCCGTTCGACATTCCGTACGGGCGGATGGCGGTCCTCAACGACAACCAGGGCGCGGCCTTCGCCGTTCTTCAGGGTTCAGGCACGTAAAGCGCGCTCGGCGTGCCCGGGGTGTCCCGGATCGGGAGGGGACATCCCGGTCTGGACCCGGGTTGGCCACCGGCCACCTCCGGCAGGGAGAATCGGGGTGCCGCGTGAGACGCTGCACGGGGCCGAATTTTGCACGGCCCGTACGGGGAGGTGGCAGGCAAGTGGAGCAGCTGACGCAGCACGACCCGAGGCGGATCGGCCCCTTCGAGGTGCTGGGACGGCTCGGTGCCGGCGGCATGGGGCTGGTCTATCTGGCGCGCTCGGCCTCCGGCCGCCGCGTGGCCATCAAGACGGTGCGCACCGAGCTCGCCGAGGACCAGCTCTTCCGGGTCCGCTTCACCCGCGAGGTGGAGGCGGCCCGCGCGGTCAGCGGCTTCTACACGGCCGCCGTCGTCGACGCCGACCCGCGCGCACCCGTCCCGTGGCTCGCCACCGCCTATGTCCCGGCGCCCTCCCTCGAAGAAATAGTGAACGAGTGCGGGCCGCTCCCGGCCCAGGCGGTGCGCTGGCTCGCGGCCGGCATCGCGGAGGCGTTGCAGTCCATCCACGGCGCGGGCCTGGTCCACCGCGACCTGAAGCCGTCGAACGTGCTGGTCGTCGAGGACGGGCCGCGTGTGATCGACTTCGGCATCGCGTCCGGGGTCTCCAACACCCGCCTGACCATGACGAACGTGGCGGTGGGCACCCCCGCCTACATGTCGCCCGAGCAGGCCAAGGACTCCCGCAGCGTCACCGGCGCCTCCGACGTCTTCTCGCTCGGCTCGACCCTCGTCTTCGCCGCGACCGGCCACGCGCCCTTCCACGGCGCGAACCCCGTCGAGACCGTGTTCATGCTGCTGCGCGAGGGCCCCGACATCACCGGCCTGCCGGACGAGCTGCGCCCGCTCATCGAGTCCTGCATGCAGATGGAGCACCCCAACCGGCCGTCCCCCGAGGACCTCCAGGCGCAGCTCGCGCCCCACCTCTTCGCCTCGGGCTCGGACGACAGCGGCACCGCGTCCGCCTGGCTGCCGCCCCGCTCCGTCGCCATGATCGAGCAGCGCAGGGGCGGCGGCCGCATGCAGCTCGCCCCGGCCGCCGGACCCGCGCCGAGCTCGGTGCGCTCCAGCAGGCCGGGCCCCCCGGCGCCGCCCCGCCCGGCCGAGCCCCCGTACACGGGCCGGCACGCCGGTTCCTCGGTCACCTACCCGCCCGTCCACGCCGACGAGCCGGTGCGGCTGCCCGGCGCCAAGGTGCCGATCGGGCCGGGCCCCAGGGCCTCCGACGCGTCCCGGGTGGCCGTCGACGCGGGGCCCACCACCGGCTGGGTGCGCAGGCCCGGCGCGCCCGTCGCCAACGGCGCCCAGGCCGCCCCGGTGCCGCCGCCCGCCCATCCGCCCGAGGTCCCCGGCCGCTGGCGCCCCTGGCGCTTCCGCATGTCGAACGACGTGTGGGGCACCCCGGCCGTCGCGGGCGACCTCCTCTACGTCACCTCCTTCGAGGTGCACGCGCTGGACGTGGGCACCGGCCGCCGCCAGTTCAAGACGCGCGACGTCGCCTGGGCGATGGCCGTCGAGGCGGGCCGCATCCACGCCTCCGACGGGCCCACCCTGTACGCCCTGGACGCGAGCGACGGCGGCGAGCTGTGGCGGCTGCCCACCGACGCCTGGGTGTACTCCCTGAAGGCCGACCGGGGCACCGTCGTCACCGCCACCCGCGGCGGTGGCGTCCAGGCCTGGGAGGCCGCGAACGGCGAGAAGCTGTGGGAGACCGCCGGCGCCCAGACCGACTTCGAGACCCCCGAGGCCGGGCCCGCGATCCACGACGGCACCGTGTACGTCTGGCAGGACGCCCGGCTGCGCGCCCTGGACGCCCGCACCGGCGTCGAGCGCTGGTCCTACCCCGTCGGCGACGCGGCCTCCTGCGGCGGCGTCCCGGTCCGGGTGGCACCCGCGCAGGACGGCTACGTCTACGTCTCGGCGGGCACCCGCGTCCTCGCGATCGACATCGCGTCCGGCCACGTCCGCTGGCACTTCGAGGCCCCCGCGGTCTTCCTGTGCCCGCCGGCCTTCGCCCCGGGCCCCGCGGTGGCGGGCGGCGGCGTGTACCTCGCCGACTACCTCGGCACCGTGTACGCACTCGACGCCTCGACCGGCAAGGACCGCTGGCGCATCGCCACCGAGTCCCGCCAGTCCGTCGAGCCGGTCCTGGTGGCCGACGGCAACGTCCACGTGGGCAGCGGCAACGCGCTCTACACCCTGGACGCGGTCACCTCGACCCCCAAGTGGCGCTTCGCGGCGGGCGGCGAGGTCGTGGGCGCCCCCGTCGTCGCCGACGGCCGCATCCACTTCGGCTCGGCCGACCACTGCCTCTACACCCTGGACGCGGCGGGTGGCCAGCTCCGCTGGAAGCTGGCCACCGGGGGTGAGATCACCGGGTCGCCCGTCGTCCGTGGCGGGGTCGTGTACGCGTGCAGCAAGGACCGGTGCGTTTACGCTCTGGACGCGGTGAAGGGGACGGCGACCTCGGGGTCCCGCTAGGCGCGGGCTGCCTTGTCCGGGCCCGCTGGGCCCGGGTCCCGCTGGGCGGGGGCTTGGTTGGCTTTCCGCGGGCCGTGCGTGGCTGGTCGCGCAGTTCCCCGCGCCCCTCAGGGGGTTCCGGTGGCTCGGTCCGCAATGGTGACCCGCGCCCCTCAGGGGGGGGCCGGTGGCTCGGTTCCAATGGCGGCCCCGCGTCCCTGAGGGGGGCCGGTGGCTCGGTTCCAATGGCGGCCCCGCGTCCCTGAGGGGGGCCGGTGGCTCGGTTCCAATGGCGGGCCCGCGTCCCTCAGGGGGTTGGGGTGGCCGGGCCGGAATGGTGAAAGGGCTTGATCTGTATGGCAGTTGAGGTGCTCTCGTCCTCCGTCGTCGTCGAGCGGCTGCGGGCCGCAGGGTGTGTGTTCGCCGAGGACGAGGCCGAGTTGATACTCGGCACGGCCAAGGACGCCGCCGAGGTCTCCGCCATGGTGGAGCGCAGGGCCTCGGGGCTGCCGCTCGAACACGTCGTGGGGTGGGCCGAGTTCCACGGGCTCAGGGTCGCCGTCGACCCCGGGGTCTTCGTGCCGCGCCGCCGTACCGAGTTCCTCGTGCGCCAGGCCCTGACCGTCGCCGACGCCGCCCGGCCGGTCGTCGTGGTGGACCTGTGCTGCGGCTCGGGCGCGCTCGGTGCGGCGCTCGCCACCGCGCTGCCCGGGGCCGAACTGCACGCCGCCGACATCGAGGCGGCCGCCGTGCGCTGCGCCCGCCGCAACGTGGCCGCGCTGGGCGGCCGCGTCTACCAGGGCGACCTCTTCGCGCCGCTCCCGCCCGGGCTGCGCGGCCGGATCGACATCCTGGCCGCGAACGTGCCCTACGTGCCCTCCGACGAGGTCGGCCTGCTGCCCCCGGAGGCCCGCGACCACGAGCCGCTCGTCGCCCTGGACGGCGGGACGGACGGCCTCGACATCATGCGCCGGGTCGCCCTCGAAGCGCCCGACTGGCTCGCTCCGGGCGGCACCCTGCTCGTCGAGACCAGCGAGCGGCAGGTGCCGGGCGCGCTGGCGGCGATGTCCGCGGGCGGGCTGCGCGCCCGCCTCGTCACCTCGGAGGAGCTGTACGCCAACGTGGTGATCGGCGTCCGCGACTGAGCCTCAGGGCCGGGGCGGCTCGTACGGGGGCTGCGGCTCGTGCGGCGGCGGCCCGGGAGGCGGCTCGGAAGGACCCTCGTAGGGGCGCTCGGGCGGAGGCTCGTACGGGCGCTCCGAAGGCGGCGGCTCGTACGGATACTCCGAGGGCGGCGGCTCGTACCGGGCGTCCGGGGGCGGTGCTCCGGCGGCGGCCGGTTCCGGCTCGGTCCTGCGGCGGCCGGACATCAGGGCCGCCGCGAGCAGCAGCACCAGCCCGCCGCCCAGCGCGATTCCGACACCCTGTCCCAGGCCGCGGCCCGACGAGTCGACCGTCAGGCTGCCGGTCGCCTGGCCCTGCCGCACCATCCACAGGATCGTGAAGCCGAGCACGACGAGACCGGCCACGGCGACCAGGACGCGCGAGCGCAGCACCAGGCCCACCAGCGTCACGAGCGCCGCGAAGGCCAGGGGGAGCAGCACCGAGCCGGCCACCTCCGCCTTGGTCGCGGAGATGCCCGAGAACAGGTCGTCGATCCGGTACGTGCTGCCGTGACGGCCGTCGTACCAGGCACGGAAGGGGCTCCAGACGGCGGCCGTCGCTCCGATGAGAGCGAGGATCGAGCCGAGGACGTTGCGGACCATCTCCGGCCCTCCTTGTTGGCGGCTCTCGCTGCCGACGCTACGCCCGGCGCGAGCACCCCGCTACCCGGGGCGGCCTCGCACGCGGCCGTCCCGCTCCTCACCGCACCCGGAAGTCCTTGGAGCGGCGCTCGGTGAACAGTTCCGCCTGGCGGTCGGGGGGCAGGTTGCCCAGGGCCACGAAGGCCGGGGCGCGGGAGTGGGCCGCGGCGAGGGTGGCCTCCTTCGCCGCCCACACCGAGCGGACCGTGCCCTGCACGGCCTCGGTCGGGTACGAGGCGACGGTCTCCGCGCAGCGCAGCGCGGCCGCCAACTCCCCTCCGGGCGCGGTCACTTCGCTCACGAAGCCGATCTCGCACGCCCGCCGCGCCGACATCCGCTCGGCCGTCCCCATCAGCGCGAGCCGGGCCGCCTCGCCGTGCGGCATCCGCAGCGCCAGGTACATCGACTCGTACGCGCTGACCATGCCGTACGTCGTGTGCGGGTCGAAGAACGTGGCGTCCTCGGCGGCGATCACGAACTCCGCCTCGCCCAGCAGGTAGAACGCGCCGCCGCAGGCCATCCCGCGCACGGCGGCGATCACCGGCTTCCACAGGTCGTTCGCCTTCGGCCCGATCGCGATCAGGGGATCGTCGGTGGAGTACGGGGAGGAGGGCTGCGCCACCGCGGCCGAGCGGTCGATGCCGGTGCAGAAGGCCCGCTCGCCGGCGCCGGTGACCACCACCGCCCGGACCGCCTCGTCGAACCTCAACTCGCGCCAGACGGAGCTGAGTTGAGCCGCCGTCTCCAGATCGACCGCGTTCAGGCGCTCGGGGCGGTTCAGGGTGACCACCGCGACGCCGGTCTCCTTGTCGCGGGTCATCAGCACGCTCACGAGCGCTCCAGGAGCCAGCGCGGCACGGCCACCCCGTCGACCTCGGTGAACGCGACCTGCACCCGGGCGCCGATCCGCAGGCGCCCCGGATCGACCGAGTCCAGGGCGGCGCCCGGCTCGGCGACCACATTGCCGACCAGGCGGATCAGCGGGTCCTCGGCGAGCTCGACGACCACCGCGTTGTACGGGGCCTGCGCCGCGTAGTCGGGGAGCAGCGGGGGGTGGGGGAAGACGTACGACCAGATGCGGCCGCGGCCCGACATGCGGCGCCACGCGCTGTCGAAGGACTGGCAGTGCGGGCAGCAGGGCCGGGGCGGGAAGCGGAGCCGGCCGCAGTCGGGGGCGGCGCAGGCCTGGACACGGAGCTCGCCGCGGGCCGCGTACTCCCAGAAGGGGGCGCCGTCGTCGTCCACAACAGGGGAAAGCATCTCTCAACTCCTCAGCAGAACAGCGGAGGTGGGCACGCCCTCGCCCGCGGTGACCAGGCAGGTGGCGGCGTCGGGGACCTGGGCGGTGCTGGTGCCGCGCAGCTGTTTGACACCCTCGTTGATGAGGTTGAACCCGTGGACGTAGGCCTCGCTCAGGCCGCCGCCCCCGGTGTTGATGGGCAGCCGCCCGCCGATCTCCAGCGCGCCGCCCTCGGTGAACGCGGCGCCCTCGCCGCGCCCGCAGAAGCCGTAGCCCTCCAGGGAGAGCGGGATGAGCGGGGTGAACGCGTCGTAGATCTGGGCCACGTCCACGTCGTCGGGGCCGAAGTCGGCCTGCTTCCACAGGTGCCGGGCGGCGGTCCAAGCGGGGCCGGTCAGCGGATCGTCGTTCCAGTAGTTGACCATGCCGTGGTGCTGGGCGGGCAGGCCCTGGGCCGCGGAGTGCACGTACACCGGCCGGTGGCGGCAGTCGCGGGCCCGCTCGGCGGAGACGAGCACGCACGCCAACGCGCCGTCCGTCTCCAGGCAGTTGTCGAAGAGGCAGAGCGGTTCGCTGATCCAGCGGGACGTCATGTACATCTCGCGGGTCAGCGGGCGCTCGTACATGATCGCGTCCGGGTTCTGGTTGGCCCGGTTGCGGCAGGCGAGGGCCACGTTGAACAGGTGGTCGCGGGTGGCGCCGTACTCGTGCAGATAGCGGCGGGCCAGCATGCCGATCTCGTCGGCGGGCCGCAGCAGGCCGAAGGGGCGGGTCCACTGGGCGGGGGTGGGCAGCTGAACGGCCGTGTTCTTCCACGGCCTTGGGCCGCTGCCGCGTTTGCGGGAGCGCCAGGCGACGCCGACACTGGCCTGGCCGGTGGCGATCGCGGCGGCGAGGTGGGCGAGGGTGGCGCAGGAGCCGCCGCCCCCGTAGCCGACCTTGCTGAAGAACGTCACGTCTCCCGCGCCGATGGACTTGGCGACCTCGACCTCGTCCGTCTCCTCCATCGTGTACGAGGCGAACGCGTCCACCTCCGCCGGATCGATGCCCGCGTCGTCGAGCGCGGCGAGGATCGCCCGGCACGCCAACGTCTTCTCCGACTCGGGTAGTTGCTTGGCGAAGGCCGTCTGCCCGATCCCCACTATGGCTGTCGCGTCCTTCAGGGTGGCCATGGCCCCACCTCCACGAGCGTCACCAGTACTGACAGCGGAGGAGGCTACAGCTAATCTGACGGATAGTCAGCAACGGGGAATCCCCTGCTCGAACGGGATCGGGAGCGCGGGGAAGGCGGAGGGGGTTGCGATGGGGCGTGCGATACGCGGGGACCTGGAGTGGGGCACGATCGCGCGGCTGGTGCGCGACGCCGCCGGGCGCTACGGCGAGCGCGAGGCCGTCGTCGAGGGGCGCGGCCGTATCTCGTACGCGGAGCTCGGCGAGCGCGTCGAGCGCGCGGCCGCCGCCTGCATGGCGGCCGGGGTGGCCCCCGGCGACCGGGTCGCGGTGTGGGCGCCCAACACCGCGGACTGGATCGTCTCGGCCCTTGGCGCGGTGACGGCGGGCGCGGTCCTCGTGCCGCTCAACACGCGGTTCAAGGGCGCGGAGGCGGCGTACGTGCTCGAAAGCAGCCGGGCCAGGCTCCTCTTCGTGACCGGCACGTTCCTGGGCACCTCCTACGTCGCCTCGCTGCGCCGCGCGACCGCCGAGGGGTCCGGCCCCGGCCCGCTGCCCTCGCTGCCGCACCTGGAGCAGGTGGTGGTCCTCTCCGACGACGCCCCCGACACCTTCCGCACCTGGAAGGACTTCCTCGCGGGCGGGGAGGGGGTGTCCCGCGCCGAGGTGGCGGCCCGGTCGGCGCTCATCGGGCCGGGGTCGCCCTCCGACATCGTCTACACCTCGGGCACCACCGGCCGCCCCAAGGGCGCGGTGATCACCCACGCCCAGACCCTGCGCGGCTACGCCGTCTGGTCCGAGCTCGCGGGCCTGCGCGAGGGAGACCGCTATCTGATCGTGAACCCGTTCTTCCACACCTTCGGCTACAAGGCGGGCATCCTCGCCTGCCTGATGCGGGGCGCCACGATGGTGCCGCAGCCGGTGTTCAACGTCGACACCGCGCTCGCGAACATCGCCTCCGAGCGCATCTCGGTCCTGCCGGGCCCGCCCACCCTCCACCAGTCGCTCCTGGACCACCCGGCCCGCGACCAGCACGACCTGAGCGCGCTGCGGCTGGTGGTGACCGGGGCGGCGGTGGTCCCGCTGCGCCTGGTCGAACGGCTGCGGGCCGAGCTGGGCGTCGGCACCGTCCTGACGGCGTACGGGCTGTCCGAGGCGAGCGGCATCGTCACGATGTGCCGCCGCGGCGACCCGGCGGAGGTCATCGCCTCGACCTCGGGCCGCGCGATCCCCGGCACCGAGGTGCGGGTCGCGGCGGAGGGGGGCGAGCCGGGCGAGATCCTGGTGCGCGGCTTCAACGTGATGCGGGGCTACTTCGAGGACGAGCCCGGCACGGCCCGGGTGATCGACGCGGACGGCTGGCTGCACACCGGCGACATCGGCGTCCTGGACGAGGCGGGCAACCTCCGCATCACCGACCGGATCAAGGACATGTTCATCGTCGGCGGCTTCAACGCCTACCCGGCCGAGATCGAGCAACTCCTGGGCCTGCACCCCGAGGTGGCCGACGTGGCGGTGATCGGCGTCCCGGACCCGCGCCTGGGCGAGGTGGGCCGCGCGTACGTCGTCCGGCGGCCCGGGTCGGTCCTCACGGCCGACGACCTGATCGCCTGGTCCCGGCGCGAGATGGCCAACTACAAGGTGCCGCGGGAGGTCGAGTTCCTCGCGGAGCTGCCGCGGAACGCGAGCGGCAAGGTGGTGAAGGGTGAACTGCGGGCCCTCGGTACCCGTAGCTGACAGCTCCGCGCGGCGGCTGCCGGCTCAGGTGGCGTGGATGTCCTGCGGGGAGACCACCGTGGCGTGGATGTCCTGGGTGGAAAGGTCTCCCGCGGTGGTGTGCGGGGCGGCCGTCGCCGGGGCCAGGGCGGCGAGGGCCGCCGATATGAGGACGGCGAACGTGGCGAGTGCGCGGGTGGTGCGGGTCATGGCAACTCCATCTGCGGTACTGGGTGTTGGGCGTGCGGGACGCGGGGCGCCGGCCCGCTCCGATGATGGTGCGGGTGCCGCCCGCACGCAATGATCGCCGGTCCCGGTGGTGCGGGCACGGGGGCCCGCCGGAGCAGGCCGCACGACATGCCACGGCCGCGGCGGCTCCCCTCCCGCGCCGCCGCGGCCGTCCCCCGCTCAGAAGGAGCTACTTGACCGGCTCCGAGGTCGCGTGGACATCGTTCGTCGAGGCGTCCCCGGTGGCCGTCGCATGGACGTCCAGAGGCCCGATCGTGCCGTCGTCCGCGGCGGCCGTGGCGTGCACGTCCAGCGGCTTGACCGTGCCGTCGTCGCCCACGGCGGTGGCGTGGACGTCCAGCGGCTTGATGATCGGTTCGGTGCTCTTGATGTCGCCCATGGTGTCTCCCGTTGGCCGCGCAGTTGTGATGGACAGGACCCGTCCGGCCGCTCCCCCGAGGGCTTCCGGACGGGTCCTTCAGGGCCGCTCAGACTAGTACCGCGGCCGTTCGTCCTCCCGCTTGCCCCCCGGCGCCACGGAACGACTGAGTTAGAGAGTGCCGGGTGGCGATAAACGAACGATGAACGCGCTGTACCGGGCCCTATGCGGCGTGTGCGGGGGCCAGCAGCAGGCGGACCGCCTCGGCCTCCGGCGCGCCCAGCGCCTCGAACAGCTCCAGCGACTCCCGCCAGCAGACCTGGGCCCGCCCGGTCTGCCCGATGGCGTTCAGCGCCTGCCCGAGGACGATCAGGACGTTGCCCCGCCGCCAGTCGCCGCCGATGCCGCGCAGCCGGGTGAGCGCCATCTCCGCGTTCGCGGCGGCCTGCGCCGGGCGGTGGGCCACGACGTCGACCTCGGCGAGGCGGAACAGGGCCATCCCCTCCCACAGGCGCTGCCGGCCGTCCCGGAAGACGTCCAGGGCCTCCTGGAGCCGCAGCACCGCCTCGGCGTGCTGTCCGTTCTTCGCCAGGGCCAGGCCCAGCGCGTAGCGGGCGTTGGCGCCCCGCAGGGAGTTGCCGAGCCCGTCGTAGATGGCGATGCCGTTCTTCGCCAGGTCCACCGCGCTGGCCGTGCGGCCCATGGCGAGGTGGATGCGCGACAGGTTGCACAGCGCGCTGGCCTCACCGGGGCGGTCGGCGCCCCGCGCGTAGTTCTCGATCGCCGTGGTGAGGTGCTTCTCGCCCTCCTCGTAGCGGTTCTGGTAGAGGGCGATGACGCCGCGGATGTTGGGGGCCCAGCAGCCGGGCAAGGGGTCCGCGGCGATCTCGGCGAGCCGCATTCCCTCGGCGGCCTCGCGGTCGGCCTGGTCGAAGCTTCCCGCGGTGTGCCGGGCGTTGGCGAGCGCGGTGAGCGCGCGGCCCTCCGCCCGCACGTCGCCGCAGGCGTGGGCGGACACCTGGAGCGCGGCGGCGGTGGCCACGTACTCCTTGGAGTTGGTGCCCGACTCGGCGAGGTCGAGGGCGGACCACAGGAGGTCCACGGCCCGGCGCAGCGCCCGCGGCCGGTCGGCGGCCTGGCGCACGCAGGCGAGCAGCGGGATCGCCTCCGCGTACAACCAGTCCTGGGCCGCGTGCCGGTCCGCGAAGGACAGGCCCGCACGCCCGGTCGGCTCCAGATGGTCCACGAGCCGGTCGCCAGGCCGCTCCAGGGCGTACACCCCGGCCGCCGTCGCCAGATAGAAGTCCAGCAGCCGCGACATGGCCAACTCACGCTCAACGGGCGGGAGTTCGTCGCGCTCCGCGCAGGAACGCGCGTAGAGCCGCACCAGGTCGTGATAGCGGTAGCGGCCGGGCGCCGCGGACTCGAGCAGGGACGTGTCGACCAGCGATTCCAGCAGGTCCTCGGTCTCCTGCTCGGGCAGGTCGAGGACGGCGGCCGCGGCGGCCAGCGAGATGTCGGGCCCGTCGGGCAGGCCGAGCAGCCGGAAGGCGCGGGCCTGGGCGGGCTCCAGCTGGCCGTAGCCGAGCTCGAAGGTCGCCTTGACCGCGAGGTCGCCGGCCTGGAGCTCGTCCAGGCGGCGGCGCTCGTCGGCGAGCTTCGCCGCGAGCACCGACACCGTCCAGGTGCGGCGCGAGGCGAGCCGGGAGGCGGCGATGCGGATGGCGAGCGGCAGGAAGCCGCAGGCGGCGACCACGTCGAGGGCCGCCTCGCGCTCGGAGGACACCCGCTCCTCTCCGACGATCTTGGTGAAGAGCTGGAGCGCCTCCTCGGGGGACATCACGTCCAGGTCCACCAGGTGCGCGCCGACCAGGTCGACCATGCGGATGCGGCTGGTGACCAGGGCCGCACACCCCTCGGTGCCCGGCAGCAGCGGCCGGATCTGGGCCGCGTCGCGGGCGTTGTCGAGCAGGACCAGGACCCGGCGGCCGTCGAGCGTGGAGCGGAACAGGGCCGCGCGCTCCTCCATCGAGTCGGGGATCGCCGAGTCCGCGGTGCCGAGGGCGCGCAGGAACGCGCCGAGGACGGTGTCCGGCTCGGTGGAGTGCGAGCCCGCGCCCTGGAGGTCGACGTAGAGCTGGCCGTCGGGGAAGTAGGGGCGGGCGGCGTGGGCCACGTGCACGGCGAGCGTGGTCTTGCCCACGCCGCCGATGCCGGCGAGCGCGGAGACCGCCATCACCGTGGTCTCGGCGCTCGCCAGGCGCGCGGTGAGCTCGCGCACGAAGGCCGCGCGTCCGGTGAAGTCCGGTACGGAGGCCGGGAGTTGGGCCGGGCGCACCGGGATCGGGGCGGCCGCGGGCGGGGCGGCGGGCGGGCGCGCCAGGTCCTCGTCGGCCCGCAGGATGCGGTGCTGGAGGCGGGCGAGTTCGGGGCGCGGGTCGACACCGAGCTCGTCCGCGAGCAGCCGCCGCGTGTCCGCGTACACCGCGAGGGCCTCGGCCTGGCGGCCGCTGCGGTACAGGGCCAGCATCAGGAGCTCGCGCAACCGCTCGCGCAGCGGGTGGGCGGCGGTCAGCGCGGTCAGCTCGGAGACGGCCTCGGCGTGGCAGCCCGCCTCCAGGTCCATGTCGAGCCGGGCCTCGGTGAGTTGGAGGCGCCACTCGGCGAGCCGGGTGCGCTGGTTCTCGGCGTACGGGCCCGGCACGCCCGCCAGGGGCTCGCCGTCCCAGTGCGCGAGCGCGCTGTTGATCAGGTCGCGGGCGCGGGTCCGGTTGCCGCCCGCCCGGGCCTTCTCGGCGGCCGTCGCCAGCTCCTGTGCCTCGGTGAGGTCGAGGGTGGCGGCGCCGGCCCGGATCGCGTAGCCGCCGGACTCGCTGACCAGCACCCCGGGGTCGAGGACCTTGCGCAGCCGGGAGGCGTACGTGCGGAGCGCGGCCAGGGCCTGGGAGGGCGGCTCGTCGCCCCAGATGGCGTCGATGAGTTCGGCGGCCGTGGCGGTGCGGCCGTCGCGCAGGAGCAGGGCGGCGAGCAGGGCGCGCTGCTGGGGCGAGCCGGAGGGCAGGGCCTGCTCGCCCCGCCAGGCCCGCACGGGTCCGAGAACGCCGAAGCGGAGCCCGGCGCCGGATGTCTCCGGGCCGCGCTCGGCCGCCTCCTGGGCGAGGTGCCCCGTCGCGCGCTGCGGCGGCGGTACCGGAGCGCGCTGCTCCGGTACGCGCGGCCCGCCGTCACGGTCCATAGCTGCCCCCTGTACCCCCGTACTCCTGGCATTGCTCCTGCCAGTCTGCCCTGTCCGGAGGGGTCGCGTCAGCAGCGGGTGACGCTCTGCACAAGGCTTCGACACATGCCCTGCACACTCATCGCAAGCCCCCCGGGGCGGATTTCGCGCCCGGGACGGGGCGGAGCGCCGTGCGGAGGTGCCGTCCAACTAGCTGACGGATCGTCAGATCGGGTCTACCGTGAACGACATGGAGACCTTCCCGAAGATCATCTCGGTGGACGACCACACCGTGGAGCCCCCCAACGTCTGGCGGGACCGCCTCCCGTCCGCGTACCGGGACACCGGCCCGCGCATCGTCCGGGCCCCCCTGAAGGAAATGACCTTCCTCGGCGGCAAGTTCGCCCCGGTCATGGGCGCCCAGGGCGACGAAGGACCGATCGGCGACTGGTGGGTGTACGAGGACCTGCACCGCCCGCTGACCCGCCTCGACACGGCGGTGGGCTACGACAGGGACGAGATAAAGCTGGAGGTCATCACGTACGAGCAGATGCGGCCGGGCTCGTACGACGTGGCCTCGCGCCTCGCCGACATGGACGTGAACCACGTCCAGTCCGCCCTCTGCTTCCCGACCTTCCCGCGCTTCTGCGGCCAGACCTTCACCGAGGCGAAGGACCGCGAGCTCGGGCTGCTCTCGGTGCGCGCGTACAACGACTGGATGGTGGAGGAGTGGTGCGGCCCCGAGGCGCACGGCCGCCTCATCCCCCTCACCCTCATCCCGCTGTGGGACGCGGAGCTCGCCGCCGCCGAGGTGCGCCGCAACGCGGCGCGCGGGGTGCGCGCGGTCGCCTTCTCCGAGATACCGCCACACCTGGGCCTGCCCTCCATCCACACGGACGACTGGGACCCGTTCCTCGCCGCGTGCGACGAGACCGGCACGGTGATCGCGATGCACATCGGCTCGTCCAGCAGGATGCCCTCGACCTCCCCGGACGCCCCGCCGGCCGTCGGCTCGACCATCACCTTCGCCAACTGCTGCTTCTCGATGGTCGACTGGCTGATGAGCGGCAAGTTCGAACGCTTCCCCCAGCTGAAGATCATGTACGCGGAGGGCCAGATCGGCTGGATCCCGTACATCCTGGAGCGCGCGAACGTGGTCTGGGAGGAGAACCGGGGCTGGGGCGGAGTGGCGGACAAGGTCCACCGCCCCCCGTCCGAACTGTTCGCCGAGCACGTCCACGGCTGCTTCTTCGACGACGCGTTCGGCCTGCGCAACCTGGACGCGATCGGGGTGGGCAACGTCCTGTACGAGACGGACTACCCGCACTCCGACTCGACGTGGCCCAAGTCGAGGGAGGTCGGAGAGGCGCAGATGGGGCACCTGGCGCCCGACGTGGTGGAGCGGATCGTACGGGGCAACGCGATCGAACTGCTGGGGCTCAGTCCGGAAGGGCTCTGGCCGGGGGCGTAGGCAGGGCGCACGGCCGGTGCGGGCGGAACCCACCCTGCTGGGGCGGCTTGTCCGTTGGGTGGGTCCACGGTGAGCCCCAGCACCGCTGACGGCTCGAGCATCCTGGCCCGGAGCGATTGAGTACGCGTACTCATGAACGCGGGCGTCGGCGGGCAGGGGCGGTGACCTGAGACGTTGGACATCGAAGCGCTGAAGGCGCTCAAGCCGCACGAGTTCGAGGAAGCGGCCCTCGGGTGCCGCTCCAGCAGCGACATGGCGAGTCAGGCCAAGGACGCGCTGGAGCGGTGACATTTGACCGGTCCGCCGCCACGATGAACGCCATGACGCTGACACCCGCTGAAGCAGAGAAGATCCTGGCCGACAACTTCGCCCCCTGGGTGCTCGACCTCGGGCTGACCGTGGAGGAGACCGGCGAGCGGCATGCCGTGCTGCGGCTGCCGTGGAGCGACGCGCTCGCCCGGGACGGCGGGGGGATCAGCGGGCAGGCCCTGATGGCCGCCGCCGACACCGCCACCGTCATCGCGGTGGCCTGCGCGCGCGGGGCGTACGGACCGATGACGACCGTCCAGCAGTCCACCACCTTCCAACGCCCGGTGACCGGCACCGACGTACTCGTCGACGCGCGCGTCACCAAGCTCGGGCGCCGCATGGCCTTCGCCGACATCACCCTGACCGCCGAGGGCGCCGAAGAGCCCGCGGCCCGGGCGTCCACGGTGTACGCGCTGCTCGGCTGATCCGGCCCGGGCCACCTCGAATCGGTCGTCCCCGCCCCGGGCCACCCTGCTGCGGTCAGGCCCCCGACGCACAACTCGATCGTCCCGTGCGATGGTTGGTCTTGACCAACACATTGCCAGCGCAATACCGACCACCGACCACCGGTCACCGGCCGCGAATCCCGGGAGGTGGTGACTGTGGTCGGTGTACTGGCACGGAGACGGAGCGTCCTGGATGAGCGAGACCGAGTCCGCCCGCGTTGCCCGGGCGGGCACGTGGGCCCTGCCCCTGGTCGCGCTGGCGCCCTTGGCGGCCGTCGGAATCCTCGCGGATCGGGCATCCGCTCCCTGGAACGCCCTTTCCTGGGTGCTGTGGGCCCTGTCCGTCCTTGCGGTGGCGGTCGAGTGGGCGGCGGCACGTGGCCGTGGAACGCGCGGGCCCGCGCCGTGGGGCATGTGCGCTCTGGTCCACGCCGTGCTGGCCTGGCAGTTGATTGCCCTGGTGAAGCAGGGCTGAAAGAGATCCGGGAAGGTGGTACCGAATCCGCGGCCCGAAATCCGTGCCTGCCCGGACTGATAAAGGCGATCGCGGCGGCGCGACGCGGCGCCCGGCCGACAGCACCGCGTCCCGCACACCCCTTGCCTGACGATGCGTCAGCTACGACGATGGGCCCCATCGGAGCGAACATGACGGGTCGTCAGATCAGAGGTGCGAGACGTGCCGATACTGCCGAACGGGCGCCTGGTGTACGGGATGCAGCTCCCCGTCCAGTCGCAGAGCACCATCTACGCGGAGGCGTGGGAGGCCGAGGCCGGGCCCCGGGACCTCGTCGAGATCGCGCGGGTCGCCGACCGGTCCGGCTTCGCCTACCTCGCGAGCTGTGACCACGTCGCGATCCCGCGCCGCCTCGCGGGAGCGATGAGCACCATCTGGTACGACCCGGTCGCCACCCTCGCCTTCCTCGCCGCGGTCACCGAGCGGGTGCTGCTGATGAGCCATGTCGCGGTGGTCGGGCTGCGCCATCCCCTCGTCACCGCCAAGCAGTACGCGACCCTGGACCACCTCAGTGGCGGCCGGCTGATCCTCGGGGTCGGGGCCGGGCACGTACGGGAGGAGTTCGAGGCGGTCGGGGCCGACTTCGAGCGCCGGGGGCCCGTCCTGGACGAGACCATCGACGCGCTGCGGGCCGCGCTCGGGCCGGAGGAGTACCCGTCCTTCCAGGGGGAGCGGTTCGCGTTCGAGGGGCTGGGGCAGCGCCCCCGGCCCGCACAGCGGCGCGTCCCGATCTGGGTCGGCGGATCGTCCCCGGCGGCGGTCCGGCGAGCCGCGCTGCGCGGCGACGGCTGGCTGCCGCAGGGCGACCCGAGAGATCAACTCCCGCAGCGGATAGCCAGACTGAAGGAACTGCGCGAACAGGCCGGGGTGGACGAGCCCATCGTGGTGGGCGCGATCACCGAGCCGCTGTACGTCGGTGAGCCCGGCTGGGACACCGGCCGACGCACCCTCACCGGCAAGCCGGAGGCCCTCGCCGAGTCGCTGCGCGCGTACCGCGCGATGGGCGTGGACCAGATCCAGATCCGGTTCCGCTCGCGCGGCCGGGTCGAACTGACCGACCAGATGGCCGCGTTCGGGGCCGAGGTCGCACCGCACCTCCATGACTGATACCCCCGATCACCAGGAGTCCGGTATGGGCAAGCTCGATGGGCGCGTCGTCTTCATCACCGGCGGCGCGCGGGGCCAGGGCGAGCAGGAGGCCCGGCTGTTCGCGGCCGAAGGGGCGAAGGTCGTCGTCGCCGATGTGCTGGACGAGCAAGGAGAGGCGCTGGCCAAGGAGTTGGGCGAGGACGCCGCCCGCTTCGTCCATCTGGACGTGAGCCGGGAGGAGGAGTGGGTGGCCGCGGTCGCGGCCGCCAAGGACGCCTTCGGGAGGATCGACGGGCTGGTCAACAACGCGGGGATCCTGCGGTTCAACGCGCTGGTCGACACGCCCCTCGACGAGTTCATGGCGGTCGTGCGGGTCAACCAGGTCGGCTGCTTCCTGGGGATCAAGACCGTGGCGCCGGAGATCGGGGCCGCGGGTGGCGGCACCATCGTCAACACCGCCTCGTACACCGCGATGACCGGCATGAGCGCGGTGGGCACGTACGCGGCCACCAAGCACGCGATCCTCGGGCTCACCCGGGTCGCGTCGATGGAGCTCGCGCATCTGGGGATCCGGGTCAACGCCGTGTGCCCGGGGGCCATCGACACCGCGATGTCCAACCCGGCCCAGCTGGACCCGACGGCGGACGCCGCGGAGACCTCGGCGGCCCTCGACGAGCTCTACCGCAAGCTCGTGCCGCTCGGCCGGGTGGGCAGGCCGCAGGAGGTGGCCGCGCTCGCGCTGTTCCTGTCCTGCGAGGACTCCTCGTACATCACGGGCCAGCCGTTCGTCATCGACGGCGGCTGGCTGGCCGGGGTCTCGCTGTTCTGAGGGCGCGCGGGGCGGGCCGCCGGGGTTCCGAGGGTGCGTCTTGCCTGACTATGCGTCAGGTATTGACGGTCCTGGCGGCCGGTGGAACAGTCGAGCTCGTCACAATCTGACGATGCGTCAGAAACTCGTGATATCTCATGAAGGAGAAGTCCCTTGGAATTCGGACTCTTTGTGCAGGGATACGTGCCGGCAGCACGGTCCGCGGTCGACCCCATGGCGGAGCACAAGGCGCTCATGGAGGAGACGAAGTACGTCATCCAGGCCGACCAGTCCGGCTTCAAGTACGCCTGGGCCTCCGAGCACCACTTCCTGGAGGAGTACTCCCACCTCTCCGCCAACGAGGTCTTCCTCGGCTACCTCGCCCACGCCACCGAGCGCATCCACCTGGGCTCGGGCATCTTCAACCCGCTGGCCCAGGTCAACCACCCGGTGAAGGTCGCCGAGAAGGTGGCCATGCTCGACCACCTGTCGGAGGGGCGCTTCGAGTTCGGCAGCGGGCGGGGGGCGGGGTCGCACGAGATCCTGGGGTTCATACCGGGTGTCACCGACATGAACTACACCAAGGAGATCTGGGAAGAGACCATCGCCGAGTTCCCCAAGATGTGGCTCCAGGAGGAGTACCCGGGGTTCCAGGGCAAGCACTGGTCGCTCCCGCCCCGCAAGATCTTCCCCAAGCCGTACGGGAAGTCGCACCCGGCCATGTGGTACGCCGCCGGGTCGCCCTCCTCGTACGCCATGGCGGCGCGCAAGGGGCTGGGGGTGCTCGGCTTCTCCGTGCAGAAGGTCTCCGACATGGAGTGGGTCCTGGAGCAGTACAAGACGGCCATCCAGGAGGCCGAGCCGGTCGGTGACTTCGTGAACGACAACGTGATGGTGACGTCCACGGCGATCTGCGCGCCGACGCACGACGAGGCCGTGCGGATCGCGGTCGAGGGGGGTCTCAACCGGCTCCAGTCGCTGGTGTTCCGCTACCACGACACGTTTCCGCGGCCGGAGGGGATTCCGGAGTGGCCGGAGACGCTGCCGGAGTACAACGCGGAGATCATCGAGCTGCTCATCTCCGAGGAGCTGATGATCTGCGGTGATCCGGACGAGGTGACGGCGCAGTGCAAGCGGTGGGAGCAGGCGGGGGCCGACCAGTTGTCGTTCGGGCTGCCGATCGGGGTGCCGTTCGAGGACACGCTCCAGACGATTCGGCTGATCGGGGAGCATGTGATTCCGAAGATCGATACGGATCCTGTGCATCGGTCCTCGCGGTTCAGGGGGGTTGCGGGGGGTTGAGCGGGGCCCGGCCCAGGGTGGAGCCGCCCCCCAACCCCGCCTGTCGCAGGACGGGCTGAGGTTGCCCCTGCGGGCCAGCGCCATGCCGCCAAGGGGCGCGGGGGACTGCGCGAGTGACCCAGCACGGTCCGCGGGCGTCCTGGGGCTCTGCCCCAGACCCCGTTCGCGCCTGAACGGCGCTCGTCCTCAAACGCCGGACGGGCTGAGGTTGCCAGAGTGGTCCAGCACCGTGCTGCTGAGGATGTCCATGCTGGCCAGCATGACCCTGTCAGGGGCGCGGGGAACTGCGCGAGCGGCCCAGCACGGTCCGCAGGGACCCTGGGGCTCTGCCCCAGACCCCGTTCGCGCCTTGAGGGCGCTCGTCCTCAAACGCCGGACGGGCTGAGGTTGCTCATGCTGGCCAGCGTCATGCCGCTAAGGGGCGCGGGGAACTGCGCGAGCAACCACGCACGGTGGGCGGACGAGAACGGGTTCAGGGGCGCGGGGAACTGCGCGACAAGCCACGCACGGTCCGCGGGTGAAGGGCTCGCAACCGGACCCCCCAACCCCCGGAGGGTTTGGGGAAGGGGCGGGGAGGGGCCCCGGGGTCTGGGGCGCAGCCCCAGGAAGGCCCGAGCCACCCGATCCCGCGCATACGGGCGGTGGGTGGGAGAACACCCCCGGGGGCCACCCCAACCCAGGGGGCGCCGGGGGCAGAGGCCCCCGGGCAGAAAGACGCGGGGCGGTGTCTTCCCGGACCGCCGCCCCGTAACCGGCCCCGGCCGGAGGCCATTCGCGGCGGCCCCCGACCGGGGCGGACCCACTGGCGGGACCGGGGAGCCCCGGGCAGGGGGACCGGGTAGCACCAAGGCACCCCGGCCGGGGTGCACAGCGCACCCTGCACTGCGCCGACCGGGGCGGACCCACTGGGCGGGACCGGGGAGCCCCGGGCAGGGGGACCGGGTAGCACCAACGCCCCCCGGCCTGGCCGCACAGCGCACCACCCCCGGCCAGGCAGCCGCGGCGCACCCCGCACCCCCGCCCAGGGGACCGGGGCGCACCCCGCACCACCCCGGCCAGGGAGCCGGGGCGCACCCCGCACCACCCCGACCGGGGGACCGGGGCGCACCCCGAAACGCCCCCGCGGCAGCGACCCCGCACCATGACAAGGAAAGGGATCCCATGCTCGACCACCTGATCAAGGGCGCCACCCTCGTGGACGGGACCGGTGAACCCGCGCGGAGCGCCGACGTGGGGATCCGGGACGGCCGGATCGCCGTCGTGGCCGCCCCCGGCACCGTCACCGAGGGGGCCGCGACCAGCGAGGACGCCACGGGGCTCGTACTCGCCCCCGGGTTCGTCGACCCGCACACCCACTACGACGCCCAGCTCTTCTGGGACCCGTACGCCACCCCGTCCATGAACCACGGCGTCACCACCGTCGCCGGCGGCAACTGCGGCTTCACGCTCGCCCCGCTCAACCCCGCGCGCCCCGAGGACGCCGACTACACCCGCCGCATGATGTCCAAGGTCGAGGGCATGTCCCTCAAGGCCCTTGAGGACGGGGTGAGTTGGGGGTGGTCCGGTTTCGCGGAGTACCTCGGGGCGCTCGACGGGCGCATCGCCGTCAATGCCGGGTTCATGGTCGGGCACTGCGCCCTGCGGCGCCACGTCATGGGCCCGGACGCGGTCGGCGGGCAGCCGAGCCCCGAGCAGATGGACGCCATGCTCGCCCTGCTCCACGACGCGATGGACGCCGGGGCCTGGGGGCTCTCCACCACCCAGTCCTCCACGCACTCCGACGGCGACGGCAGGCCCGTCGCCTCCCGGCACGCCCTGCCCGCCGAACTCCTCGCGCTCAGCCGGGCGGTGGGCGAGCACGAGGGCACCCAGCTCGAAGCGATCGTCGCCGGGTGCCTCGACCAGTTCGCGGACGAGGAGATCGACCTCCTGGTCGAGATGAGCGCCGCCGCCGGGCGTCCCCTCAACTGGAACGTCCTCACCATCGACGCCGCCGTACCCGAACGCGTACCCCGCCAGCTCGTCCCCAGCGAGCGCGCCCGCAAGGCCGGAGGCCGGATCGTCGCCCTGACCATGCCGATCCTCACGCCCATGAACATGTCCCTCGGCACCTTCTGCGCCCTCAACCTCATCCCGGGCTGGGGCGAGATCCTCGGCCTGCCCGTGCCCGAGCGCATCGACCGACTGCGCGACGCGGGCGTACGGGCCGAGATGCTGCGCCGCGCCGACAGCAAGGAGGCTGGGATCTTCCGGCGCCTCGCCGACTTCGGGCGGTACGTCATCGGCGACACCTACAGCCCCGAGAACGAGGGGCTCTCCGGCCGGGTCGTCCGCGACATCGCCGCCGAGCGCGGGCTCGACCCGTTCCACTGCCTCGTCGAGATCTGCGCCAACGACCGGCTGCGTACGGTGCTCTGGCCCATGCCGACCGACAACGACCCCGCCACCTGGGCGCTGCGGCGCGAGACCTGGGAGCACGAGGACGTGCTGCTCGGCGGGTCCGACGCGGGGGCGCACCTCGACCGGATGTGCGGCGCCCCGTACACCACCCGCTTCCTCGGGGACTGTCTGCGCGGCCGCAGGCTCGTCCCCCTTGAGCGCGCCGTGCGGATGCTCACCGACGATCCCGCCCGGCTGTTCGGGCTGCGCGAGCGCGGCCGCGTCGAGGTGGGCTTCCACGCCGACCTCGTCCTCTTCGACCCCGAACGCATCGAGGCCGGGCCCGCCACCCTCGTCCACGACCTGCCGGGGAACAGCCCCCGGCTCGACTCCAAGGCGATCGGCGTCGTCTCGGTCCGGGTCAACGGCGTCGAGACGCTCCGCGACGACCGGGTGACGGGTGCCGTGCCCGGCACGGTGCTCCGCTCCGGACGCGACACCAGGACGGTGAGCACCAGGTGAACGTGCCTCAACTGCCCTATGGTGAACGGAAGTTGTTCATCGGCGGTGAGTGGGTCGAGCCCGACGGCGGGCACTGGCCCGTGCTCGACCCCGCCACCGAGGAGGAGGTCGGGCTCGCGCCGGAGGCCAGCCGCGAGCAGGTGTACCGGGCGGCCGCCGCCGCGAGGGAGGCCTTCGGCTCCTGGTCGCGTACGCGTCCCGAGGAGCGGGCCGCGATCCTGGACCGGGCGGCCGACCTCATGCAGCGCGACTTCGCTCCCAACGCCGAGCTCGCCCGCGCCGAGACCGGCGCCACCGCCGCCACCGCGCGCGGCATGCAGGTCGGGGTCGCCATCGCGCGGTTCCGCCGGTACGCCAAGGGCGCCCTGGAGCCGGTGGAGCAGGCGCTGGTGCCGCAGGTGAACGAGGCGGGGCCGATGGGGCGGGCCGGGGTCTTCGGTGCGCTCGCGGTGCGCCAGCCGGTCGGGGTGGTCACCTGTATCACCTCGTACAACAACCCCTGGGCCAACCCGGCGGGCAAGGTGGCGCCCGCGCTCGCGATGGGCAACACGGTCGTGGTGAAGCCCGCGCCGCAGGACCCGCTGTCGGTGTTCAAGATGGCCGAGGCGCTTCAGGAGGCCGGGGTGCCGCGCGGGGCGGTGAACGTCGTCACCGGGTCCGCGCCCGCGGTGGGCGAGGCGGCCGTCGACTCGCCCGACGTCGACATGGTCAGCTTCACCGGCAGCACGGCCGTGGGGCAGCGCATCGCGGAGGTGTGCGGGCGTGCCATGAAGCGGCAGCTGATGGAGCTGGGCGGCAAGGGGGCCGCGGTCGTCTTCGCCGACGCCGACCTCGACTCGGCGGTGCAGGGCATCGGCACGACCTTCTCCTTCTACAGCGGCCAGATCTGCACCGCGCCGACCCGCGTCCTGGTCCAGCGCGCGGTCCACGACCAGCTGGTCGAGAGGCTCGCGGGGTACGCGGGCTTCCTGAAGGTGGGCGATCCGACGGCGCCGGACACGGTGGTGGGGCCGGTGATCTCGGCCGCCCACCGGGACCGCGTCGAGTCGTACGTGGAGCTGGGCCGCAAGGAGGGGGCGACCGTGGTGGCAGGAGGCGAACGCCCCGCGTGCGACCGGGGTTTCTACGTCGCCCCCACGCTCCTCGCGGACTGCACCAACGACATGCGGGTGGCCCGCGAGGAGATCTTCGGGCCGGTGGTCGTGGTGATCCCCTTCGACGACGAGGAGGAAGGAGTCGCGCTGGCCAACGACAGCGACTACGGCCTGCTCGACTACGTGTGGTCCGGGGACGTGGCCCGCGCCTTCCGGGTCGCGCGGCGGCTGCGCGCGGGCGGGGTCGGCGTGAACACGATCGGCCGGAACATGGAGGCGCCGTTCGGCGGCTTCAAGAAGAGCGGGGTGGGCCGCGACGTCGGCTCGTACGCGCTGCACGCGTACAGCGAGCTCCAGTCGATCGTCTGGCCCGGGTGACCGCTACTTCGGCGACAGCTCGGCCATCCGTCCCCAACCCTGGCCGGGCACCTCGACGTTGATGATCTCGGGCGTGGTGGCGATGGCACCGGCCATCGACTCCATGCCCGCGCGGAAGTGGTCGGAGTCGACGTGCGCCGCACCCGCGGCCGCGTCGGCGAAGGCTTCGAGCAGGGTGTACTGGGTGGGGTCGTCCACGCTGCGGGACCAGTCGTAGAACAGGTTGCCGGGCTCCGCGCGGGTGGCGCGGGTGAAGTCGTCGACGATGGTGAGCCAGTTGTCGGCGTGCTCGGGGCGGACGGTGAAGCGGACGGCGATGAAGATCATGCCTCCACCGTGCCGGGCGGGACGCGCTGGTGCAAATCGCGGATTTCGCCCCCGCCGGCCACTGGCACCCCGGCGCCGGGCGCGACCCGCGGCCCCGGCCGTCTCCGCCCGCGCTCGGCCGCGCGGTACGGCGATGAGCGCGGTGACGGGGACGCGCCCATTGACGGGGACGCGCCCGGCTCGCGTCGGGCGCGGCCGACGCGAGCCGGGGCGGGCTCGCGTCAGCGGCCCAGGAAGACCGGATTGGTGAACGCCGTCAGCGGCCCCGGCAGACCCGGGACGAGCGGGGGGTGGCGGAGCTCGGCCCGGATGTACGTCGCGTACGCCGGGGTCGTCTGCCAGGTGGCCGTGCCGGTGCCCGAGGCGGGGAGCTGGGTCGTGTACAGGGTGCCCTGGTCCGTCACGAAGGCGGCCGAGCAGCCGGGGGCGCCCCGCACCTCCAGGCGGGCCGTCACCGGCTCGTCCGGGGCGGCCCGCAGGCGGTCGCCGATGCCCGCGTGCTGGCCGTGGCCGCCGGAGACGGTGAAGGACAGGGACACCGCCGCGGACTCCGCCACGTAGGAGTGGCCCGCCCTCAGGCCCGCCTGGATCGCCTCGCGCGTCAGGTCGTCGGCCAGGACCACCGTCTGGGGGCCGCCGACGCGGTCCGGGTCGCGGTGGGCGTCGCTGTTGCCCATCGCCGGAGTCCACGGTCTGCCCGAACGGGCCGCCACCGCAAGGGAGTTGTCCCACTCCTGGAGGGTCACCTCGTCGTCCGGGGTGTACGGGCCGTTCCACACCTCCACCGCGTCCGCCTCGCCGAAGCCGAACTTCCAGCCGCAGCCGACGCAGGTCGCGTGCGGGTGGGCCGGGACCACGAGGCCGCCCGCCGCGCGGACCTCGCGCGCGAAGTGGCCGAAACGGTTGTCCCGGGCCCGGTAGCGCCAGTCGATGAACGTGCCCGGGTCCGTGCCGAGGGCCACCACATGGCCGTTGCGGGTGGTGATCTCCTCGCCCGTCATGATCAGCAGGTCGTCGCCCCACAGGCCCTGCCACGCCCGGTGCGCCGCATTGGTGTTGTGCTCCGAGGTGTTGATGAAGTCCAGGCCCGCCGCCCGGGCCAGTGCCGCGATCTGGGCCGGGGTGCGCCCGCCGTCCGAGTACACCGAGTGCAGGTGGCAGTCGCCCCGGTACCAGGCCCGTCCGCGCCCCTTGGCCCGGGTCGGCGGATGGACCGGCGCCGGGGTGGTGCCGGGCTCGCCGTACTTCAGGGTGATCGTCACGGTGTACGGCAGACCCTGCGGGGCCACCGTGTACGGGCCGAGCGCCACGTGCCAGGTCCCGGCGCGCACCGGGCCGGGCAGATAGCCCGGGGTCGCGTCGTCGGCGCGGAGGAAGAACTCCTTGCGCGCCCCGCCGGACCAGCCCCGGAAGCCCTCCCCGCCGAGCGCCGTGCCCCGCTCGTCGAAGATGCCGATGTCGAGCGCGTTGTTCTGGGTGCCCGCGGGCACGGTCTGCTTCTCGTACGCGTACGAGACCGCCAACTCCCGTACGCCGTGCGGAACTTCGACCGGCAAGTACACGAAGTCGGGCGAGCCGGGCGGCAGGGTGCCGCGCACCACTCTGGTCTCGTCGGGGCGGGCGCCGGCGCCGCCGGCGGGGGCCGCGTTCGCGAAGCTCACGGTTCCCAAGGTAAGGGCGGTGGCCGCGCCCGTCACGATGAGTCCTCGCCTGCCGATGGATCCGGATCCGTTCTCGGTCATGAGCGGAGCTCCCAGGGTGTGGGGGATGGGTACGGGTGGTTCGGGAGGGGCGGCGCGGGGCGCCCGGCCCCGGCCGGGCGTGTGCCCACTGTCGTACCCGCGTGTGAACGCCGGGAGTCCGGGAGTTGAGGGGACGTGTCCGATTCCCTCGGTCCCCGGACACCGGCCCCGGACGGCTCTTGCGGCCGCGCGGTGCTGGGGATAGGAAGTGATCCCCACCGCAGACCGACCGGAAGGTATGCCGATGCGCATCGCCGTCACCATCTTCCTGACCGACCAGACGATCACCCCGGTACGCCTGGCCCGCGAACTGGAGGGGCGCGGGTTCTCCGGGCTCTGCCTGCCCGAGCACACCCACATTCCGGTGGAGCGGGTCACGCCGTACCCGGCGGGCGGCGAGCTGCCGCCGGAGTACGGGCGCACCCTCGACCCGTTCGTCGCGCTCGGGCAGGCCGCGGCGGTCACCGACAACCTGCACCTCGGCACCGGGATCACGCTGATCGCCCAGCACGACCCGATCGACCTCGCCAAGCAGATCGCCACCCTCGACCACCTCTCCGGCGGCCGCTTCACGCTCGGGCTCGGCTTCGGCTGGAACAAGGAGGAGGCCGCCGACCACGGCGTCGAGTGGACGACCCGGCGCGAGCTCGGCCGGGACCGCATGGCCCTCATGCGCGCCTTGTGGGCCGAGCAACCGACCTCCTACGACGGCGAGTTCGGCTCGGTGCGGGCCTCGTACGCCTTCCCCAAGCCCGTCCGCGGCGGCGCTCCCCGCACCCTGATCGGCGGGGCCGCGGGGCCGAAGCTGTTCGCGCACATCGCCGAGTACGCCGACGGCTGGCTGCCCATCGGCGGGCGCGGCCTGACCGAATCGCTGCCGGTGCTCCGCGCGGCGTGGGAGGCGGCCGGGCGCGACGCGCGGGAACTCCAGGTCGTCCCGTACGCCGTGCTGCCCGCCCCCGGCAAGCTCGCGCACTACGCGGAGCTCGGCATCGACGAGGTCGTCCTCCAGCTGCCGCCCGCCGACGAGGCCGGGGTGCTCAAGGTGCTCGACGATTACGCCTCGTACCTCTAGCCGACGGGACGCGGGGGCGCCCGGTCCGGCCGCCCCCGCGCCTTGCGTCAGCTGAGCGGGACCTCCAGGTAGGAGGGGTCCTCGTCGGGCGAGGTGACGGTGATCGTGCCGGGCGTCTCGGCGGCCGGGCCGTAGAACGGGTCCACCGAGTCCAGGACCAGCATCAGACGGTGCCCGGCCCGCACGTCGTACCCGGTGACCTGGAGCGCGATGTCGACCGTCACGGGCTCTTCCGGAGCGCTCCCCAGCAAGGTGTACGGCGCGTGCGTGACGATGCGGGCGAGGCCGTGCGCGTTGACGTCGAAGAGGTACGCCACGAACGTCGTGTCCGCCTCGCTTGCCGCGACCGTCACCCGCAGCCGCGGCACGCCGCGCAGCTGGTGCCGGGAGGGCAGGGGCGCGCTCGTCCACACCCCGGCCACGGCCCGGTCGATCCTCCCGGTCCGGTACACCTTGGGCAGCCCGGCCAGCTCCGCGTACCCGGTGAGCAGGATCCGGTCCGCGACGGTGGCCGGGGTGTCGGTCCCCGTGGTGAACGTGGTGTGCCAGCCGTTGGTCGGCTTGTCGAGGAGGCCGCCGTCCGCGCCGCCCTCGGCGGGCCCGGCGAGGTAGAAGCGCTCCGGGTTGCCGGTGGCCGCGTGCCAGCTGGGCCGGGACTCCAGGGCCCGGCCCCACATGACCTCGCTGACGACCTGGTCCTCGGCGCCGGACTCGGTGTCGAAGGCGGCGGCCGCGGCCTCGTCCCCGTCCGCTTCGAGCAGGTGCCGGTCGAACCACCGGTGCGCGTCCTGCCAGATCCGGTTGGGCAGTCCGACCAGGCCGGTCATCTCGGGGCCCGAGTGGTCCCCGATCGACCAGAGCAGCCGCTTGGGTCCGCTCAGCGCGTTGAACATCTTCAGCGTCTGGTTGCCCGGGAACAGCGTCTCGTGCCAGGCCTGCGCGAAGAGCACCGGCACCTGACGGTCATTCAGCTTCTGGGCGCGGTGGTACGGCGAGCGCTCGGCGGCCCACTCCAGCGTCTCCTCGATGTTCCGGTTGGCCAGGACGTCGTCGAAGGCCTGCTGGGTGCGCGCGCTGAGCCGGGCCGTGGCGGCCGCGCCCAGCAGGGTCTGCACGGAGGCCACGTGCCGGGTGCCGTTCTCGTAGAACGCCTCGCCCAGGTCGCCCCAGGTGCTGAGCGCGACCACGGCGTGCACCCGCCGGTCCTCGGCGGCGACGAGCTGGCTGATGCCGGAGCCGTAGGAGTCCCCGAGGAAGCCGATCCGGCCGATCGAACCCGGGCCGCCCGCCTGGGAGATGAGATGGTCAAGGGCCTTGACGCCGTCGGCGACGTCGGCCTCGCCGGCCACCTCGACCTCGCCGCCGGACTCGCCGAAGCCGCGCGCGGTGTAGGCCAGTACGTGGTAGCCGCGGCGCGCGAAGCGCATGGCCTGCACGGTGTAGAGCGTCCAGCCCTGCTTGGCCCACGGCGAGGGCATCACGATCAGCGGGTGCGGCCCTTCCCCCTGGTGCAGCCACAGCGCGGCGTCGAGCTCCACGCCCTCGCCGACCGGCACCTTCACGCCGTCCAGGAAGGTGGCCACCTCGCGCGTCTCGGCGACCTCGGCCGCCCGTGCGGGGGAGAGCCTCGATGTGTCGCCGGTGCGCAGCGCCCGCGCGACCTGGTCGAGCGCCTCTTCGTCCAGCTCCGGGTAGAGGCTCACCACGGCGTCCGGTCGCGTTCCCTGTGAAGTCGTCACGTCGGTCCCATCCGTTCGTCGAACGTGCACGGGTGTCGCCGCTCGGGCCCGGAGCGACCCCCAGTATCGACGCGGACGCGCAGCGTGGTACCGCCCTTTCGCGCAGATCGGCCGGAAATGCGCGGCTGGTGCCGGGGGCGGTGCCCGCCGCCCGGGTGCGAGCCCCCGCGCTCGTATCCTCGGAGGATGACTTCCAGCGCGCAGCCCCCGCAGGCAGAAGGACCGGACCCTGCCTCGCAGCAGTCCGCCGCACCGACCGCCAACTCGATGCGGCGCGCGCTGAAACGCGCCAGGGACGGTGTCGCGCTCGACGTCGCCGAGGCGGCCGTGCTGCTCCAGGCCCGCGGCGCCGACCTCGACGACCTCACCCGCTCCGCCGCCCGGGTCCGCGACGCGGGCCTGGACGCCGCGGGCCGGCCGGGCGTCATCACGTACTCCAAGAGCGTCTTCATCCCGCTCACCCGGCTGTGCCGGGACAAGTGCCACTACTGCACCTTCGTCACCGTGCCCGGCAAGCTGCGCCGGGCCGGGCACGGGATGTTCATGTCGCCCGACGAGGTGCTCGACATCGCCCGCAAGGGGGCCGAACTCGGCTGCAAGGAAGCCCTGATCACGCTCGGCGACAAGCCCGAGGACCGCTGGCCCGAGGCCCGCGAGTGGCTGGACGCGCACGGCTACGACGACACCATCGCGTACGTGCGCGCCATGGCGATCCGCATCCTGGAGGAGACGGGCCTGCTCCCGCACCTCAACCCGGGCGTCCTGTCGTGGACCGACTTCCAGCGGCTCAAGCCGGTCGCGCCCTCCATGGGCATGATGCTGGAGACGACCGCGACCCGGCTCTGGTCCGAGCCCGGCGGCCCGCACCACGGCTCCCCGGACAAGGAACCGGCGGTGCGGCTGCGGGTCCTGGAGGACGCGGGCCGCTCGTCGGTGCCGTTCACCAGCGGCCTGCTCATCGGCATCGGCGAGACGTACGAGGAGCGGGCCGACTCGCTGTTCGCGCTGCGCCGCATCTCGCGCGCCTACCACGGCATCCAGGAGCTGATCATCCAGAACTTCCGCGCCAAGCCGGACACGGCGATGCGCGGCATGCCCGACGCGGACCTCGACGAGCTGGTGGCGACGGTCGCCGTGGCCCGGCACATCATGGGCCCCGCCGCCTGCCTCCAGGCGCCGCCGAACCTGGTCGCGGGCGAGTACGAGCGGCTGATCGGCGCGGGCATCGACGACTGGGGCGGCGTCTCGCCGGTCACCATCGACCACGTCAACCCCGAGCGGCCGTGGCCGCAGATCGACGAGCTGGCCGCCCGCTCCGGTGCGGCCGGGTTCTCGCTGCGCGAACGGCTGTGCATCTACCCGGAGTTCGTCCAGCGCGGCGAGCCGTGGCTGGACCCCCGGCTGCTGCCGCACGTGCGCGCGCTCGCGGACGGCGCGACCGGCCTCGCGAACGAGAGCGCCGAGGTGCGCGGGCTCCCCTGGCAGGAGCCCGACGAGGGATTCACCGCGAGCGGCCGCACCGATCTGCACCGCACCATCGACACCGAGGGCCGCACCGGCGACCGCCGCGACGACTTCGACTCGGTGTACGGCGACTGGGCCGAGCTGCGCGAGGCGGCCGCCCCGGGCATGGTGCCGTCCCGCATCGACGCGGACGTGCGCCAGGCGCTGGCGACGGCCGCCGACGACCCGACGAAGCTCACCGACGACGAGGCGCTCGCCCTGCTGCACGCGGACGGCGAGGCGCTGGACGCGCTGTGCCGGGTCGCGGACGACGTCCGCAGGTCGATGGTGGGGGACGACGTCACGTACATCGTCACCCGGAACATCAACTTCACCAACGTCTGCTACACCGGCTGCCGCTTCTGCGCCTTCGCGCAGCGCCGCACCGACGCGGACGCCTACACGCTCTCGCTGTCCCAGGTGGCCGACCGGGCCGAACAGGCCTGGGACGTCGGCGCGGTCGAGGTCTGCATGCAGGGCGGCATCCACCCCGACCTGCCGGGTACGGCCTACTTCGACATCGCGCGGGCGGTGAAGGAGCGGGTGCCGGGCATGCACGTCCACGCGTTCTCGCCGATGGAGGTCGTGAACGGCGCCACCCGCACCGGCATGTCGATCCGGGAGTGGCTGAGCGAGGCGAAGGCGGCGGGCCTGGACTCGATCCCGGGCACGGCGGCGGAGATCCTGGACGACGAGGTCCGCTGGATCCTCACCAAGGGCAAGCTGCCGACGGCCACCTGGATCGAGGTCGTCAGGACCGCCCACGAGCTGGGCATCCGCTCGTCCTCCACGATGATGTACGGCCATGTCGACCAGCCCCGCCACTGGCTCGGCCACTTCCGCACGCTGGCCCGCATCCAGCAGGAGACCGGCGGCTTCACGGAGTTCGTGACCCTCCCCTTCATCCACACCAACGCCCCGGTGTACCTGGCGGGCATCGCGCGCCCCGGCCCCACGGCCCGGGACAACCGCGCGGTGACGGCGATGGCCCGCCTCCTGCTGCACCCGCACATCCCCAACATCCAGACCAGCTGGGTGAAGCTGGGTCAGGAGGGCGCCGCCGAGATGCTGCGCTCGGGCGCGAACGACCTGGGCGGCACCCTCATGGAGGAGACCATCTCCCGCATGGCGGGCTCCAGTTACGGCTCGTACCGCTCCATCAAGGACCTGGTGGCCATCGCGGACGCGGCGGGCCGCCCGTCCCGCCCGCGCACCACGCTGTACGGCGAGGTCCCGCAGGAACGAGTCCACGCGGCCCGCACCTCGGACGGCCACCTGCCGGAGCTGCTGCCGGTGCTGGGCGACTAGTCGAGCGCCATCGTCCCCCGCGTGTACCGCATCCCGTACCGCTCCCCGACAGCGCTGGCCCGGCCCGGGCCAGCGTGCCCCCGGGGGCGCGGACGGCCGATCCCGCGTGCGCCACACCGCTGCGCCTGTACTGTGCGAAGCCCGTGTCGGCCAACCGTCTGTTCCGGAGGTCTTGTGAGCGCCCAGCCCGATGGTCCGTACGGGCCGCTGATCCCGATGCCCGAGCTCACGCCCGACGCCTTGCGGGCCGCGGTGGGGCGCATCGCGCCGAGCCGGGTCCCCGCGCTCACCCAGCATCTGTTCGAGGCGACCACGAACGCACAGCAGACGCAGAGCCTCGCCCCCCTGAGGGCGTTCGTTCACTCCTGGGGAGTGTTCGTGGCCATCGAGCGGCACCCCGCGCGCGCGGCACGGCTGCGGGATCTCGAACACATCGTGGACGCGGGGGAGGAGGACCCCACGGAGGCCATCGCCGAGATCCGTGGCATCCGGCAAGCGGCCGAGGACGAGGCGGGGCTGTGACGGACTGGGCCTGGGACTACAACCCGAGCGCGGAGTACATCACCGACGGCCTGCCCGCGGGCGTCGTGGCCGAGGTGGAGCGGCTGGCCACCGAGCTCGCGGCGCTCGGCAGGGACGCGGTGAAGGTCGGAAGGCCGCTCGACCGGGAGGGCGGGCTGCGAGAGTTCGACCTGCTGGGCGGGCGGGGGTTCATCAGCTTCCTCGCCGTCCCGCGTCATGCGTGCGTATACGTCTGCAACGTCACCTGGTACGGCTGACTCCGGCCGGATGGCCGATCGGCGGCCCCGTGGTGCGCGACCCCCGGGTGCGCGGGCTTCAGCGGGCGATCATCGCCGCGCTGGACGAGGGGCGGGCCGAGGGGGTCGTGCGGGCCGACATCACGGCGTTCGACCTGATCGGGGCGGCGGCGATGGCCTGCCGCCCCATGCCGCACCTGCCGCGCGAGGCGGCCGGGGCGCTCGCCGCGCGCCATGTCGCCGTCTACCTCCACGGCCTGCGGCCCCAAGGCGCCCTGGCGCTCCCCGCTATGGTCGAGGTGGGGGAGCATCTCGGGCTCGACTGACGGGGAGTGGTGGGGGCGTGCAGCCTTCGATGCAGGAGCTCATCCGGCGCCGCAAGCGGGCCGGGTTCGTGGGGCGGCGGGATGAACTCGCCGTCTACCGGCGCAACTTCGACGTCCCCGTCGACGACGAGCGCCACCGCTTCGTCTTCCGCGTGCACGGCAACGCCGGGGTCGGGAAGACCTCGCTGGTACGGGAGTTGGAGCAGGCGGCCCTGGAGCGCGGGGCGCTGACGGCCTACACCGACGAGGGCGTGGACAGCGTCCCGGAGGCGCTGGGCGCGATCAGCGCGCGGTTCGCCCGGCAGGGCTTCCCGCTCAAGGCGCTCGACCGGATACTGGCCACCTACCGCCAGCGCCGGTACGAGGCCGAGGCGGCCGGTGCCGGGACCGGCTCGGGCCCCTCGGTCGGCGCGGTCGTCGCGGCGCGGGCGAGCCTGGCCGGGGTGGGCCTCGTGCCCGGCGTCGGGGCGATCGCCGCCGCCGTCGACCCGGCCCAACTCGCCGAGGGAGCCGACCGGTTGAGGGCCGCGCTCAGCGCCCGGCTCGGCCGCCAGGAGGACGTGCAGCTCGTCCTCGACCCGCTGCGGGTGCTCACCCCCGTGTTCGTGGAGGAGCTGGGCCGGGTCGCCGCCCAGGCCCCGTGGGTGGCCCTCTTCTTCGACACCTACGAACGCACCGGGGCCTTCCTGGACGACTGGCTGCGCGACCTGATCACCACCGACCGCTACGGCGGGCTCCCGGCCAACGCGGTGGTCACGCTGTCCGGCCAGGGCAGGCCCGATGCCACGCGCTGGCCCGCCGCCGCGGACTACGTGGCCGACCTCCCGCTGGAACCCTTCACCGAGGACGAGGCCCGCCAACTCCTGGCCGGAAAGGGGGTGGTGGACGAGGACGTCGTACGCGACGTGCTGCGCCTCTCGGGCCGGCTCCCGGTGCTCGTGAGCACCCTCGCGGGCAGCCGTCCGGCGACCCCCGGCGACATCGGCGACCCGAGCGCCACGGCGGTGGAACGGTTCCTGAAGTGGGAGCCCGACCCGGTGCGCCGGTCCGCCGCGCTCGAAGGCGCGCTGCCGCGCCGCCTGGACGAGGACACCTTCCGCGCGGCCGTCAGCGGGGACGCGGCCGGGATGTTCGAGTGGCTGCGCTCGCTGCCGTTCGTACGGGACCAGGGCGGCCGGATCAAGTACCACGACGTCGTCCGCGCCCCGATGCAGCGCCTCCAGCGCACCGCGTCGCCGCAGCGCTGGCGGGCCGGACACGAACGGCTCGCCGCCTGGTACGCCCAGGAGCGTGCCGCGGCCGGAACCGGCGCGCACTGGCGCGACGAGACCTGGCGCGAGCCGCGCCTCGAAGAGCTCTACCACCGGCTGTGCGCCGACGCCGCGGGCGCCTTCGGGGAGGTGCTGCGCGACGGCATCGAGGCCTGCCGGCAGGGCACCGTCACCGCCCGCCGCTGGGCACGGGTGATCGCCGAGGCCGGGGAGGACGCCAACCGCGAGCCCCTGCGCAAGTGGGGCGCCGCCTGCCTGGCCGCGCTCGCCGCCGAGGACCGCCACGGCGTCGACGTCCTCGGCATGATGCTCGCGCGCCCCGAACTCACCGACGAGGACCGGGTCGCCGTGCACACCGCCCGCGCCTGGGGCCACTTCAGGAGCGAGGCGTACGAGGAGGCGCTCGCCGACTACCGGCGCGCGCTCACCCTGGACCCCGCCAGTGCGGACGCCCTCCACGGGCGGGCCGTGGCCCACCGGGCCCTCGGCGACCACGCGGCCGCCCTCGCCGACCTGGACCGGCTGGAGGAGCTGGAGCCGGGCCGCCCGCGTGCGTCCCGCGAGCGCGGTGAGACCCACCGGCGCGCGGGCCGCTACGAGGAAGCCGTCGCCGAACTGGGCCGGGCCCTCGCGCTCGACCCGGGCGACGCCCTGATCCTGGGCAGCCGGGGCCAGGCCCAGGCCCAACTGGGCCGTCCTGCCGAGGCGTTGGAAGACTTCGACCGGGCCCTGCTCATCGACCCCGACTACGGCTGGGCACTGGTGCGGCGGGCCCATGTGCGCGGGCTCCTCGGGGACACCGAGGGCGCGCTCGGCGACCTCGACCGGGCCGAGCGGCTCTCGCCGTCGTGGGCGTGGGTGCTCGGCGAGCGCGGCGACGTGTACCGCTTCGCGGGGCGCTACGAGGAGGCCGTCGCCGCGTACGGGCGGGCCCTCGCGCTCGACCCGGGGTACGCGTGGGCGCTGGGCAGCCGGGCGGTGGCGCTCGCCGAGCTGGGGCGCGGCGCCGAGGCCCTGGCCGATCTGGACCGGGCGGTGGCCCTGGTGCCGGGCTATGTGTGGGCGTACCGGCAGCGGGCCCGGCTGCACCGGGCCGAGGGGCGAGAACAGGCCGCGCTCGCGGACCTCGCGCGGGCCGAGCAGGCGGGCGCGGCCCAGGGCATCCCGCCCGGTCCGCTGCCCGCCGACGAGGGCGACCCCGCCTACCCGGGCAGCCCGCCCGAGCCGGGGCCCGCCCCCCGAGCCTGAGCCGCGGGCGCCCAGGGTCGGTCAATTTGCCCCCTTAAACGGGCGCATCCGTTCAGGTACCGTGCTGCCGCATGAGCGCAGCAGCCGGAGCCACCGCACCCGTCTGGGGCCGTGCCGAACAGCAGGACTTCCGCAGCCGGGTGCGGGGCTGCCTGCTGGGCGGGGCGATCGGGGACGCGCTCGGCGCGGGCGTCGCGGGCCTCGCCTTGAGCGAGATCCGCGCGCGGCACGGCATGGACGCGCTGGGCGACCTCGTCCCCGCGTACGGCCGCGTGGGCGCGGTGAGCGCGGCCACCCAGCTCACCCTGTTCACGGTCGACGGGCTCATACGGGCCCAGGTGCGCCGCGACACCGGGGCCTGGCACCCGCCCACCGATGTGCACCGGGCGCATCTGCGCTGGGCGGCGACCCAGCGCGACTGGGGGCCCGACGAGCGCCGCGAGGACAACGGCTGGCTGGCCCGCGAGGAGTGGCTCTACGCCCGGCGCGACCCCGCGAAGGCGTGCCTGGTGGGGCTCGGCGACGACGTCATGGGGACCCTGGAGCAGCCGAAGAACCCGGGGGCGGACGACCCGGCCGCACTGACCCGGTCCGCGCCGTTCGGTCTCCTGGTCGGCTGGGAGCCGCAGTTGGTGCTCCAGCTCGCCGTGGAGTGCGCGGCGCAGACCCACGGCGACCCGGCGGCCTACCTCTCGGCCGGCGCGCTCGCCGTCATCGTGCACGGGCTCGCACGCGGCGAGTCCATGGACGGCGCGGTCCAGCGGGCCCTCGCGCAGCTCGCCGTGCGCCCCGGGCACCAGCGCGTCACCGAGGCGCTCAAGCACGCGCTCGGTGCCGTGCGGCAGGGCATGCCGAGCCCGAGCCTGGTCGCCACGCTCGGCACCGGGCACACCGCGCCCGAGGCGCTCGCGATCGGCGTGTACTGCGCGCTGGTCGGCGAGGACATCCGGCACGGCCTGCTGCTCTCGGTCAACCACGACGGACCCTCGGACGCCACCGGCACCGTCTGCGGCAGCCTGCTCGGCGCGATGCACGGCGAGACCGCGCTGCCGCCCGCCTGGCTCGCCCAACTCGAAGGCCGGGCGACCGTGCTCGAACTCGCCGACGACTTCGCGATGGAGATGACCCAGGGCCCCGCCCTGCACGGACCCGCCGTCAACACGGCAGGCTGGCTGCTGCGCTATCCGAGGGGCTGAAACCACCCCTGCGGGCGGATGACCGGCCCCGGCGCCGCGTGTCCCTCGCGCGCGCACGCGGGAGTTCGCCAGGGTCGTCGTCATGACCCCCCTTCCCGTGGCCCGCACCGTGGCCGCCCGCACCGCGTCGGCCCGCTGGTTCACGGCCCCGCTGGTCGCCCTCGCCCTGCTCGGCACCGGCGCGGGCAGCTCCGTCGCCGCCCCGGCCGACGACGCCGACCATCCGCAGTACGTCCAGAACGAGGACGAGCCCGCCTTCACCGACCCCTCGGCCCGCGAGGGCGAACTCCCCCCGTACGACGCGAGGGACGCCCAGCACGCCGTCGACCAGATGGTGATGGAGGAGGACGAGGACGCCGGCGGCCAGCACTGCCCGCCGGGCGGCGGCGACGACTCCAAGGGCCGCCGTCCCCGCCTGGGCCCGCACCGCGACGGCGCCTACCCGGCCCCGGGCGGCGACGGCTTCGCGCCGGGCGAGACGGGCGACCCGCAGGTCGTCGGCTGAGGCAGCGGGCCCGAGCGGCCCGCGAGCCCGCGCACCCCGTGGGCGCGCCGTACGCACCGACGTCAGTCGGCCGTCGCCACCTTCGTCTCCCCGGCTTCGGAGGGAGCCGGTACGGAGGCGGCCGCCGAGGCCGAACCGGGCCCGCCGTCATCGGAGTTGATACGGGCGAGCAGCGCGTCCCGCTCGGGGGTGTCCTCCGGCCTGAGGAGGCCGATCAGGACGTACAGGACGAGCGAGATCGCGAGCGGCACCGACACCTGCCACTGGAGGGCCACCCCGGTCCTCTGCGAGCCGTCCAGGTCGTAGTTCACGAAGAAGAACGCGAGCAGCCCGGCCGCCCAGCTGGTGAGCGCCGCCGTCGGGCCGGACCTCCGGAACGTCGTGAGCATGCCCAGCATGAACGGGATCGCGATCGGGCCCATCAGCCCGGCCACCCACTTGATCACGACGGTGATGATGTCCTTGAACGCGGGCGAGTCGACCTGCGTCGCGATCGTCATCGACAGGCCGAGGAAGACCAGCGTCGACAGGCGCGCGGCGACGAGCCCGGCGCGCGCGTTCCAGCCCCGGGCCGACTTCGACAGGACCGGCATGATGTCGCGGGTGAAGACCGCCGAGATGGCGTTGGCGTCGGAGGAGCACATGGCCATCGTGTGCGAGAAGAAGCCGACGACGACCAGGCCGAGCATGCCGTGCGGCAGCAGCGTCTCGGTCATCAGGGCGTACGAGTCCGAACCGTCCGGCTTCTTCGCGTGGACCAGGAGCGGCGCGCACCACATGGGGAAGAACAGCACGGTCGGCCACACGGCCCACAGGATCGCCGAGAGCCAGGCCGACCGCGTGGCCGAGCGGGCCGAGTCGGTGGCCATGTAGCGCTGGGCCTGGTTCCACATGCCGCCGTTGTACTCGAAGGTCTTGATGAACAGGAACGCCATCAGGAACGTGACGGTGTACGGGCCCGCGGTGGCGTGCGCGTGGCCGCTGGGCAGCTTGTCCCACACCGTCCACAGCGTGCTGAAGCCGTCCAGCCTGCCCATCACGGCGATCAGCATCGCGAGTCCGGCCGCCAACTGGATGACGAATTGGCCGAGTTCGGTGAGCGCGTCCGCCCACAGCCCGCCGACCGTGCAGTACACGGCGGTGACGCAGCCCGTGATGAAGATGCCCTGGGTGATGGTGATCCCGGTGAACACCGACAGCAGGGTCGCGATGGCGGCCCACTTGGCGCCCACGTCGACGATCTTCAGCAGCAGCCCGGACCAGGCGAGGGCCTGCTGGGTCGGGATGTCGTAGCGGTTCTTGAGGTATTCGAGCGGGGAGGCCACGTGGAGCCCGGAGCGCAGCCGGTTGAGCCGGGGCGCGAAGAGCCGGGCGCCGATGCCGATGCCCACCGCGATGGGGAAGGACCAGGTCACGAAGGACGTGACGCCGTACCGGTAGGCGATGCCCGCGTAGCCGGTGAACATCACCGCGCTGTAGCCGGACATGTGGTGCGAGATGCCGGACAGCCACCAGGGCATCCTGCCCCCGGCGGTGAAGAAGTCGGAGACGTCGTCGACCCGCTTGTGGGACCAGAGGCCGATCGCGACCATCACGCCGAAGTAGCCGATGAGCACGGCCCAGTCGAGACTGTTCATGCCCCCTCCAAGGGGTCCGCCCTGTGAACGTCGCCGAACGACGTCGGTGAACTCGGATGCCCTTCGTCGGCTCGCCCGGTTCAGCGGCGCCCCGTGCGGGAGCGGGGACTTCGGGGATTGAACCCCTTGTCGGAGCGGGTGGTCAAGACATGTGGCGGTCACGGATATGAACGAGGGTCACAAAGTCGAACGATTTTGCTCGTGCTTTACCCCTGGAGGTGTTGTCGTGCGTGTGGCCGGGGCCACACGATGAGCGGGCACTTCGTCAGGCTCGGCCCAGCAGGCTCCCCTGCACACGCGAACGGCCGCACGGGATGCGGGTCCCATGCGGCCGAGAGGGTCAGGTCCAACTGCCTTTTGTCGCGCGTGAGTTGATGACCGCGCCACGGGGGCGCGGCTCGCGCCCACGCCACGCGAGCGCGTCTCACGTCGGCGGGCTCACCTCATCAGCTCCCCTGCGTTCACCAGCAGCGACTGGCCCGTGATCGCGCGGGCCCGGTCGGAGGCCAGGAAGATCACGGCCTCCGCCACGTCGGCGTCCGTCGCGAGATCCGGCAGCGCCATCCGCTCCGTGAGCCGCCCCAGCACCTCCTGCTCTGGCACGCCCTCGGTGTGCGCGGTGAACTGGACGTACGCCTGCACCGGCGGCCCCCACATCCAGCCCGGCAGCACCGTGTTGACCCGGATGCGGTCGGGTCCGAGCTCCCGTGCCATGGAGTACATGGCCGAGGTCAGCGCCCCCTTCGAGGCCGCGTACGCCGCCTGCCGCACCTGTGAGGGCGCCGCCACCGACGACTGCGTGCCGATCACGACCACGGAGCCACCGCGCGCCTTGAGCGCGGGCAGGCAGGCCCGCGTCATGCGCAGCGTGCCGAGCAGGTTCACGTCGATGACCTGCTGCCAGGTGGCGAAGTCCGCGTCCTGGAGGCCGCCGAAGTGGCTGTCCCAGGCGGCCACATGCACGACCGCGTCGAGCCCCCCGAAGCGCTCCACGGCGAGCGCGGCGAGCGCCTCGCACTGCGGCTCGTCGGTGATGTCGGTCGCCGCGTACGCCGTGCGGGTGCCGTCGGGGTCGATCTCGGCGGCGGACTTGGCGAGGTTGGCCCCGGTGCGCGCGCCGAGCACCGCGTTGCCGCCGTCGCGCACCACGGCCGCGGCCACCTGGTGTCCGAGCCCGGCCCCGACCCCGGAGACGACGACGGTCTTCCCACTCAGCAACATCCGGTCGCCTCCCGGCTCTGGCACATTTTCTGACGGGGCGTCAGAGTAAGTCCGTCCGGTGGCCAAGGGAAGGGACGCGGCATGACGGAGGACACACGGCCCGAGGCGTACGCGGAGCTGGCGTCGGTCGGGCCCTACGGGGTGCGCCCGGGGCACGCGCTGATCACCATGGTGGAGCCGCACCCGGGCCACGAGTACGCCTACAACCGCTGGTACGAGGACGACCACTACTACGCCGGTGCGATGGCCATGCCCTGGATGTTCGCGGGGCGCCGCTGGGTCGCCACCCGCGCGCTCCAGGAGCTGCGCTACCCGGAGAAGTCCGCCGTCGCCCAGCCGGTCGGCGCGGGCTGCTACCTCTCCACGTACTGGATCACCGACGGGCGCTACGACGAGCACATGAAGTGGACCGTCGGCATCAACAAGCGGCTCAACCGCGACGGACGGGTCTACCAGGACCGTACCCATGTCTTCACCTCGTTCCAGGACCACGAGGCCACCGTCTACCGGGACGGCGCCGCCGGGCCGCGCGACCACCACGCGCTCGACCACCCGTACGCCGGGCTCGTCCTGGAGGTCATCGACGCCGAAAGCGCCGGGGCGCGGGCCGAGTTGCTGGAGTGGCTGCGCTCGCGCCATCTGCCCGAGCGGCTGGCCGGGGGGCCCGCCGCGATGGTGACGGTGTTCCGCCCGACGCCGCTGCCGGGCGACCGCATGACGTACGTGAAGCAGGTGGAGGGGGTCGGCACACGGCTCACCCTGCTGTGGTTCCTGGAGCGGCACCCGGGGGAGGTCTGGGCGGACCGCTTCACGGGGCTCGACACCGCCGTGGCCGAAACGGGCCTCGCGAGGCTGGAGTTGGCGGCGCCGTTCATCCCGACCGTGCCGGGCACCGACCGCTACGTGGACGAACTGCGGTAGTCGGGCGCGACGCCCCGGACATGGCCGAGCCCCCTCGGCCGGGACGGCGGACCAGTCGAGAGGGCTCTTGTCGGTACTGCGGGTATCACGATGGCCGGCGAGGTCGTCAGCTGAGGGAATCCCGGGTCACCTCGGCCACGAACGCGTTCCACGCGCCGGGGGCGAAGGAGATCGAGGGGCCCTCGGTGACTTTCGAGTCCCGCACGGCGATGGCGTGCGTCTGGGGGGACTTGACTTCGACACATGCGCCGTTTCCGGTGGAGTACGAGGACTTGGTCCAGGTGTCCGTGGCGCCCTGAAGAATTGCCATGTTCGCTCCGGTTCTTGCGAGTTGGTCGTTCTCGGCCAACGTTTTTCGTTGGCGTGATCGACGCTACTCGCAGGTCCCCGGGTGCGCGGCGGCCATTCACTCAACCGGATGGCATATTCCGGCCGGGCCTTCCATCGCGGCGTGTGGGGGGTGTACGGTGCCGCGCTTCAGGCTCTCACCCGGCTGTGCCGCGTGCGTAGTCCTTCGCGATCGCGGTAATGAATTCCCGGGTCTGGTCGACATTCAGGGCCTGCGCGCGCAGGTGCTCGTACATCACGCTGTATTTCTGGACATCATTGGCCTTTTCCAGGTAAAGGTCACTGGTGACGCCCTCGATGTAGACGACACTGGAGTCCGAGGCGTCCGGAAATTCCAGAATCGCGTACTGGCCGTTGATTCCCGGATGCGCGCCCATGCTGAACGGCAGTACCTGCACGGTGACATGGGGCAGCTGCGACTGCTCGATGAGGAACTCCAGCTGGTCGATCATGAGCTGTTTGTCGCCGACCCGGCGACGCAGCGCCGCCTCGTCGATGACCACCCACAGCCGCAGGGGATTCTCCGCCGCCCGTACCCGCTCCTGCCGTCGCAACCGGACGTTCACCCGTTTCTCGACGTCGGTCGGGGCTGTCTCCGGGAGCGCCCCCGCGATGAGGGCCTCGGCGTACTGACGGGTCTGGAGCAGGCCCGGCACGACCTGCGGATCGTAGACGCGCAGGCTCGCCGCGTCCGTCTCCAGACCGATGTAGACGCTGTACGGGATGTCGCCGAAGGCGTGCCACCAGCCCTGCTGGCGGGAGTCCTTGGCCATCTGCATCAGCGAGTCGACGATGCGGTGGTCGTCGACCTCGTACACCCCGCACAGATCGCGGACGTCGCGCTGACTGATGGAACGGCGGCCGTTCTCCAGGCGGCTGATCTTCGACTGGGACACCAGCAGGCGCTCGGCGACCTCTTCGGCCGTCATGCCTTTCAGCTCGCGGAGCCTGCGCAACTCCTGGCCCAATCGGCGCCGCCTGACGGTGGGATTCACATTGGACGCCACGGGTAACGCACCTCCGGCTCACGGCTTTTCTGTTCTTCTGCTCAGCAGACTGCCACCAATATCCGGGCGCGCGCTGGAAAATGGCCACACACAGCGACTACGCGAACGCGCGGGGCTGTTGGAACAGCCCCGCGCGTCATGTGCGGTTCCCGAACCGGGTCATGGGGACGTCGGTGCGGCGGTGGTGCGGTCCTGCCGGTGGTGCTAGTGGTGGGCCACGGCCCGCGCCATCGCCCCGTGATGCGGCTGCATCGGAACGCCGGCCGCCGCGGCGTGGCGGCCTCCGTTGTCGGGGGCGGTGGGGTTCTGGCCGTTGCGGCGTGGCTGAGCGGCCACCCCGTTCTGCACGTCCATCACGGCGTGCGCGACGAGCCCACCCATGGGGTCGTGCCTGATCAGGTCCCTGAGACGGGAGCGCGATGACCGCCCCTCGTTGCCGGGGTAGAGGTGCTTGCCGAGCCCGACTGCGTGGGCCAGCGCGGCGAGCGCCGCGGTCCGCGGGTCCGGCGGTACGCCGGTGCGGATCGCACTGTCCAGCCGGGCCCTGATGTCCCGGCTGATCGCCGTGTCCGTCGCTTGGTAGCGAGTCGTCGGCAGCACCCCGCACATCTGGCCCGCCACGGCATGGACCATGCCGCACCGCTCCAGGTGCGCGAGGTAAATCTGGCGGAGCCCGAGGCGGGGCCCGCCGATCCAGTGGACGGCCCGTACCGGACTGCCGCGCCTGCGCAGCAGTTCCAGTGCGGAGTCCAGTGTCGGATCTCCTGTCGGCCGTGCCATCACCACGGCGATACGATCCCCGTCTGGGGCTATCCGTCCTGCCAGAGCCAGCTCCACTAGCTGAGCTCCGGCGAGGCCGAGGTCGAGCGACTGCGGCTGCGCTGTGGTACCCGTGGCCGGGTCCAGAGCGAGCAGCAACAGCTCTTCCGGAATAGTTCTGCGGCTCCTGCCCATCCATGCCTCCCCGCGTGGATGAATGACAGGGTGACCCCTCTCACATTCATCTGTCGAGAGCGCCTGGGTGGTTCGTACGGGAACCGACAGGTATGTCGTTCTCGTCTAGCCGGGGGGTCCTACCCGGCACACGGGACACTGGTACATGGTTCGGACAGTTTCGGATGACGCCACCCGGCGTCTGGAGGAGGCATCGGTGGCGGGCGAGTCCCCCGACAAGTCGGAGCAGAAGCAGTCGTCGGGGGAGACGACTACGAGCGAACGCGATCCGCGTCTCGCGGTCTCCCACTCCCCGTCCCCGTCCGGCAAGGGGGAGGACGGCGCCAGGGCGGCGAATGGTTCCGGCACCTCCGCGGCGGGCTCCGCCTCCGGTTCCGCCTCCGCTTCGGCTCCGGCCGGTTCCGTGGACCAGGCGACCGCCGTCTTCCGCGCCCCGCGCCGGGAGGACGGCGACTCCCGGCTCCGCGCGGCGGTCGCGGCGTGGGTCGACCAGGAGGCCGAGTCGGACCCGGAGTCGGGTGCGTCCGGTGGCTCGGGCGGCTCGGGTGGTTCCAGCGCCTCCGGCGCGAAGGGTGCCGCCGAGTCGCGGGGTGCGGCCAAGAGCGAGGCTCCTGGTGGTGCGGCTGACACGTCCGACGCGGCCGGGGTTTCCCGGGGCGCGGCGGATGTCGGTGAGTCGGAGGCCGCTGAGCCGGACGCCGTGAAGTCGAGTGCCGCGGGTTCGAGTGCCGCGAAGTCGGCGGAGCCCGAGTCGGGTGACCCCGAGTCCGACGTGGCGGAGGCCCGCGACGCCGACGCCCACGCTGACGCTGACGCCAAGGACAGCGGGGTCGCGCCCAGCACTGACGCCAAGCCGACGTCCACCGGGACCGAGCCGACGTCTGGCGACGCCAAGCCGGAGAGCAGCAGCAAGCCTGCGTCCACCGGGACCGAGCCGGCGTCTGGCGACGCCAAGCAGGAGTCCAGCAGCAAGCCTGCGTCCACCGAGTCGGACCCGGAGACCAGCGACAGCAAGCCCGTGTCCGCCGGGACCAAGCCCGAGGCCGTCGACAACGCTGCCACCGCCACCACCGGCGACAACAAGGCCTCCGCCTCCGCCACCGCCACCACCGGCGACAACAAGGCCTCCGCCGACGCCGACGCCGACGCCGACGACAAGGCTTCCGCCAACAAGGCCACGGCCGACAAGGCTCAGCCGAGCAAGGCCAAGCCCGAGCCCGTAGCCGCGGGCAGCACCAAGCCCGAGCCCGCAGCCGTGAGCGGCACCAAGCCCGAGCCCAGCGCCGAGTCCGGCACCGAGCCCGACGGAGGCGACGACGCCTCGGCAGCCCGCACCACCTCATGGGGCGCCAAGCCCAACGCCTCCGACCCGAAGGCGACCCCCTCCGACCCGAAGGCGCAGGCCGCCGAGGCCAAGGGGCAGGCCTCCGGGGGCGAGGGTGGTCGGGCCGAGGGGATCGATCAGCCGACCACCGTCTTCAAGGCCGTCGCGCCGCCCGCCGTCGATCAGCCGACGGCGATGCTGAAGCTGCCCTCGCCGCAGCGGGAGTCTGCCGGGCGGACCGAGGAAGAGGCGGGCGAGCGGACGAGCCGGTTCGTACCGTTGCGGCCGGACGACGCGAGCGCCGCGAACGGCGCCCCGGCCAAGAAGCTCGACGCCCCCGCCCGCAGGCCCGAGGCGCCGAAGGTCACCCCGCCGCCCGCCACCGGCCCCGGTTTCGGCGCCCCGAGCGGGGCCGTCCCCGAGCGGGCCGAGCGCACCAGACAGCAGCCGCTGCCGCCGAAGCCCCCGCTCGACCTGCTCGCCGAGCTGACGAACACTCCGCCCCCGCCGCAGACCCCGGTCCGCACCACGGTGCGGCGGTTCAAGATCTGGACCCCGCTGGTCCTGCTGCTCCTGATCGTCTTTGCGGTCGTACAGATCCTGCGCCCGCTTCCGGCGCCGAAGCTGACCCTCACCTCGTCGGCCACGTACACCTTCAATGGAGGCGAGCTCAGCCTGCCGTGGCCCGCCGAGGGGCAGTCCGCGGTAGCCGTGGACGGGGTGGGCAGCCTCGGTACGCATGGGGAGCAGAAGCCCGCGCCGCTGGCGAGCGTCGCCAAGACGATGACGGCGTACGTGATCCTCAAGGGCCACCCGATCACCGGGAAGCAGGAGGGCGAGAAGATCACGGTCGACCAGCAGGCCGAGGACGACGCCAGGAAGCCGGACGAGTCGACGGCGCCGATCCGCAAGGACCAGCAGTTCACCGAGAAGCAGATGCTCGAACTGCTGATGATCCCGTCCGGCAACAACGCCGCGCGGCTGCTGGCCCGTTGGGACGCCGGGAGCGAGGACGCGTTCATCGCGAAGATGAACGACGCCGCCAAGGGACTCGGCATGACCAGCACCACGTACACCGACCCGAGCGGGCTGAAGGAGACCACGGTCTCCACGCCGACCGACCAGCTCAAGCTGGCCCAGGCCGTGATGCAGAACGACATCTTCCGGGAGATCGTCAACACGCCCCAGATCAAGATCCCGGGCATCGACACGATGATCTACAACAACAACACGATCCTGCTCAAGCCGGGTGTGAGCGGCATCAAGACCGGCTCCTCGACCCCGGCCGGCGGCAATCTGCTGTGGGCGGCCGACACCGTCGTCGACGGCAAGAACCAGCGGATCTACGGCATCGTCATGGGCCAGCGCACCGGCACCACGCTCGACAACAAGCTGAAGTCCGCGATCAGCAACAGCTACACCCTGATCCAGGCGGTGCAGAAGGCCGTGACCTCGGCGACCGTCGTCAAGAAGGGTGAGGTCGTCGGCTACGTCGACGACGGGCTCGGCGGCAAGACCCCGCTCGTGGCTGCCAAGGACCTGAAGGCGGTCGGCTGGCCGGGCCTGAAGGTCGACGTGACCCTGGGCGACGCGGGCAAGCCCGTCCTGCACTCGGCGAAGCCGGGCACCGTGGTCGGCGAGCTGTCGATCGGTACGGGCAACGGCAGGCTGACCGCCCCGGTCGAGCTGGGCCGCGCCCTGGCCGAGCCGGGCGTGGGCGACAAGCTCACCCGACTGGGCTGACCGCCCCCGACCGCTTCGAGGGCGCCCCGACCTGCGGGGCGTCCTCGTGCTAGCTTCGGGCAACTGGGGACGCGGGGACGGCGTCCCCTGAGTCGGGGGACAATCTCGGGGGAGCACCCCGGGAAGCATCGACTTCGTCCGGAGCGCTCCGGACACAAGCAGTACGGGCCGCATGGGCGGCCCCCGCGCGGGCCGTGTGCGGATGCACACGCTCGCGCATGCCAGGTGAGACAGCGTGAGGCGGGAGAGCCGCAGTGACCACCGCTGAGCCGACGCCCACCCGCGCCGACAGCAGCCCCAGTACGACCACGAGCACCACCGGGACCGGGACCCCGTCCTGGACGTCCCGGGCCCAGCGGCGAATACGCCTGGGCCCGGACTCCTGGCCGAGACGCCACCCCGTCGCCTTCGTGACGGCGGCCGCGGCCGTGACCCACATCCTCTGGTTCCTCGTGTTCGCCAACAGCGGCGGCGACCTCGCCGCGCAGGACGCCTGGACCGAGTTCGTCGGCCGCCACCCGGAGTCCGCGTACAACCTGGCCTGGTACGGCGGCATGCACCCGGTGTCGTACAGCGTCGTCTCGCCGTATCTGATGTCGGTGCTCGGCGTCCGGACGACGATGATGATCGCGGGGACCGCGTCGGCCGGGCTCACCGCGCTGATCCTGGTCCGCGTCAAGGCGGTCCGCAACCCGCTGGCCTGCTCCTTCGCCGCGCTCTTCGCCTTCCTGTGCAACGCCGTGTCGGGCCGTGTGACCTTCGGGCTCGGCACGATGTTCGCGCTCGGCGCCGTGGCCGCGGTGTTCTGCTGGCCGCACAACCGGCGCGAGAACCGCTGGCAGAAGGCGGCCGTCGCCGCGCCGTGCGCCGCGCTCGCCACCGCGAGCAGCCCGGTCGCGGGACTGTTCCTCGGCATCGTCGCGGCCGCGCTCTTCCTGAACAAGCGCCGCCCCGGTGCGTACACGATCGGCCTGCCGCCGGTCGTAGTGGTCGCCCTCTCGGCGTGGCTGTTCCCCTTCTCGGGCACACAGCCGATGGCGCTGATGACGGCCTCGGGCCCGTTCCTCTTCGCGGCCCTCATCTTCTTCCTGGTGCCGAAGGACTGGCGGACGGTCCGCACGGCCGCGCTGGTGTACGGCGTCGGGGTGCTGCTGTGCTTCGCGATCCACTCGCAGATCGGGTCGAACATCACGCGCCTGGCGATGCTGTTCGCCGGTGTGGTGCTGCTCGCGGCCCTGCCGTACGCGGTGCCGAAGTCCCGCAAGTGGTACGTCCTCGTGCTGGCCTTCGTGGGCCTCAACGTCTGGATCGGCTTCAAGTCGGCGGACGACATCGTGCGCACCGCCCCCGCGGCGACCTGGGCGCGCGATCTGGCGCCGCTGGTCGCCCAGTTGCAGCAGGTCGACGCGGAGACCGGCCGGGTCGAGGTGGTCCCCGCCTCCAGCCACCGCGAGGCCTCGGCGTTCACCCCGTACGTGAACCTCGCCCGCGGCTGGAACCGCCAGGCGGACATGCAGCGCAACCCGCTCTTCTACGACGACACCCTGAACTCGGAGAACTACCACGCCTGGCTGGACCGCTGGGCGGTGCGCTACGTGGTGCTGCCGATGGGCCCGGCGGACTCCAGCGGCGACATCAAGGAGGCCAAGCTCCTCCAGGAGGGCCAGCCGTACCTGAAGCAGATCTGGTCGAACGAGCACTGGCGCCTGTACGCCGTCGACAACCCGACCCCGCTCGCGGACCCGCCCGCCACGGTCAAGCACGCCGGCGAGGGCGAGGTCACGGTCGAGGTGGGCTCGCCGGGCAAGGTCCTCATCCGCATCCCGTACTCGCCCTGGCTGAAGCTGGTCGACGCCAAGGGCAAGGGTGTGGTGCCGCCGCAGGAGACGCCGGAGTCCAAGCTCCGCGGCCACGGCCCGAAGACGTACACCAACCCCAACGGCTGCCTGCGCAAGGCTCCCCAGACGGCCGCGGGCGACGAATGGACCGAACTCGTCGCCCCGAAACCGGGCACCTACCGGGTGGCGGCGCCCTACAGCATCCCCCGAGGCACAGGCTGCCCAGAGGGCCTGACCCCCTGAGGCAGGCCAGCCCCTGCCGCCCCCACGTGAAAGGCCTCCCGTTCTCACGAACGGGAGGCCTCTTACGTTGCTGCGCCGCCGCACCGGCGTCGGGAGCACGCCTGCCGGGTTACCACGATGGGGTGAACCCAGCTGGTAGGCGGCAACCGGCCGCCATCTATCACATGTCCCACATTTTGCTTGCGACAGCAGACATCTTGGGGGTCCCGTGAGTAACCAGCAGCCTCAGCATCCCGGATGGGCCGGCCCGCAGCAGCCCTACGGCCAGCAGCCGTACGGGCCGCCGTTTCCGCCGCAGCCGCCGCGAAAGGGACCCGGCGCGGGGAAGGTCATTGGCCTTGGGTGCCTCGGCCTCGTCGGTGTGGCCGTCGCGCTCGGCATCGTCGCCGCGGCCGTCAGCGGCAGCGGCTCGAACGACTCCGGCAGGAGCGCCTCGAAGTCCCCGACCGGCAACAAGCCGGCCGCCGGTGCCAAGGACGACAGCAAGAAGGCAGACGCGCCGAAGACCGTCGTCTTCAAAGTCTGGGGGAGCGCCCCCGCCGGAATGCTGGGCGGTCTCGACATCTCCTACGGCTCCGACAGCGACACCCGCAAGGGCGTGTTCGAGAACGGCACGTTCGAGGCCACCCTGCCCCTCAAGAAGGGCGCGATGTACTACACGCTGAACGCCCAGTTGCAGGGCTCGGGCGACGTCAATTGCAGCGTGACCGTGGACGGGCAGACGAAGGCCGGGCACGCGTCGGGCGGCTACAACATCTGCGACGCCCAGCTCAACAGCGACTTCACCGGGGGCTGGCAGTAAAGGAGCCCGAATTCCCCGCCGTACATCCCGACCTCACCGGTGAAGACGGCGGCGCCCACGCCGTCGTACGGAGAGGCCCCGGTCCCTCCCTGGCCTGGGAGTTCCGGGGCCCTCGTCCTGCTCACCACTGTGCCCCCGGCAGGATTCGAACCTGCGACACCCGCTTTAGGAGAGCGGTGCTCTATCCCCTGAGCTACGGAGGCGTGCTGCCGATGGCAGACCTGGACAGGGTAGCGGATGCGGGGAGGGGGTTGTTGGCGGGGCGGGGGAGTGGGGGCGGGGCCGCGGCTCTTCCTGGCCGCCCGGCCCGGGGAGGGGGCGGGGCCGCATCGGGGATCAGGTGGTTGCGCTGCCCGCCGTCCAGGTGGGCCAGGGCATGTTCCAGCCGCTCAGGCCGTTGTCGGGGGCCACTGTGCCGCCGCCCGTCGAGTTGGTCACGATCACCACGTCGCCGGGCATCGAGTTCGCGAAGAACCAGGCGGCGGGGGAGCCGGGGTCGCCGCCGCCCTGGGTGTCCTGGAGGCCGATGCAGCCGTGGCTGGTGGCCTGGGCGCCGAAGGTGGAGGGCGCGGCCCAGTAGTTGCCGTGGATGAAGGTGCCGGAGTTGGTGAGGCGCTGGGCGTGCGGAACGTCGGGGATGTCGTACTCGTCGCCGAGGCCCACCGTGGTGCTGTTCATCTTCGTCTGCCGGTACTGCTCGCTGATGACCATCGTGCCGTCGTACGTGGCGAACTTCGGTGAGCCGGTGGAGACGGGCACCGTCTTGACCGTGGCGCCGTTCTGCCGGACGGTCATCTCCTGGTGGGCCGCGTCCACCGTGGAGATCTGCTCGCGCCCCACGGTGAAGGAGAAGGACTTGTCCTGAACTCCATAGATTCCCTTGCCCAGTTGGAGCCCGTCGAAGTCGAAGGCCACGGTCACCTTGGAGGCGGGCTTCCAGAACTCCTGCGGGCGGAAGTCGACGCGCCGGTCGCCGAACCAGTGGCCCACCGCCTGCTGGCCGCCGGTCGAGGTGATCTTCACGGCGGACTCGGCGGCCTTCCGGTCGGTCACCGGCTTGTCGAACCGGAAGGAGACCTCCATGCCCACGCCCACCGTGGAGGTGTCCTCGGGGGTGTAGAAGGCGATCACCGAGTTGCTCTCGGAGACCGTGGTGAAGCGCGCGGTCCTGGTCGCCGTCCGGCCGTCCGGGTCCTTCGCCTCGGCGGTCAGCGTGTACGCCGTGCCGCGGACCAGGTTCGCGGAGGGGTGCCAGGCGGTGCGGGCCGGGGTCAGCGCTCCGGCGACGGTCTTGCCGCCTTGGGCCGTGAGGGTGACCGAGGTGAAGGTGCCGTCCGCCACGCTCGCGCCGACGTCCTTGACGGTGATGCCGACGTGCCCCGCGCCGTCCTGCGGCGTGGTGGTGATCCGCGCCTTGGACACCGTCGGGCTCGGGCTGGGGGAGTCCTTGCCGCCGCCCGACGAGCAGGCGCCCAGTGCCAGGACGGCCACGGCGAGCAGGGCCAGGATCACCGCGCCGCCGGGGCGGCCGGTCCGCGCGCGCTTCGTACGGTTGCCTGTCACCGTGGACGCTCCCCTCCAAGAGGCTGCCGGCCTGATGTGCCCGTTATGCGGGGGTATGAACCTTTCTTGTAGTGTGCGGTAACGCCCTGTGCGTGCGCATGCGGGGCTTCTGGGTTCTGGGTCGGGCTACGGACGGAGTCGAGGGATGACGTACGGACCCCGTTGGGGGCGGATACCCCGGATGGGCCGGCCCACCCGTCTGCGTCTCGTACTCTGCTCGCTCGCCGGGCTGCTGCTGCTCGTGGGCGGCGCGGCCGCGTACACCTGGCACCGGCTGAGCCACAACATCAGCAGCGTCGAGCTCGGCTCGCTGCTCACCCCCGCCGCCTCGGCCACCTCCGACCTCAACATCCTGATCGTCGGCTCCGATTCGCGGGCCGGGAAGAACGCGGCGCGGGCGGGCGGCGGCGGCGACGACACCGGGCGCTCCGACACCACCCTGCTGCTCCATGTGTACGGCGGCCGCAGGAAGGCGGCGGTCGTCAGCATCCCGCGCGACACCATCGTCGACCGCCCGGCCTGCACCACCGCTTCCGGCCAGAAGCTGCCGGAGCGCGAAGGGGTCATGTTCAACTCCGTCTACGAGACGGGCGGCGCCCCCTGCACGGTGGCGGCGGTCGAGTCCCTGGGCGGCGGGCTGCGGATCAACCACTACGTCGAGGTCGGCTTCAACGGCTTCGCCGAGCTGATGGACGCCCTCGGCGGGACCACCATCACCCTGGTCAAGCCCATCGACGACAAGGACAGCGGGGTCCATCTGCGGCCCGGCCGGCACCACTTGAACGGCCAGCAGTCCCTCGACCTCGTCCGCACCCGTCACGGCGTCGGCAACGGCAGCGACCTCGGACGCATCCAGCTCCAGCACCAGTTCCTGACGGCCCTGCTCAGCCGGCTCACGGGGCAGAACCTGCTCGCCGACCCGGCCAGGCTCTTCGCCGTCGCCGACACCGCGACGAAGTCCCTCACCACGGACTCCTCGCTCGCCCACGTCGGCAACCTCGCCTCCCTCGCGTACTCGATGCGGGGGCTCGGGGCGCCGGACGTCCAGATGGTCACCCTGCCGGCCCAATTGGAGCAGGGTGACGAGGACCGCCTGGTGCCGGACACCGCCCGGGGTGCGAAGGTCTGGGCCGCCCTCAAGGCCGACCGGCCCGTCCCGCAGGACGCCCTCACCGGCACGGCCTCGGGACCGAACGGAATCGGCCAAGTGGTACGGCCGGGCTGACCTCCAGAGCAGTTGTGTTCTACACCGACCTTGACCGGGGCGGAGCCGCGGCATAGCGTCGTGCACCACTGGGACTGAGCAGGCGCTTAGGAGGCTTCCCGTGGCGACGACAGAGCCGGACCCGAACGGGCCCCATGCGAGCGGGCCGGATGCGATGGGGCTCAGCCCGGCGGGAGCACGCGCGGCCGGGACCGAGGCGTCCGGGCCGGGCTTCGAACCGGCGCGGGCGGAGGCGCTGCTCACCGCGCCGGGCGCGCCCTTCGCGGCCGTCCGCACCGAGTCCGGCGGCCTCGTGTACGCGACCGGGCCGCGCACCCTGCGCGAGTTCGCCGAGACGGTCTGGGCCTTCGGGGACCGGCCGTTCCTGGTCGCCGAGACCGGCACGTACAGCTACGCCGAGTTCTTCGCCGCCGCCTGCGCGCTGGCCCGCCGCCTCACCGACGTCCACGGGCTGCGGCCCGGCGACCGCGCCGCCATCGCCATGCGCAACCACCCCGAATGGCAGATCGCCTTCTGGGGAGCCCAGTTGGCGGGCCTGGTGACGGTGCCGCTGAACGCCTGGTGGACCGGCGAGGAGTGCGCGTACGCCCTCGACGACTGCGCGCCGCGCGTGCTGCTCGTCGACGGGGAGCGCCTGGAGCGGGTGGCGGCCTGGGCCGCCGCGCACGGCGTGCCCGGTCTGGTCTTCCACCACACCGGCGGACTGCCCGACGGATTCGAGCGGTACGAGGACCTCGACGAGCTCACCTCGCCCGACCCGGGGGCCGGGCCACCCGACGTCGAGGTCGCGCCGGACGCGGACGCCACCATCATCTACACCTCCGGCACCACCGGCCGCCCCAAGGGGGCCGTCGCCACCCAGCTCGCCCAGGCCGGAGCGGCGATGAACCCCCGCTTCCAGGCCGCCATGTCCCTGCTCGGCCGCGGCCTCGTCCCCGGGCAAGGGCCCGCCCCGGTCACCCTCATGACCTTCCCCTTCTTCCACGTCGCCGCCTTCACCTCGGTGTACGCGGCGATGTCGGCGGGCGGCACGCTGGTCCTGATGCGCAAGTGGGACGCGGGCCGCGCCCTCGCGCTGATCCGCGAGCACCGGGTCACGCACTACGCCGGGGTGCCCGCGACCGCCCTCCAACTCCTCGCCGCAGCCTCGGAGTCAGGGGATCCGCTGGAGAGCCTGACCGCGCTCAACACCGGCGGCGCCGCGGCCCCGCCCGGCCTCGTGGGCCGCCTCACCGCGCGGTTCGGCTCGCGCATCGAGCCGCGCAACGGGTACGGGCTGACCGAGACCAGCGGCGGGGTGATGGCCAACTTCGGCGCGGAGTACCGCGGTTGGCCCGACAGCGTGGGGCGGCCCACCCCCGTCACCGAGGTGCGGATCGCCGGGGCCGACGGCGCGCCGCTGCCGGACGGGGAGGTGGGCGAGCTGTGGCTGCGCGGGCAGTCGCTGATCCGGGGGTACTGGAATGATCCCGGCGCCACTCGACTCGCCTTCCAGGACGGGTGGTTCAGGACCGGGGACCTCGCGGTGCTGCACGAGGGGCGGGTCTCGATCGTCGACCGGATCAAGGACATGGTGATCCGGGGCGGCGAGAACGTGTACTGCGTGGAGGTCGAGGCCGTCCTCCACGACCACCCCGCGGTGCTGGACGCGGCGGTGCTCGGGGTGCCGCATCCGGTGCTGGGGGAGGAGGTGGCGGCGGTGGTGCAGGTGCGTCCGGGCGCCGGGGTGTCCGTGGACGAGCTGCGGGCGCATGTCGGGGCGGTGCTGGCGGGGTTCAAGGTGCCGGGGCGGGTGGTTCTGCGGGAGGGGGTGCTGCCGCGGAACGCGACGGGGAAGGTGCTCAAGCGTGAGCTCCGGGAGGTTTTCCCCACCCCGCCCCTTCCCTAAAGCCTCCGGCGGTTGTGGCGCTGGGAAAGGTCCGTCCCCCGGGGCTCCGCCCCGGACCCCGGCGGGGGCTCCGCCCCCTGCACCCCTCGGGGCTCCGCCCCGGACCCCGGGGAGTTTGCCCACCCACCCGCCCGTGCGGCGGGTGGGATGAGCTGAGCCCTGGGGGCTACGCCCCCAGACCCCCTGCGGGGGCTTCGCCCCCTGCACCCCTCGGGGCTGCGCCCCCTGCACCCCTCGGGGCTTCGCCCCGGGCCCCGGCGGGGGCTGCGCCCCCTGTGCCCCGGGGCGTCGGCCCTCACGTGTTGGAGAGGTGGAGGGCGCTTAACCTCCGTTCAAGCAGCCAGAGTTGAGGGGAGGTAAGGCTCAGGATCTCGTCACCTTCACGTGATAGTTACCCATCCCGTCCACCCCCGTCACCGCGATCCGCACCCCGCTCGTGCGGTCCGCGAACGTTTCTCCCGTGGTGTAGGGGGCGTCCGAGAGTTCCGCGTTCACGTTCGGGCGGCGGGTGCAGCCGCCGCTGGTGGGCTGGCTGTCGGAGACGTTGACCGGGCCTCGGCCGGTGTCCACGTTCGCGTCCACGCGGTAGATCAGGACGCCGGGCTTGCAGACCGCCTCGTCGTTGCCCGCGCGGGTGCGGACCTCCACTGCGTACCCGCTCTCCTTCGACACCGGCACGAAGACCAGCTTGGGGCCGCCCTCGGTGGCCAGGGGGCTCAGGACGTACTGGCTCACGCCCGTGCCCGTCGCGCACGACACCTGGCTGTTGTCGAGCCAGCCCAGCTTCCACTTGTGCCAGCCCAGCATGTCGTTGTTGGCGCCCCAGTCCTCGGACATGATGTCCCAGTGCCCGACGGCCCCGCCGCCCTGCGCGGTGTAGAGGTCGGGCAGTCCGAAGACGTGGCCGTTCTCGTGCGGCAGCACCCGGTAGCCGGTCTCCCCGTAGGAGCCGGAGCCGTCGTCCTGGCGGCTGTAGACGAACGAGGTGTTGGACAGCGGGACGCCGTCCGCGTAGGGCGCGTCCTCGTTCCCGGAGAACGTCACCGAGAGGACCGTGTCCAGGGCGGACGGGCCCGCGTTCGGGGTCACCAGCACGTTCACCAGGTCGTACTTCGAGAAGTTCACCCGCGGGCCGGCCGCCGCGATCATGTCCTGGACCAGGCGGTGGTAGCCGGGCTCATAAGGGGAGCCGCGCTCGATCCCGTACGCCGTGAAGGACTTCGGCATCCTCAGCCAGTTCGGGATCGGGGCCTCGGCGCGGTAGTCGAGGCGGCCGTAGGAGGCGTTGCGGAACCAGTCGCTGGTCTGCGGGAAGAACTCCTTGTACCGGCTGAGCGCGGAGCCGGGGCCCGGGGCGTCCGGGAAGTCGATCATCAGGGTGAGGGCCCGGACGATGCCGGTGGAGTGCGCGTACCCGGGCGGGGTCGGCATGCCCTCCGACATCTGCACGCCCAGCACCGCCGGGATGCGGCAGGGGGCGAGCGGGGACTCGCCGGGGGCGGCCACCGGTCCAGCGGAGGCGCGGCTGGCGATCGACAGGGTGGTGGAGCCGGTGGTCAGCGCCGCGAACGCGACCGAGGCGAGGGCGGCGCCGAGGATGGGGCTGCGCCGCCGGGGGGATATGCGGCGACCGGGTGCCCGAGCCGGGCGGGACTGGCTGTCGTCCTGCATGCGCACGCGCTCGCCTTCGGGACCGGCAGCAGGCCGGTTCCTGACTGCGCTCGTCTGCTCACCCTGTGGCGGGTGTGACGGGGGCGCGCGCTGGGTGGCCCGAATGTGGGTTTTTCGGGATATGGGGGTGTGTGACTCAGGTCACACGCTCTGCGGGAAATAACCGGGGAAGGTTTCCCCGTTTGAACTCACGTCCCCGCGAAACGGGGAGTGCTTCCCCGCTTGGGTCAAGTCCCGGGCGGACAACCCGGGCCCGACCGGCCCCCAAGACCCGATCACCTTCCAGAAGGAGCAGAGTCGTGCAGACCGCCGCCGCCCCCGTCGCCGCAGTGCCGCGTCGCGCCCCGCGCCCGCGGGCCGACGCCCTGCGCAACCGGGAGCGGATCATCGCCGCGGCGCGGGAGATGTTCGTCGAGTACGGGGCCGAGCGCCCGCTGGACGAGATCGCCCGCCGGGCCGGTGTCGGCAACGCCACGATCTACCGCCACTTCGCCGACCGCACCGAGCTCATCACCAGCGTGGTGCTCTCGGTCATGGACCGCGTCTCGGCCCAGGCCGAGGCGGCCGCGGCCGAGGAGGCCGATCCCTTCGACGCGCTGCGCCGCTTCGTGCACGCCGCGGCCGACGAGCGGATCGGCGCACTCTGCCCGATGCTCTCCGACACCTTCGACCAGGACCACGCGGAGCTGAACGCGGCGCGCGAGCGCCTCGAACGCGACGTCGAGGGGCTCATGGCACGGGCCCGCGCGGCCGGCCGGCTCCGCGACGACGTCGCCGTCGGCGACCTCATGGTGGCCCTCTCCCAGCTGACCAGGCCGCTGCCCGGCACGCCCTGCCCGAACATCGACCAGTTCGTCCACCGTCATCTGCAGCTGTTCCTCGACGGGCTTCAGGCCCCGGCGCGGTCCGAGCTGCCCGGCAGTGCGGCGACCCTCGACGACCTCCGCAAGAGCTGATCGCCTCCCGCCCTCAACTCCCCTTTCCCTCACAGCAGTTCAGACGCAGTTCAGACGTATTCCAGTCGCATTCCGGTCGGATTCCAGTCATGGTTTCCGTCGTGGTTTCAGCGTAGTTACGACACTTTTTCCGGTAATCCGCGTCCCAAGGTGGCTACCCCCATGTCAAAAACAGTCGGTCTCGACAAGTCGGACCAGTTCTCCCTCGCTCCCGATCCAAGTCGCTGGAAGGCGCTCGCCTTCATAGCCCTGGCCCAGCTGATGGTCGTGCTCGACGCGACGATCGTGAACATCGCGCTGCCCTCGGCCCAGCACGCGCTGCACATCAGTGACGCCAACAAGCAGTGGGTCATCACGGCCTACGCGCTCGCGTTCGGCGGGCTGCTCCTGTTCGGCGGGCGCATCGCCGACCTGTGGGGCCGCAAGCGGACCTTCGTCGTCGGTCTGCTCGGCTTCGCGGCCGCGTCCGCGCTCGGTGGCGCCGCCACCGGCGAGGCGATGCTGCTCGGCTCGCGCGCCCTCCAGGGCGCCTTCGGCGCACTGCTCGCGCCGGCCGCTCTGTCGCTGCTCGCGGTGATGTTCACCGACGCCAAGGAGCGCGCGAAGGCGTTCGGCATCTACGGTGCGATCGCCGGTGGCGGTGGCGCGGTGGGCCTCATCCTCGGCGGCTTCCTCACCGAGTACCTGAACTGGCGCTGGACCTTCTTCGTGAACATCCCGTTCGCGATCGTGGCCGCGCTCGGCGCCTACCTCGTCATCCGCGAGCCCGCCGGCACCCGCAACCGCTCGCCGCTCGACGTGCCCGGCGTGGTCCTGTCCACCACCGGTCTGGTCGCGCTCGTCTACGGCTTCACCCGCGCCGAGTCGGCCGGCTGGTCGGACACGCTGACCATCTCGATGTTCATCGCATCCGCGGTGCTGCTCGCCGCCTTCGTCACCCTTGAGGCCAAGGTGCGGCACCCGCTGCTGCCCCTGCGCGTCATCGCCAACCGCAACCGCGGTGGCGTCTACCTCTCGCTCGGCCTCGCGATCATCGCGATGTTCGGCCTCTTCCTCTTCCTCACCTACTACCTCCAGGTCGTGAAGGGCTTCTCGCCGGTCAAGACGGGCTTCGCGTTCCTGCCCATGATCGCGGGCATGATCACCGGCTCCACCCAGATCGGCGCCCGCCTGATGACCCGGGTCCCGCCGCGCCTGCTGATGGGCCCCGGCTTCCTGACCGCCGCCGTCGGCATGCTGCTGCTCACCCAGCTCGACATCGACACGTCGTACGCCGGTGTGATCCTGCCCGCGCAGATCCTGCTCGGCCTCGGCATGGGCACCGCCTTCATGCCCGCCATGTCGCTCGCCACCATCGGCGTCGAGCCGCGTGACGCGGGTGTCGCCTCCGCGATGGTCAACACCTCGCAGCAGGTCGGCGGAGCGATCGGCACGGCCCTGCTCAACACCATCGCCGCCTCCGCGACCACCGCGTACGTCAGCGGTCACCTGGCGCTCGGTGCCACCAACCCCGAGCTCCTGAAGCTCCAGGCCATGGTGCACGGCTTCACCGCCGCCATCTGGTGGGCGGTCGGCATCCTGGCGGCGGCCGCCACCATCGCCGTCACCCTCATCAACACCGGCCGCCCCGGCGGCAGTTCGTTCTCCCGGCCGGGCGCCGGTGAGGACGTCGAGGACGAGGTGCGCATCCCGGTGGTCGCCCACTGACCGCCCGGTAGCACCCCGGACGCACGGACCTGCCCTGGCCCCGCTGACTCAGCGGAGCCAGGGCAGGTCCGCTTTGGCGTCCGCGGGCTGGAGGCCCTGCGCCATCACGCGCATGATCTCGCCGAGCTGCTCCACCTGCGCCGGGGTCAGCCGGTCGAACATCGCCTGCCGTACGGCGCTCACGTGCCCCGGTGCGGTCCGCTCCAGGACCTCGAAGCCCGCCTCGGTCAGCGTGGCGAGCTGGCCGCGCTTGTCGGACGGGCAGTCCTCGCGCTTGACCCAGCCGTTGTTCTCCAGGCGCGCCACGGCGTGCGAGAGCCGGGAGCGGGTGATCTTCGAGTGCTTGGCCAGCTCGGTCATGCGCATCCGGCGCCGGGGCGCCTGGGAGAGCTGGACGAGCAACCCGTAATAGAGGTGCGGCATCCCGGCATCGCGCTGGAGCTGTCGGTCGAGGTGGTCTTCGAGGAGCCGGGTGGCGTGGAGGTAGGCGCGCCAGGTGCGCTGCTCCTCGTCGCTGAGCCAGTTGGGTGCCGAGGTCATACATCTACTGTACGGACGCTTCTTGAAAGTTGAACTAGCCAGCGTTACCGTGGAGCGGAGAGCTTGAGACTTCAAGTAATAATCCGGCCGGACCGTCGGCCGGGCCGTGAGTGAGCCGGAGTGTCCGCCATGACCGTCAGCAGCCCCGAGCGCATGCCCGCCCTGTACCTCTCGCACGGCGCCCCGCCGCTCGCCGACGACCCGCTGTGGCCCGGCGAGCTGGCGGCCTGGTCCGCGGAGCTGCCCCGGCCCACCTCGATCCTGATGGTCTCCGCCCACTGGGAAGAGGCCCCGCTCGCGCTCGCCGCCACCGAGACCGTGCCGCTGGTGTACGACTTCTGGGGGTTCCCCGAGCACTACTACCAGGTCCGCTACGCCGCGCCGGGCGCCCCCGGGCTCGCCGACTCCGTACGGAAGCTGCTGCGCGCGCCCGGCATGCCCGTACAGGACATCCCGGACCGCGGGCTCGACCACGGCGCGTACGTGCCGCTCGTCGAGATGTACCCCGCCGCCGACATCCCCGTCCTCCAGATCTCCCTGCCGACCCTCGACCCGCGCAGGCTGTACGACATCGGCCGCAAGCTGGCGCCGCTGCGCGACGAGGGCGTGCTGATCGTCGGCAGCGGCTTCTTCACCCACAACCTGGCCGCGCTGCGCCACACCGGCGGCCAAGTGCCCAGCTGGTCGGCCGAGTTCGACGACTGGGGCGCGCGGGCGCTGGCCGGCGGCGACCTCGACGCCCTGCTCGACTTCGAGCACAAGGCCCCGGCCGGGCAGCTCGCCCACCCCCGCACCGAGCACTTCGCCCCGCTGTTCGTGACGATGGGCGCGAGCGAGGGCGAGCCGGGCGGGGCGCGCAGCGTCATCGACGGATTCTGGATGGGCCTCGCCAAGCGGTCGGTGCAGTACGGCTGAACGGGCGCGCGGGGCACGGAGGTTGCGCACGCGGGGCGCCTGCCGCTGCTCGGGCGCCCTTGAGGGCTACGACGCCCCGAGCTCCTTCTCGTACCAGGCCACGTCCCAGTAGCGGCCGAACTTGCGGCCCACCTCGCGGTAGGTGCCCAGGTGCGCGAAGCCGAAGCGCTCGTGCAGCCGGACCGAGGCCTCGTTCGGCAGGGCGATCCCGGCGTACGCCCGGTGCACGTCCTCGGTGGCCAGCGCCTCGAAGAGGGAGCGGTACAGGAGCGTGCCCACGCCGCGGCCGAGCGCCCACGGCGCGCAGTACACGCTCACCTCGACGGACGTCGAGTACGCGGGCTTCGGGCGGAAGGGGCTGCTCGTCGCGTAGCCGAGAACGCCGACGGGGCCGACAAATCGGTCATCGTGAGCAACCAGAAGGCGGTGCGGGCCGTCTTCAGGGTGGGAGTGCAGCCACGGACGGCGCTGTTCGGCGGTGAAGGCGGTCGTGTCGAATGTGATGGCGGTCTCACGGATGAAGTGGTTGTAAAGGTCGGTGAGCGCCTCCAGATCGGCCTCCACACCAGGCCTGACCTGCACCTCTGTACGTCCCTGCGGCACCTGTCCCCCTCCCGTGGCGGCACAGGGTACTGCATGATCACGAAAATCGATGGGCGGGTCGGGAATTCTGTCCGGATTCCAGCCGTTGTTTCCATCGGATGCAGGGCACCCGGGAGGGTGTCGCGACCACTCAGTAAGGGAGCACGCATGGCAACCCGCGCCGTCGCCCGCCGACAGTCCGCCTCTGGCGGTTCGGAGTCGGAAAGCAGGGTCCGCGCAGTCAGCGGTGAGATCGCCGACCGAGACCTGGTCGGTATGTACCTCGACGAAATCGCGCGTACGCCGCTGCTCGACGCCGCCAAGGAGGTCGAACTCTCGCAGACCATCGAGGCCGGTGTGTACGCACGCCAGATCCTCGACGGAGAGGTCGAGAGCAAGGCCGCCGGGGCCTCGCGCGAGGAGCTGGAGGCGCTGTACGCCGCCGGTGAGCGCGCCAAGGACCTCTTCATCCGGTCCAACCTCCGCCTCGTCGTCGCCGTGGCCCGCCGCTACCCGAGGGCCGGTCTGCCCCTGCTCGACCTCATCCAGGAGGGCAACGCCGGCCTGGTGCGCGCGGTCGAGAAGTTCGACTACGCCAAGGGCTTCAAGTTCTCCACGTACGCCACCTGGTGGATCCGCCAGGCCATCACCCGCTCGATCGCCGACCAGTCCCGCACCATCCGCCTCCCCGTCCACCTGGTCGAGGAGCTGGGCCGCATCCGCCGGGTCCAGCGCGAGTTCAACCGGGAGAACGGGCGCGACCCCGAGCACACCGAGATCGCCGCCGAGCTGGGCTCCACGCCCGAGCGCGTCGGTGACGTGCTCGACTGGGCGCGCGACCCGGTCTCGCTGAACATGCCGGTCGACGACCAGGGCGAGACCCAGTTCGGCGACCTGCTCGAGGACACCTCCGCCGTCTCGCCCGAGCAGTCCGTGCTCACGCTGCTGCGCAGCGAGGAGCTCGACGACCTGATCGGCAAGCTCGACCAGCGCACCGCCTCGATCATCAAGATGCGCTACGGCATCGACGACGGCCGTGAGCGTACGCTGACAGAGGTGGGCAAGGAACACGGCCTGACCCGCGAGCGGATCCGTCAGATCGAGAAGCACGCGCTGCTCGAACTGAAGAAGATGGCCCGCGACACGGGCTTCGACGCGGCGGCCTAGGCCCCGCCCCCCAGACGAGCTCCGGCGCCCTCCCCCCCCTGGTGCCGGGGCTCCGGCCCCGGCACCTCTCCCCCCCCTGGTGTCGGGGCCCCTCCCTTTTTTCTCATTCCCCCGGGCCGCCCGCGGTTGCCCGGGTGAGGCGCTCGCCCAGCTCGTGCAGGTAACTGGTCATCGCCTGCGGCCCGTTGACGGTGAACTCGCAGTCCACCAGGGCGAGCCGCAGCGCCACCCACTCCATTGAGTCCGTGCACGAGGTGCGCAGCCGGCAGCGCCCGGCGTCCAGCGGCTCGGGCGCGCCGAGCGAGGCGGGCAGCCGGGCGGTCACGAAGTCCGCCGGAGCCTCGAAGGTGACGTCGACGTCCAGGACGGGCTGGAGCCGGTTCATGGAGGTGCGCACGAACTCCGCCGCGTTCGCCTCGGGCAGCTCGCGCGGCGCGAACCGGGCCCCGGTCGCGAACGGCTCGGCGACGCGGTCCACCCGGAAGGTACGCCAGTCGCCGCGCTCCACGTCGTACGCCACCAGGTACCAGCGGCGCCCCGTCGACACCAGGCGGTACGGCTCGACCAGGCGCTTGGTGGCCGTGCCGTCGCCCGAGACGTAGCCGAAGCGGAGCCGTTCCTGGCCGGTGACGGCCGAGGCGAGCGTGGTCAGGGTGCGCGGGTCCACCGTCGCGCCGTCTCCGCGCCAGGGCCCGGACAGCGGCATCGTGGCCGCCTGGAGGCTCGCGACCCGGTGGCGCAGGCGCGCGGGCAGCACCTGCTCCAGCTTGGCGAGGGCCCGCACCGAGGCCTCGTCCACCCCGTCCACGGCATGGCCCGCGCCCGCGCGCAGCCCCACCGCGATGGCCACCGCCTCCTCGTCGTCCAGGACCAGCGGGGGCATCGCCTTGCCCGCGACCAGCCGGTAGCCGCCGTCGGCGCCGCGCGCCGCCTGGACGGGATAGCCGAGCTCGCGCAGCCGGTCGATGTCGCGCCGGACCGTGCGCCGGGAGACCCCGAGCCGGTCGGCGAGCTCCCCGCCGGGCCACTCGCGCGGGGTCTGGAGCAGGGAGAGCAGTTGCAGCAGCCGTGCCGGAGTGTCGGTCATGCCGTCCAGGATGCCCCGCCAAAGAGGACACACCCTGACCTATAGGGGGTCTAACTTTCTTCCCATGACCTCCACCACGACCAGTAGCACCCCAGAGTCCGCGGCCACGGCCGCAGCAGACCGCCGCCGGTGGTTCGCCCTGGCCATCGTGATGACCGCGGCCTTCATGGACCTGGTCGACGTCACGATCGTCAACATCGCCATACCGTCCATCCAGAAGGACACCGGGGCGAGCTTCTCCTCGATCCAGTGGATAACCGCCGGCTACGCGCTCGCGTTCGCCGCGGGCCTGATCACCGGCGGCCGCCTCGGCGACATCCACGGCCGCAAGAAGCTCTTCCTGCTCGGCATCGGCGGCTTCACCCTCGCCTCCGCGCTGTGCGGCTTCGCCGCCAACCCCGAGATGCTGGTCGCCTCCCGCATCCTCCAGGGCGCCATGGCCGCCATGATGGTGCCGCAGGTCCTCTCGATCGTCCACGCCACCTTCCCCGCGCACGAGCGCGGCAAGGTCTTCGGCCTGTTCGGCGCGGTCGTCGGGCTCGGCGCGGTCTCCGGACCGCTGCTCGGCGCGCTGCTCACCGAGTGGAACCTGTTCGGTCTTGAATGGCGCCCCATCTTCCTGATCAACCTGCCGGTCGGCATCGCGGGCCTGGTCCTCGGCACCAAGTTCATCAGCGAGTCCAAGGCCCCCAAGGCCCTCCGGCTCGACCTCGTCGGCGTGGTCCTGGTGACGCTCGGCCTGCTCATGCTGCTCTACCCGCTGACCCGCGGCCGCGAGCTCGGCTGGCCGCTGTGGGGCTACCTCTCGATGGCGGGCAGCGTCCTGGTCTTCGCCGGTCTGATCGCGTACGAGCGCATGAAGGCGCGCCGCGACGGCTCCCCGCTCATCGAGCTGTCGCTGTTCAAGGTGAAGAGCTTCGCCGCGGGCATCGCCGTCCAGGCCACGTTCGGCGTCGGCCTCGGCATCTTCTTCCTGGTGTGGACGCTCTACATGCAGATAGGCCTCGGCTGGAGCGCGCTGCGCGCGGGCCTGACCGGCGTGCCGTTCTCGATCGCGGTCTCGGTGGCGGCCGGAATGTCCGTGCAGAAGCTGGTGCCGCGCTTCGGCCGCAAGGTCCTCCAGGCGGGCGCCCTGACGATGGTGGCCGGGCTGCTCATCTACATCTGGGAGGCCGACCACTACGGCACGGCCATCGCCTCCTGGCAGATGGCGCTCCCGCTGGTCGTGATGGGCCTCGGCATGGGGCTCATCGTCGCCCCGCTCACCGACGCGGTGCTCTCGGAGGTCCCCAAGGAACACTCGGGCTCGGCGTCCGGGCTCATCAACACCGTGCAGCAGATGGGCAACGCGCTGGGCCTCGGTCTCGTCTCGGTCGTCTTCTTCGGCTCGATCGGCGACGATCTGGTGCCGCCGCAGCTGAACCAGGCGTTCGTGGACGGCTTCCAGCACTCGCTCTGGTACGTGGCCGGGGTCCTCGTGGTGATCTTCCTGGTCATGTTCGCGCTGCCTGCGCGGCCGCGGCAGCATGTGGAGGGGGCGGTGGGGGAGGACGAGCTGGTCTCCCTCCCCAGGGAGGCGGAGCGGGTCGGCTGACGCCGCGCCGCGCCGGAGGTGCCCGGTCTTGTGTGGTCCGATGGCCCGCGCCGTTCGAGGTGCGGGCCATCGGCCGTCCCGGCCCGGCCCTCGGGGCTCCGCCCCGGGCCCCCGATTTCGTCCGCGGGCCGTGGTCGCTTTTTGCGCAGTTCCTCGCGCCCCTGAACCCGTTTCGATCCTGCGGGTCGTGCGTGGTTGTTCGCGCAGTTCCCCGCGCCCCTAGCCGTGTCGTCGGCTGCGGGCCCGTGGTCGCTTTTTGCGCAGTTCCCCGCGCCCCTAGCGGGTTCGTGCCCTAGCGGGTTCTCGTGTCGCTGGGAGGGCCATTGGTCGGTCGCGGCTGGGGTCGGGGGGCCGGGGGTGGTGGGACCGAAGTCTGTTTGTGTCTGGTTAGTGCCCGAGTTGGTTTACTTGGAGGGTGCCTGGTCGTACTCTGGCGGTGTAACCACAGGTACGGGCAGGGAAACGGACGTAAACAGACATGTATGCACCGGAGCGGCAGCAGGAGATCCTGCGGATCGCGCGGGAGAGCGGGCGGGTGGACGTGCTCTCGCTCGCCGAGGCCTTCCAGGTCACCGCCGAGACCGTACGGCGCGATCTCAAGGCGCTCGACCGGGCGGGGCTCGTGCGTCGCGTGCACGGCGGGGCCATCCCGGCCGGGCGGCTCGACTTCGAGCCCGACCTCGCCGAGCGGGAGTCCACCGCCGCCGACGAGAAGGACCGCATCGCCCGGGCCGCGCTCGCCGAACTGCCCGCCGAGGGCAGCGCCATCCTGGACGCCGGGTCGACCATCGCCCGGCTCGCCGCGGTCCTCCCCCTGGAGAGCGGGCTGACCCTCGTCACGCACGCCTTGCCCGTCGCCGCCCGGCTCGCCGACCACCCCGCCATCGACCTCCACCTCGTGGGCGGCCGGGTCCGGCACCGCACCCGGGCCGCCGTGGACGCCTGGGCGCTGCGCGCCTACGGCGAGATCCGCGCCGACGTCGTCTTCCTCGGCACCAACGGCTTCTCCGCCGCCCACGGCCTCACCACCCCCGACCTCGCCGAGGCCGCCGTCAAGCGCGCCGCGATCGGCGCCGCCCGGCGGGTGGTGCTGCTCGCCGACTCCGCCAAGCACGGCCAGGAGCACTTCGCCCGCTTCGGTGACATGGCCGACGTCGACGTCCTCGTCACCGACGGCGGGCTCGCCCCCGACGACCGCGCCGCCATCGAGGCCGCGGGCACGGACGTGATCACCGTATGAACATCCTCACCGTCACCCCCAACCCCAGCCTCGACCGCACCTACGAGGTCCCCGGCCTCGCCCGGGGCGAGGTGCTGCGCGCGACCGGCGAGCGCGTGGACCCCGGCGGCAAGGGCGTCAACGTCTCGCGCGCCGTCGCCGCCGCCGGACACCACACGGTGGCCGTCATGCCGCTCGGCGGCGCACCCGGCGCCCTGGTCGCCGAACTGCTCGGAGCCGAGGGCATCGAGGTGGCCCCCGTCCCCGTCGCGGGCCACACCCGGTCCAACATCGCGGTCGCCGAGCCGGACGGCACCCTGACGAAGATCAACGCGCCGGGGCCCGAACTGACCGCCGCCGAGAGCGAATCGCTGCTCGGCACCGTGCGCGAGCACTCCGGCCGGGCCGACTGGATCGCCTGCTGCGGCAGCCTGCCGCGCGGCCTCGCCCCCCAGTGGTACGCGGACCTCGTCGCGCGCGCCCATGCCGCCGGGGCCAAGGTCGCCCTCGACACCTCGGGGCCCTCCCTCCTCGCCGCGCTGCGCGAGCGCCCCGACGTGGTCAAGCCCAACGCCGAAGAGCTCGCCCAGGCCGTCGGCCGCCCCCTCGCCACCGTCGGCGACGCCGTCAAGGCGGCCGAAGAAGTACGGGAGTTGGGGGCGGGCGCCGTGCTGGCCAGCCTCGGCGCGGACGGGCAGCTCCTGGTCACCGCCTCCGGGACGTACTTCGCCTCGGCGCCCGTCGCGACCGTACGCAGCAACGTCGGGGCCGGGGACGCCTCGCTCGCCGGGTTCCTCGCGGCGGGCGGCGAAGGCCCGGCGGCGCTCGCCGCCGCCGTCGCGCACGGAGCGGCCGCCGTCCAACTGCCCGGCAGCGTGATGCCCACGCCCGGCGACCTCGACCCGGCAGCCGTCACCGTCACCGACGCCGTCCCGCTGGACCGCCCCCTGACGGAATCGGCGTCATGAGCTCCCGTCCCGCCGCTGGACCGTCCGCTGACGGAATCGGCGTCATGAGTCCCCGTCCCGCCGCTGGACCGCCTGCTGACGGAATCGGCGTCATGAGTCCCCGTCCCGCCGCTGGACCGTCCGCTGACGGAATCGGCGTCATGAGTCCCCGTCCCGCCGCTGGACCGCCTCCTGACGGAACCGGCGTCATGAGCTCCCGTCCCGCCGCTGGACCGTCCGCTGACGGAATCGGCGTCATGAGCTCCCGTCCCGCCGCTGGACCGTCCGCTGACGGAATCGGCGTCATGAGCCCCCGCCCCGCCGCTGGACCGTCCCCGGGCGCAACCGGCGTCATGAGTCCCGCCCCGTCCGCCCCTCACCGCTCGCAAAGGAGCCCGCGATGAGCCAGATGATCAGCGCGGAACTGGTCGACCTCGAACTCGACCTGGCCGCCGACTCCAAGGAAGCCGCCGCCCGTTCGCTCGCCGAGCGGATGGTCGCGCTCGGCCTCGTCACCGACCTCGACGGCTTCCTCGCCGACGTGGCCGCGCGCGAGGCCCAGATGCCGACCGGGCTCGACGGCGGCATCGGCATCCCGCACTGCCGCAGCGCCCACGTCACCGAGCCGACCCTGGCGTTCGGGCGCAGCGCCGCCGGGATCGACTTCGGGGCGCCGGACGGCCCGGCCGACCTGATCTTCCTCATCGCGGCCCCGGCGGGCGCGGACGACGCCCACCTGTCCATCCTGTCGAGCCTGGCCCGGCAGCTGATGGACGCCGAGTTCACCGCCGCGCTGCGGGCCGCGGCCACCCCCGCGCAAGCGGCCGCGCTGATCCGCGGCGAGGAGGCGGAGGAGCCGGAGCCCGTCACCGAGGAGCCCGCCTCCGACCCCGCGGCCGGGACGTTCCGGATCGTGGCGGTCACCTCCTGCCCCACCGGCATCGCCCACACCTACATGGCGGCGGAGTCCCTGGAGCGGGCCGGACGCGCCGAGGGCGTCGAGATCACCGTCGAGACGCAGGGCTCCTCCGGGTTCACCCGCCTGGACCCGGCCGTCATCGCCGCCGCCGACGGCGTGATCCTCGCGCACGACGTGCCCGTACGCGACAAGGAGCGCTTCGCCGGGAAGCCCACCGTGGACGTCGGCGTGAAGGCGGGCGTCAACCGGCCCGCCGAGCTGATCGCCGAGGTGCGCGACAAGGCCGCCCGCGGCGAGATCACCGAGCCGGGCGCCAAGCCGTCCCCCGTCGAGGCGGGCGGTGAGGCGGGCGAGGGCTACGGCACCAAGCTCCGCAAGTGGCTGATGTCCGGCGTCAGTTACATGGTCCCGTTCGTCGCCGCGGGCGGTCTGCTCATCGCGCTCGGCTTCGCCATCGGCGGCTACAAGGTCAGCGAGGCGCCCTCCGTGATGGAGCACTTCGCCTGGGCCGACGCCACCAGCTGGGCCGCCCTGCTCTTCCAGATCGGCGGCGTCGCCTTCAAGTTCCTCGTCCCGGTCCTCGCGGGCTACATCGCGTACGGGATGGCCGACCGGCCGGGGCTGGTGCCCGGGTTCGTCGGCGGCGCGATCGCCCTCGACATCAAGGCGGGCTTCCTCGGCGGTCTCGCGGCGGGCCTGATCGCGGGCGCCGTGGTCATGGCGATCCAGAAGGTGCGGATCCCGGCACCGCTGCGCGGCATCATGCCGGTGGTGGTGATCCCGCTGATCTCCTCGGCGGTCGTCGGCTTCCTGATGTTCCTGGTCGTCGGCGAGCCGATCTCCAAGCTCCAGTCTGCGCTGACCAGTTGGCTCAACGGCCTCTCCGGCGCCAACGTGATCGTCCTCGGGGTGATCCTGGGCCTGATGATGTGCTTCGACCTGGGAGGCCCGCTCAACAAGGTGGCCTACACCTTCGCGATCGGCGGGCTCGCCGACGGGAGCGACGGCAGCTTCAAGGTGATGGCGGCCGTGATGGCCGCGGGCATGGTCCCGCCGCTGGCGATGGCCCTGGCCACGACCGTACGGGGCCGCCTGTTCACCCGTGCCGAGCGCGAGAACGGCAAGGCGGCCTGGGTGCTCGGGGCCTCGTTCGTCACCGAGGGCGCGATCCCGTTCGCCGCGGCCGACCCGCTGCGGGTCATCCCCTCCGCGATGGCGGGCGGCGCGGTCACCGGCGCTCTGTCGATGGCCTTCGGCTGCACCCTGCGGGCGCCGCACGGCGGGATCTTCGTGGTCCCGCTGATCGGCAACGCCTTCCTGTACCTGCTGGCCATCGCGGCGGGCACCGCCGTGAGCGCGGCGCTGGTCGTCCTCCTCAAGGGCCTGCGCAAGCAGCGGCCCGAGGCCGAGGCGAGCGCCGAGAACCTCGACGGGGCGAAGGTGGCCGTCGCCGCCTGAGCGATTCCGGCCGATACGCCCGGCCCCCGCCCCGGGGGCCGGGCGTCTTCGGGCGCCATGACGTGACATGTACCACTTGGGGACCAAAGTCCCGGCACACCCTGCCGTAAGTCCCGGCCGGTGTTGTCTACTGGGGCGCGTGGCTCAGAACATCACGATCATTCAGCAGATAGGCCTCTCCGTCCTCGCTGCGGCGAGTGTCGCCTGGGTCGTCGGACTGGTCCGCGTCCTGCGCCGGGAGCGTGCCGACCGCGCCGAGTGGCGCGCCATGCGCCCCCTGCGGGCGGTGGGCCGCCAGGCGGGGCCGCCCGCCCGGGAGGCCGTGGCGCTCACCGAGGCCGAGCGGGACGCCTTCGCCGGGCTGATGCGCCAGCTCGATCCGCGCAGTTCCTGACGCGCCTCGTCGGCGTGTACGTGCCCTGAGCCGACCGCACGTCTCCCGGGGGGCCGCGCCTGCCGCGGCCCTCAACTCACGCGTGCCCGGCGCTCCATGGCGGCCCGGGCCGCCTGCTCCGTCGCGTACACCTCGCACATGTGGCGCCCGTCCGGAGTCGCCGTGTGCTCGACCTCCCACAGACTCACCTCGCCGCCGTCGCGCAGCCGGAAAGCGTGCTCGTACAGGGTGAACGCGGCGTCCCGGCCCGCCGGGCGGCAGTGGCTGCCGAACGCCTGGGTGATCCGGTGGGCATGCGCGGACCGCAGCCGCAGCGCGGTGCGCTTGTCCGGCCGGTCCGGGTTCTCGGCGCGGCGCAGCAGCCGCCGCGCGTGGTCCGCCGCGTCCTCGGGTGCGTACGGGACCGGGGCGGGCGGGGCGGCGCGGTGCTCCGCCAGGACGTCCGGGCCGAGCCCGGCCTCCCAGCAGTCGTCGAAGTCCTGGAGCGGATCCCAGGCGCCGCCCCCGTATCCGCTCAACTCGGCTTCCAGCACGCCCAGTTCCTCCTCGGGGCCGGGTGCCGGCTCCGTCGGCAGGGCCTTGCGGCGCAGCCGGACGGCGGCGATGCGGGCGTCCTCCTCGGACCCGTACACCTCGTAGGCGTACTCGCGGCCGTCGTGGTGGGCCAGCTCCCACAGGGTGACCGTGGAGCCGTCCAGGAGCAGATAGGAGTGCCGGTACGTCTCGCGGCTCAGGCGGGGGCCGCCGGGGCCCGCCGCCGAGGTGTGCAGCGAGGAGTGCAGGGACGTGGTGTGCGCCATCGCGAGATCGAGGCGCTCGACGAGCTCGTCGGGCAGGTCGAAGGAGTTCAGGGCCCGCCCCAGGAGGGCGGCCAGCTGTTCCTGGACCGAGTCCTCGCCGGGGCCGCGCTCGCCGTCGAGCGGGTGGGGCACATGGAGCACCAAGGCTTCTCCTGGCCGTCGCTGTTGGTCACGTAGAAGGTGCTCAACGTAGCCCCTGTGTGCGGATCGCGCAGCGGGGATGGCCGAAACTTTTCCGGCCGGCACCCCACGGAGGAGGTGCCGGCCGGTCAAGTAGCCCTGGATGAAGGGGAGTTGGTCAGGAGGTGGAGTCCGCCGTCCACTGCGACCACGCCATGTTCCAGCCGTTGAGGCCGTTCTCGGGGGCGATGGTCTTGTCCGGCGAGCCCTTCACCACGACGACGTCACCGATCAGGCTGTGGTCGAACATCCACTTGGCCGGAGTGTCCCCCGCGGCGCCCTGGACGTCCTTCATGCCGACGCAGCCGTGGCTGGTGCCGTCGTTGCCGAACGGGTCGCCCTTGTACCAGTAGTTGCCGTGGATGAAGGTGCCCGACTGGGACAGGCGCATCGCGTGCGGCACGTCCTTGATGTCGTACTCGCCGCCGAAGCCCACGCTGTCGCCGTTCATGCGGGTCTGCGTGAACTTCTCCGAGATCACCATCTGCCCGTTGTAGGTGGGGTGTTCGGAGCTGCCGGTGGAGACCGGGATCGTCTTGATGGTCTTGCCGTCCTGCTGGACGGTCATCTCCTGCGTCTTCACGTCCACGGTGGAGACCTGGTTGCGGCCGATGGTGAAGGTGACCTCCTTCGACTGCACGCCGTAGATGCCCTTCGAGCCCTCCACCTTGTCCAGGTCGATCTTCATGGTGACCTTGGACCCGGCCTTCCAGTAGTCCTGGGGACGGAAGTCGAGGCGGTCCGAGCCGAACCAGTGGCCGACGACCTGCTGGCCGCTGCTGCTGGTCACCGTGATGTGCGAGAGGACGTCCTTCTTGTTGGTGATCGCCTTGTTGAAGTTGAAGGACACCGGCATGCCGACGCCGACCGTGGAGCCGTCGTCGGGGGTGTAGTTGGCGATGAAGCTGTCCTTGGCCGAGACGGTGGAGAACTGCGAGTTCTCCGTCGCGGGCCGGCCCTTGTCGTCCTTGCCGTTGGCGGTGATCTTGTACTGGGTGCCGCGCTCGACCTTGCCGGTCGGCTTCCAGGAGAGCCCGTCCGCGGCGAGCTGGCCGGGCACGGCCTTGCCGCCCTGCACCTCGGTCATCGTCACGTCGGACAGCTTGCCGCCCTCGGCCTTGACGGTGACGTCGTTGATGGAGGCGTTGGTGGAGCCGTCCTTCGCCGAGATGGTGATCTTCAGCGTGGAGGCGTCCTTGGCGGCCGCGGCGTCGGTGCCCTTGCCGTCCTTGGCGTCGTCGCTCGCCTTCGCGTCGCCGCCGCAGGCGGTCAGCGCGAGCGCGCCGACCAGGAGGCCCGCCGCTCCCGCGATCAGCCGGACACGACGCCGGGCGAACGGACGCGCGGGGCGCGGGGTGCTGAACTGCTGAGGCTGCGCTGCGTTGTCCGACGCCGGCGGTGTCACGGGCTGCTCCATGTCTGCGTGATGTACTGCGAAATGAATCCAGTACGGGCATAGAGAACCCAAATGGGTCAACGGTTGCGAGAGCGGGCTGTGACGCCGGTCACAAACAGGGGGTTCGCGGCTCTCAACTGCCGTACAAATCCCCGTAAGCGGGGAAACTTCCCCCCGGTCCCTCGACGCTCACCGCGGCCCGCATGCCGCGCACGATGGCCCGCGCGACCACGTCCGCCCCGGCGGCGAGAACGAAGTTGAACTCCTCGGGCGTCAGGGCGCCGGGCGTACCGGACTGGTGGGTTCCGGTGGCCAGGGCGAACACCGCGTCCCCGTCGTGCATCAGGTGGACGGGCCGGATGGCGCGGGCCAGGCCGTCGTGCGAGGTCCCGGCGAGCTTCTGCGCCTGCGGCCGGGTGAGCCGGGCGTCGGTCGCCACCACGGCGAGGGTCGTGTTGAGCGGCGGAAGCCCGGCCCCCGCGCGGGCCTCGGCGAGCCTCGCGGCTGCCGCCAAGTGGGTTTCGGGGGAGGGGACGTGGAGCGGGTCGGCCGTCCCGTACTCGCCGTACAGCACGCCATTGTGCGGGTCGATGGCGGACCCGGCGGCGTTGACGACGGCCAGGGCGGCCACCGTCACCCCCGACGCGAGCCGGACGCTCGCCGTGCCGACCCCGCCCTTCACGCCGCCGACCACCGCGCCGGTCCCGGCCCCCACGTTCCCCTCCGCGACCTCGACCCCGGCGGCCCCGGCCGCCTCGGCCGCGGCCCGGCCCACCGAGGCGTCCGGCCTGGCCCGCCAGTCGCCGCCGCGGCCCAGGTCGAACACGCAGGCCGCGGGCACCACCGGCACCACGTGGTGCGGCTCGGGCCCCACCCGCACGCCGCGCCCCTGCTCCTCCAGCCAGGCCATCACACCGCTCGCCGCGTCGAGCCCGTACGCGCTGCCGCCGGTCAGCACGACCGCGTCGATCCGCTCGACGACGTTCTTCGGGTCGAGGGCGTCGGTCTCCCGGGTGCCGGGGCCGCCCCCGCGCACCGCGACACCCGCGACGGCGCCGCCGGGCGGAGCGAGCACGACGGTGGTGCCGCTCAGGGCGCCGGGTCCGGCAACGGCGGCGTGGCCGACCCGGAAGCCGGTCACGTCGGTGAGGGAGTCATTCATAGCGTCCATCCCTACCACGGGGGTGGGGGGCGGGGGTTGGGCTTTGGCCGCGGGGCCCCGGCCCTCGGAGCCGTTCGGCCTGCGGGCCGCGCGTGGCTCGTCGCGCAGTTCCCCGCGCCCCCTGGCGGGGTCGTGCTTGGCGGGGTGCCCATGCAGGCATACCCAGCCCGTCCGGCGATTGAGGACGAGCGCCGTTTAGGCGCGATACGGGGTCTGGGGCGGAGCCCCAGGGCCTCTGCGGACCGTGCTCGCTTCTCGCGCAGTTCCCCGCGCCCCTGGCAGTACTGGTGCGGGCCAGTGCTGGCATCTTTAGCCTGTCATGGGGGTCCCCCCTGGCCCTTAAGGCCTTGGGGGAGTTTGAGGACGAGCGCCGTTCAGGCGCGAACGGGGGTCTGGGGGCGGAGCCCCCGGGAGCACCCTCCCCCGGCGGGGGGAGTCCAATGGCCCCCCGTCAGGGGACTTTGGCGGGGCCCAGGGCCGGTTGCACCGGGTTAGCGTGAGGGACGCCGGGGTGCCACGACACCACCCCGGCACCCACCCCCACCCCGGGAGGCCACGATGCTGGTGCTCGCCGTGCACGGCAGCTCCGCCCCCGAGGCGGGCGAGAGGATCGCCCGCCTCGTGAGGACGCTGCCGCTCCCCACCCTCGTGGCACACCTGGACGTCCAGCGCCCGACCCTCGCCGACGTCCTCGCCAGGAACCCCGGCGCCATCGTCGTCCCCCTGCTCCTGGGCGACGGCTACCACCGCCGCGTCGACATCCCCTCCGTCGCCCGCCGCCACCACTGCACCGTCACCGACGGGCTCGCGGGCGAGCCGGACGTGGCCCGCGCCGTGCACGAGCGGCTGCTCGCGGCCGGTGGCCCCGGGGACGCGATCGTCGTGGCGGGCGCCGGATCGACCCGGCCGCACGGAAACGACGGAACCCGAGCCGTGGCACGGGAGTTGAGCGCCGCCCACCCCGACATCCCCGTACTCGACGCGTACTGCGCCGCAGCGTCCCCCACCGTCCCGGAACGGGTCGCGCACCTCCGCGCCGCCGGGTTCCGGCGGATCACCATCGCCACCCACCTGCTCGCGCCCGGCCGCTTCACCCGCGCGCTGGAGGCGACCCCCGGCGTGCACGCCGTGTCCGCGCCGATCGCCGACCACCCCCTCCTCGCGCACCTTGTGCTGAACCGGTACGAATCCATACGCCCTGAAGTGTTGGCGGCTTAGCCCACCGGCCGGTCTGATGTGCTGTGCGCATGCCACGCATGACCGCACGCAGCCGCCACGAGGCGCACCGCGCCTCGACCCCGCTGGAGCTGTTCTTCGACCTCTGTTTCGTCGTCGCCGTCGCCCAGGCGGGCGCCCGGCTGGTCCACGCCCTCGCGGAGGGCCACGTGGGCGCGGGCCTCGCCGGATACGCGGCGGTGTTCTTCGCCATCTGGTGGGCGTGGATGAACTTCACGTGGTTCGCCTCGGCGTACGACACCGACGACGCCCTGTACCGGGTCGTGACCCTCGTCCAGATCACCGGCGTGCTGATCCTCGCCGCGGGAGTGCCGCGCGCGTTCGACGACGGGGACTTCACGATCAGCGTCATCGGCTACATCGTGATGCGGCTCGCGCTGACCAGCCAGTGGCTGCGGGCGGCGGTGAGCTCCGAGAACCCGGACGAACGCCAGGTGTGCCTGCGGTACGCGGCCGGACTCGTGGTGTGCCAGCTCGGCTGGGTCGGCATGCTCTTCGTGCCCGACTCCGTCCGCACCTGGGCCTTCCCCCTGCTCGCCCTCGCCGAACTGTCCGTGCCGATGATCGCCGAACACCGCCACACCACCACCTGGCATCCGCACCACATCGCCGAGCGGTACGGCCTGTTCACGCTCATCGTGCTCGGCGAGACGGTGTCGGCCGCCACCATCGCCGTACAGGAGGCCCTCGACGAGCACGACGAACTCGGCGACCTGCTGCCGCTGGCGGCGGGCGGGCTGCTCATCGTGTTCGCCGCCTGGTGGATCTACTTCGCGGTCCCCATCCACGACCACCTCACCTCCAACCGGCAGGGTTTCGTGTGGGGCTACGGCCACTACGTGGTGCTCGCCTCGGCGGCGGCGATCGGGGCGGGCATGGAGGTGGCGATCGAGCAGACGGTCGGCAAGGCCCACATCTCGACGGCGGCGGCCGCGGCGGCCGTGACGGTTCCGGCGGCGCTGTTCATGCTGACGGTGTGGCTGCTGCATTCGCGGCACTTCAAGCGGGGGCCCGCGCAGCAACTGACCCTGCCGGTCTCGGCGTTGGTGATTCTGGGGTGTACGTTCGCGGGGCGGGGGGCGGTGCCGCTCGCCGGGGGTGTGGCGGCCCTGACCGTCGCGGTCGGCTGGACGCTGAACCGTCGCCGCCCGGAGACCCCGACGCCCTGAGCCTTCCCCACCCCGCCCCTTCCCCAGACCCTCCGGGGGTGAAGGTGCTTCTGGGGGCTCCGCCCCCAGACCCCCCGTTCGCGCCTGAACGGCGCTCGTCCTCAATCGCCGGACGGGCTAAAGATGCCAACACTGGCCCGCACCAGTACTGACAGGGGCGCGGGGAACTGCGCGACCAGCCACGCACGGTGGGCGGGCGAAAGGGACGGGCCGCCAGGCGCACGACACGCGCAGCCACGCAGGGAGCCCGGCCGAAAGCGGGGTTCGGGGGCGCCAAGTTCCCCGGGGTTGGGTGCGGGGCGGGGTTTTCCGCCGGGGCCCCGACCCGCAGAGTGGTGTTCATGACCACACCCGCCGCACTGCTCCGCGACTTCGCCCGTACCCGTGCCTCCCTCGACGGGGAGGAGGTCACCTACTGGTGGTCCGGGGACGTGTACTCCTGGGCCCCCGACGAGCCCTACCAGCGTCTCTTCGGGTTCGAGGGCGTCAACGTCGCCCGTCTCGTGCGGGACGAGGAGGCCGGGCCCGACGCCTATCAGCTGCTCACCCGTGAGGCCGCCTTCTATCTGGACCCCGGCACCCGCGAGATCCTGGAGACCTGGCAGGACCTGCCCGTGGTGCACATCTGGAACGACCCCGCCAACCAGAAGTGGCGCCCCTTCCCGATCCCGACGACCGAGCTGGGCGGGCAGGTCTGCTTCAGCCTGGAGATCCCGCTCGCCTACCCGTCGCCGCTCCCGGTGGCCGAGTATCCGCTGCACTCGGCGGGCGACACGTACAAGGCCCTGGAACTCTTCCAGTTCTTCGCCGACCGCGCCGATCTGGCGGGCCCGGCGGCCGGTGTCCCGGCCAGCATGTCGTGGACCCGGATGTCCCCGTGGCTTCCCTGGATGGCGCGCGGGCAGCGGCCCGGCGGGCTCACCTACCACTGCCGGGGCCGCAAGCTCGGCTCGTACGCCGAGGTTCCCGAGCGCACCCGCGCCTACATAGCGGACCACCATCCCGAGTTCGCGCAGGCTCCCGAGAAGTGGAGCGAGCCGAACGAGACCAGCTGGACCTACTTCCGCAAGCTCAACCCCCCGGCCTAGCCGGGACCCGGGGCCGGGCCCAAGTGCCCGGCCCCGGGGGCCGCAAGGCCCTGGTGGACAGGGCTTTCACGGCGGCTGCGGCGGGCTCGGCCGGTCTAGCGTCGAAGGGGCACACCCCCCAGCCCCGGAGCGAAGTCATGTCGCAGCCCGCGCAGAACCTCGTGCTGATCGGCCACGGCATGGTCGGCCACCGCCTCCTGGAGGCCCTCGCCGAACGCGGCGCCCTCGCCCGGCCGGGCGCCCCCGGCTGGCACGTCACCGTGCTCGCCGAGGAGGACGTCCCCGCCTACGACCGCGTCCACCTCTCGTCCGCCTTCACCGGGGCCACGCCCGAGCAACTCGCGCTCACGGACGCCGCGTTCCTCCAGGAGCACGGCATCGACCTGCGGCTCGGCGACCCCGCCGAAACCGTCGACCCGGCGGCCCGCACCGTCACCACCACCTCCGGCGCCGTCGTCCCGTACGACACCCTCGTCCTCGCCACCGGCTCCTACCCCTTCGTGCCGCCCGTCCCCGGCGCTGACGCCACCGGCTGCTTCACCTACCGCACCCTCTACGACGTCGAACAGCTCACCGCGTACGTCCGCGAGGGCGCCCGCAGCGGCGTCGTCGTCGGAGGCGGGCTGCTCGGCCTGGAGGCGGCGGGGGCGCTGCGCACGCTCGGGCTGCGGACCCACGTCGTCGAGTTCGCGCCGCGCCTCATGCCGCTCCAGGTCGACGACGGCGGCGCGGCCGCCCTGCGCACCACCATCGAGTCCATGGGCGTGGACGTGCACACCGGCGTCGGGGCCCACGAGGTCGAGCTCGACGACACGGGCCGGGTGTGCGGACTCCGGCTCGGCGACGGCCGCCGCATCGACGCCGAGGTCGTGGTCTTCTCCGCCGGAGTGCGCCCCCGCGACCGGCTCGCCCGGACCTGCGGGCTCGCCGTCGGCGACCGGGGCGGCGTGGCCGTGGACGCGTACTGCCGCACCACCGACCCGTACATCTACGCCATCGGCGAGTGCGCCCAGACCGTCGACGGCCGGGTCTACGGCCTGGTCGCCCCCGGCTACCAGATGGCCGAGACCGTCGCCGAGCGGCTCGCGGGCGACGGCGCGCTCACCTTCACCGGCGCCGACACCTCCACCAAACTGAAGCTGATGGGCGCCGACGTCGCCTCCTTCGGCGATCCCTTCGCCACCTCCGAGAGCGGCGCCGTCGAGGTGCTCTTCTCCGACGGGCGCGAGGGCGTCTACAAGAAGCTGCTCCTCGGTCCCGACGGGCGCCTCCTCGGCGGCATCCTGGTCGGCGACGCCGAAGCCTACGGCTCCCTCATGCCGCACACCGGACGCCAACTGCCTGCCCCGGCGGAGGCGTTCATCGCTCCGGCGGGCGGGGACGTGCCCGGCGCCGACGCGCTGCCGGACGACGCCGTCATCTGCTCCTGCCACAACGTCACCACGGGCCAGGTGCGCTCCGCCGTCGCCGAGCACGGGCTCACCGACCTCGGCGGCGTCAAGCGCCACACCAAGGCCGGCACCGGCTGCGGCGGCTGCGTCGGCGCCCTCCAGTCCGTCCTCGACGCCGGACTCGCCGCGTCGGGCGTGACCAAGGCGCGGGGGATCTGCGAGCACTTCGCCCTGTCCCGGTCCGAGATCTACGGCATCGTCAAGGACCAACGCATCCGCTCCTTCAGCGAGTTGATGGACCGTCATGGGCTCGGCGGTGAGGGCTGCGCGGTCTGCAAGCCCGTCGTCGCCAACGTGCTCGGCACGCTCGCCCCCGAGCTCGGCATCGGGCACGTCCTCGACGGCGAGCAGGCCGGCCTCCAGGACTCCAACGACCTCTTCCTCGCCAACCTTCAGAAGGACGGCACCTACTCCGTCATCCCGCGCGTCCCCGGCGGCGAGGTCACGCCCGACCAGGTCATCGTGCTCGGCGAGGTCGCCCGCGACTACGGCCTCTACACCAAGATCACCGGCGCCCAGCGGATCGGCCTGTTCGGTGCCCGCGCCGACCAGCTCCCCGACATCTGGCGCCGCCTCGGCACGGCGGGCTTCGAGTCCGGGCAGGCGTACGGAAAGTCGCTGCGGGCCGTCAAGTCCTGTGTGGGCGCCCGGTTCTGCCGCTTCGGCCAGGGCGACTCCATCCAGCTCGCCATCGACCTGGAGACCCGCTACCGGGGCCTGCGCACCCCGCACAAGTTCAAGGGCGGCGTCTCGGGCTGCCTGCGCGAATGCGCCGAGGCGCGCGGCAAGGACATCGGCGTCATCGCGACGGCGGGCGGCTGGAACCTGTACGTCTGCGGCAACGGCGGCGCCCGGCCCCGCCACGCCGACCTGCTCGCCCGCGACCTCTCGACGGCCGAGCTCTTCCGCACCGTCGACCGCTTCCTCATGTACTACGTGCGCACCGCCGAACGCCTGGAGCGCACCGCCGCCTGGATCGAGCGCATCGACGGGGGCCTGGAGCATCTGAAGGACGTGCTCCTCGAAGACTCCCTCGGGATCTGCGCCGAGCTCGAAGCGCAGATGGACCGCCACGTCGCCGCCTACCAGGACGAATGGCAGGCCGTCCTCGCCGACCCGGCCGCCCTCGATCGCTTCGGGCACGTCGACTTCGGCGCCCTCGACGACCTGGAGCCCGGCCGCGGCCGCCCCGCCCGGCTCCCCGGCGGCGGCGAGGCAGCCCTGTTCAGGTCCCGTACGGGAGAGGTGTACGCGGTCTCCAACCGCGACCCGTTCTCCGGCGCCGACGTCATCGCGGGCGGCATCATGGGCAGCCGCGACGGCGTCCCCGTGGTCACCTCGCCCCTGCACAAGCAGGACTTCGACCTGCGCACCGGCCAGTGCCTCGACGACCCGGACGTCAGCCTCCCCGTCGTCGACCTCGCCGACCTCCCCGCCACCCGCTTCTAGGCCCCCCTCTTGCGGGCCCGCCGCAGGCCCTACGGCGGCTCCACCGGGACCAACGGCAGCCCGGAGTCGTGGCATTCGCCTCTCACCTCCACCCCGGCCGGAGGCGCAACGTGGATATGTCAGGACTCGTCTCAACCCCCTGGGAAGCACCATGAGTTCCGCGCTCCAGCCGTCCACCCGGCCCCCGGCAGGCCCCGACGCCACCGTCTCGTACGACCCCGAGGACTACCGGCCCGGCCGCACCATCACGGCATGGGAGCCGGAGAACGAGGTCTTCTGGCGCTCGGTCGGCCGCAAGGTCGCCACCCGGAACCTGTGGATCGCCGTCCCCGCCCTGCTCGTCGCCTTCGTGGTCTGGCAGGTGTGGTCCGTCACCGCGACGAACCTCAAGGACGTCGGCTTCTCCTTCTCCACCTCGCAGCTGTTCTGGCTCACCGCCATCCCGGGCCTGACCGGCGGCACGGCCCGCGTCTTCTACACCTTCCTCGGCCCGATGATCGGCCAGCGCCGCTTCACCGCGCTGTCGACGGTCGTGCTGATCGTGCCGCTGATCTGGCTCGGCATCGCCATCCAGGACACCTCGACCCCGTACGGCGTCATGGTGATCATCGCGGCGCTGTGCGGCATCGGCGGCGCCAACTTCGCCTCCTCGCTCGCCAACATCGGTTTCTTCTTCCCGAAGAAGGAGAAGGGCAACGCCACCGGCATCAACGGCGGGCTCGGCAACCTCGGCGTCTCCGTCGTCCAGCTGCTCACCCCGATCGTGATCACCTTCTCGACCATCGCGATCGGCACCGCCCAGCACAAGAAGGACGGCACCCCGGTCTACCTTCAGAACGCCGCGTTCCTGTGGGTCCCGGTCCTCATCGTCCTCGCGCTGATCGCCTGGTTCGGCCAGAACGACCTGAAGGTGGCCTCCACCCCGTTCAGCAAGCAGAAGGTGATCTTCCGCCGCAAGCACAACTGGCTGATGACCTGGCTGTACGTCGGCACCTTCGGCTCCTTCATCGGCTTCGCCGCCGCCCTTCCGCTGCTCATCAAGACGACCTTCCCCGCCTACTCGGTGGCCACCTACGCCTGGATGGGCCCGGCGCTCGGCGCGCTGGCCCGCTGGGCCGGCGGCTGGATCGCGGACAAGCTCGGCGGGGCGAAGGTCACCATCATCTCGTTCGTCGGCATGGCCCTCGCCATCATCGGAGTCATCAACTTCCTTCCGGTGGGCGGCGGTTCGGGCAACTTCTACGGCTTCTTCGGCTGCTTCCTGGCCGCGTTCTTCTTCTCCGGCGTCGGCAACGGCTCCACCTTCCGGCAGATCCCGGTGATCTTCCGCAACCAGCACCTGAAGGGGCTGACCGAGGGCACGCCGGAGTACGCCAAGGCGCTCAAGCAGGCCGAGATGGAGGCGGGCGCGGTCACCGGCTTCACCTCCGCGATCGCCGCGTACGGCTTCTTCTTCATCCCGGCGATGTTCGCCAACTTCGCGGTGACCAGCGCGATGTGGGGCTTCGTGGCCTTCTACGTCAGCTGCATCGTGGTCGCCTGGTGGTTCTACGCCCGCAAGTCGGCGGAGGCCCCGAGCTAGACCGGATGCGTTCCGGGAAAAGGGCCCGCGCGCCGGATCGAACCGGCTGCGCGGGCCCTTTCGGTGCCTGGAATCGGAGACCTGGCCCGGGAAAGGGAAATTCTTGTGAATGCATTCACAAGCGAACTAGGGCCCAAGGTCCTGGAGAAAATTGCAGGTCAGTGTGGGTGTCAAGCGAGAGGGGGAGGGGAGGGCAGGACTTCTGGCCCGATTCTGGTGACCTATGCCGAGCCCTCTGATCGATCAAAAGGAGTGGAATGGAAACAGGCCAGAGAGCCCCGGCTCCACGGCCCAAGTGCCACGCCAACGGTGATTCGGAAGGGTGTCTGCCATGACCGCGACTCCTGCAGAGGCAACGAAGAACGGCGGAGCCTGGGACGGCTTCAAGGGCGGACTGTGGCGCGACGCCATCGACGTCCGCGACTTCGTCCAGCAGAACTACACGCCGTACGAGGGCGACGCCGACTTCCTCGCCGGCCCCACCCAGCGCACCACCGCCGTGTGGAACAAGCTCCTGTCGATGTTCCCGCAGGAGATCGAGCAGGGCATCCACGACGTGGACGTGAAGACCCCGTCCCGCATCGACGCCTTCCGGCCCGGCTACATCGACGGCACCGCCGCCGACCACAGCGACCTCATCGTCGGCCTCCAGACCGACGCCCCGCTCAAGCGCGCCATCATGCCCAACGGCGGCTGGCGCATGGTCGAAGGCGCCCTCAACGCCTACGGCTACGAAGCCGACCCCGAGGTGCGCGAGGTCTACACCCATCTCCGCAAGACCCACAACGAAGGCGTCTTCGACGCGTATACCCCCGAGATCCGCGCCTGCCGCTCCTCCGGCATCATCACCGGCCTCCCCGACGCCTACGGACGCGGCCGCATCATCGGCGACTACCGGCGCGTCGCCCTCTACGGCGTCGACCGCCTCATCCAGGCCAAGGAGGCCGACAAGGCGCGCCTCGGCGAGGCCTGGGCCACCGAGACGGTCATCCGCGACCGCGAAGAGATCTCCGAGCAGATCAAGGCCCTGAACGAACTCAAGGCCATGGCGCTCTCCTACGGCTACGACATCTCCGGGCCCGCCACCACCGGCCGCGAAGCCGTCCAGTGGCTGTACTTCGCCTACCTCGCCGCCGTGAAGGAGCAGAACGGCGCGGCCATGTCGATCGGCCGCATCGACAACTTCCTCGACATCTACCTCCAGCGCGACATCGAGGCCGGACGCCTCACCGAGGAGCAGGCCCAGGAGTTCATCGACGACTTCGTCATCAAGCTCCGCATCGTCCGCTTCCTGCGCACCCCCGAATACAACGAGCTGTACTCCGGCGACCCCACCTGGGTCACCTGGTCCATGGCCGGAATCGGCGAGGACGGGCGCCCCCTCGTCTCCCGCACGACCTTCCGCGCCCTCCAGACCCTCTACAACCTCGGCCCCGCGCCCGAGCCGAACCTGACCGTCTTCTGGTCCCGCCGACTCCCCGCCGGATTCAAGGACTTCGCCGCCAAGGTCGCCATCGACACCTCGGCCATCCAGTTCGAGTCCGACGAGCTGATGCGCCCCAAGTACGGCGACGACACCGCCATCGCCTGCTGCGTCTCGGCCATGGCCACCGGCAAGCAGATGCAGTTCTTCGGCGCCCGCGTCAACGTCGCCAAGGCCCTGCTCTACGCCATCAACGGCGGCCGAGACGAGAAGAGCGGCAAGCTCGTCGTCGAGGGCTTCACGCCCATCGAGGGCGAGTACCTCGACTACGAGAGCGTCGCCGCCCAGTACGACGCGATGCTGGACTGGCTGGCCAAGACGTACGTCCACGCACTCAACGTCATCCACTACATGCACGACAAGTACGCCTACGAGCGCATCGAGATGGCGCTCCACGACCAGCAGATCCTGCGCACCATGGCCTGCGGCATCGCGGGGCTCTCGGTCGCCGCCGACTCGCTGTCCGCCATCAAGCACGCCAAGGTCAAGGTGGTCCGCGACGAGACCGGACTGGCCGTGGACTACGAGATCGAGGGCGACTACCCGGCGTACGGCAACAACGACGACCGCGCCGACGAACTGGCCACCCGGATCGTGCACGACTTCATGGAGAAGGTGCGCAAGCACCCCACCTACCGCGACGCCGTCCACACCCAGTCCGTGCTGACCATCACCTCCAACGTCGTCTACGGCAAGAAGACCGGCAACACCCCCGACGGCCGCCGCGCGGGCACCCCGTTCGCGCCCGGCGCCAACCCTATGAACGGCCGCGACGAGCACGGCTACATCGCCTCCGCCCTGTCCGTCGCCAAGCTGCCCTACGACGACGCCGAGGACGGCATCTCGCTCACCAACACCATCACCCCCGACGCGCTCGGCCGCACCCCGCAGGAGCGCATCGACAACCTGTCCGGCGTCCTCGACGGCTTCATGGCCAGCGACGGCTTCCACATGAACGTCAACGTCCTCGACAAGGCCACCCTGGAAGACGCCATGCGGCACCCGGAGAACTACCCCCAGCTGACCATCCGGGTCTCCGGCTACGCCGTCAACTTCGTCCGCCTCACCCGCGAACAGCAGCTGGACGTCATCAACCGGACGTTCCACGGGGCGCTTTGAGGGGGCGGGGGTGGGGGGGGTCTCCCCCTCCCCCCCCACCCCCCTCGCCCACCCACCCCACCCCACCCCCACCTCCGGCCGCCCCCCCCAAGAGCCCAGCCCAGCCGACCCACCCCGAGCAGCCCAACCAGCCTCAGCCGCCCCCGATCAGCTCCGGCCCCCCGAACAGCCTCCGCCAGCCCCCCGCCGGCCCCAGTCCAGGAAGGTCCTGCCATGGCCGTTCTGCTCAGCTCCCAGATCCCCGTCGGCCGCCCGGCGCACGCCGACCGCGACGAGGACGCCAGCACGCTCGCCGGGGCGGCCACCCGCCGGCCGATCGTCGGTTCGGTGCACTCCTGGGACCTGTCGACCGGCGTCGACGGGCCGGGCACGCGCTTCGTCACCTTCCTCTCGGGCTGCCCGCTGACCTGCCTGTACTGCCACAACCCCGACACCTGGCGGATGCGCAACGGCAAGCGCACCACCGCCGACGACGTGGTCGCCGAGGCCGCGAAGTACACGACCTTCATCCGCGCGGCGGGCGGCGGCGCCACCGTCAGCGGCGGCGAACCGCTGCTCCAGCCCGTGTTCGCGGGTGAGCTGCTGCACCGCTACAAGCACGAACTCGGCCTGCACACCGCCCTGGACACCTCCGGTTTCCTCGGCACCCGGGCCACCGACGCGCTGCTGCGCGACGTGGACCTGGTGCTCCTCGACATCAAGTCCTGGGACCGCGAGACGTACCGCAAGGTCACGGGTCGGCCGTTGCAGCCCACGCTGGACTTCGCGCGGCGCCTCGCGGACCTCGGCAAGGAGGTCCATGTCCGCTTCGTTCTGGTGCCGGGTCTCACGGACGACCCCGCCAACATCGAGGGCGTCGCCTCCTTCGCCGCCTCACTCGGCAATGTGTCCCGCGTCGACGTCCTCCCCTTCCACAAGCTGGGCGAGGGCAAGTGGCAGGCCCTCGACATGAACTTCACCCTCCACGACACCCCGTCACCCACCCCGGACCAAGCGGCCACCGTCCGCGAGCACTTCACCGCCCACGGCCTGCACGCGGTCTGAGGCAGCGGCCACGCCCCTCGCAGCCGCGAGTGGCCATCAAATGGCCTTCTATAAACGGGAGTTGGGGTGACGCCCCCGTTCTCCCTGCGCACCCCCGTCCCTTCCCCCTCCCCGTTAATGCTTTGCGGGGTGGGGACGGCCGCGCGTACGGTGCTGGGCATGGGTTCCCTGTGACAGTCCCCGTACGGCCGCGTTGAGCTTCGCTCCGCAGCCGTACGTTCTCATCCGCGTTCCGCCCCTCCCGTGCCGCCGCCTGCCCGGCCCCGTCGCGGAGTGTTCCGGCCTGCGCGGATGCGTCCATCCGCCCGTTCCTTCCGGCCCGGCCGAGAACAGGGGACTGCCCATGCCTGCCGCACAACTCTCGCTCCACCACGTCACCCGCCGATACGACGACCGCCTCGTGCTCGACGATGTCTCGTTCACCGTCAAACCCGGAGAGAAGGCCGGCGTCATCGGCGACAACGGGGCCGGAAAGACGACCCTGTTGCGTCTGCTCTCGGGGCAGGACCGCCCCGACAACGGCGAGCTGACCGTGACCGCGCCCGGCGGCACCGGTTATCTCGCCCAGTCGCTCGCGCTGCCTCCCGGGGCCACGGTCCAGGACGCGGTGGACGTGTCCCTGGCGGACCTGCGCGACCTCGAAGCCCGGATCCGCCACGCCGAAGCCGCGCTGGACGGCCCGGCCGGACCCGAACTCACGGCCGCGCTGGACGCATATGCCCGCCTTGTCGCCCGCTACGAGGCGCGCGGCGGGTACGGGGCCGAGGCCCGGGTCGACATCGCCCTGCACGGGCTCGGCCTGCCCCACCTCGAACGGGACCGGCCGCTCGGCAGTCTCTCCGGCGGCGAGCGTTCCCGTCTTGCGCTGGCCGCCACGCTCGCGTCCCAGCCGGAACTGCTCCTGCTCGACGAGCCGACCAACGACCTCGACGACCAGGCCGTGGCCTGGCTGGAGACGCGTCTTCGGTCCCACCGCGGCACGCTCCTGGCGGTCACCCACGACCGCGTGTTCCTGGAGCGGGTCACCACCACGATCCTGGAGGTCGCCGAGGGCAAGGTGTCCCGCTACGGCGACGGCTACGGCGGATACCTGTCCGCCAAGGCCGCCGAGCGCCGCGGGCGGCTGCGGCAGTACCACGACTGGTGCGCCGAACTGGCCCGCAGCAAACGGCTCGCCGCCACCAACGCATCCCGCCTGGAGGCGATCCCGCAGAAGCTGCCGTTCGCCGTGTTCGGCCACGGTGGCTTCCGTGCCCGCACCCGGGGCCACGGAGCGATGGGCCGGATCCGCAACGCCAAGGAGCGCGTCGTACGCCTCACGGACAACCCCGTGGCCGCCCCGCCCGACCCGCTGGTCTTCACCGCCCGGCTCGCCACCGCCACGTCGGACGAGCCGCGGACCGCCGCCGAACTCACCGGAGTCCGGGTCGCGGGCCGGCTGTCCGTACCGGAGCTGCGGATCGGGTCCCGCGAACGCCTGCTGGTCACCGGCCCCAACGGCGCGGGCAAGACCACCCTCATGCGGATCCTGGCCCACGAACTCGTCCCCGACGAGGGCACCGTCCGCACCCGCGGCCGGGTCGGCCACCTGCGCCAGGAGGAAACGCCCTGGCCCGCGGCCCTCACCCTTCCGCAGGCCTTCGCCCACGGGCGGGCCGGAGACCTTGACGCCCACACCGACCACCTCCTCTCTCTTGGTCTGTTCAGCCCCGCCGACCTGCGCCTCAAGGTCGGCGAACTCTCCTACGGACAACGCCGACGTATCGAACTGGCCCGCCTGGTCAGCGACCCCGTCGACCTGTTGCTCCTGGACGAGCCCACCAACCACCTCTCCCCGGCCCTGGTCGAGGAACTGGAAGGAGCCCTCGCCGACTACCCGGGCGCCGTGGTGGTCGTCACCCACGACCGCCGTCTGCGCGCCCGCTTCTCCGGCACCCACATCGAACTCGCCGACGGCCGGATCACCCCGGAGCCCTGTGACTCACCCCGTTGAGCGCTAAAACAGGTAAAAAGGGATGAAATCTCCCTACCGTGGCAGGGTGAGCGAGCCACCCGCACCTCCCGCCGCAGCACCGGACGCGTCCGCCCGGGGAGTGCCGCCCCCCGGGGCGGCCGCCCCCGCCGGGCGCGCCCCGCGTCCGGTGGCACCGCGCGCTGCGCTGGCCGGTACCGCCGTCTCCGTCCTGTTGATCCTGGCCATCGTGTTCGGCAGCCGCCTGCTCAAGGACTTCGACTCCGCGCTCCTTCCCTACGCGGTCGCCACCGTGTTCCTGGCCTTCGGTGTCGCCTACCGCTACACCGTGTGGATCTCCTCTCCCGGCGCCCGCCGGCTGTTCAGGCAGGGCTGGCGCAGCCTGTTCTCGGCGGCCAACTTCCGCCGGGCACCCACCGCCCTGCCGAAGATGATCGCCACGTATCTGGGCTTCCAGAAGTTCCTCGGCGCCCGCTCGCACGCACGCTGGGCGGCCCACCAGCTGATCTTCTGGGGCTGTGTCCTGGCCGCGGCCATCACCTTTCCGCTGACCTGGGGCTGGTTCACCTTCACCTCCGCGTCCGGCTCGGGCCCCGGCTATGAGATGCGGATCTGGGGGCTGAAGGTCCTCGGCTTCGACTCGCTGAGCTTCGTCGGCTGGCTGATGTTCCACGGCCTGGACATCGCCGCCGTCCTGGTGATCCCCGGAGCCTCGTACTTCCTGTGGCGGCGGATGAAGGACCGCGGGGCCATCACGGGCCAGCGCTTCGCCTACGACCTCGTCCCGCTGATCGCGCTGATCGTCATCTCCGTGACGGGCCTCCTCCTCACCTTCTCGTCGATCTTCCTGCACGGCGGCGGCTACCAGTTCCTCGCGGTGCTGCACATGGTGTCGGTGGTGTTCACCCTCATCTACATCCCGTTCGGGAAGTTCTTCCACATCGTGCAGCGGCCCGCCGCGGTCGGCATGCAGCTCTTCAAGTACACGGCCCGCCAGGACGAACGGGTCTTCGCGTGCAAGCGCTGCGGCGAGCCGATCGACACCGCCCCGTACGTCGAGAACCTCCAGGGCACCATGCGCGACCTGAAGCTCGACTTCGACGCCTGGGCCGCGTACTGCCCGCGCTGCAAGCGGGTCCTGCGCGGCGCCGCCTACCTCAGCCACGTCAAGAAGGGCTTCAAGTGAGCAGCGCCCCCCTCCCGCTCGACCCTTCGATCGCGCCGCCCGGCACCCGCAACTTCCGGGACGCGGGCGGCATCCCGGCCGACCAGTGGCACGCCGACCAGAACGGCGAGACCCTCGTGCCCACCCACTGCTGCTTCTGCGGGGTGCAGTGCGGCATGTATCTCCGGGTCGACCGCGCGGGCAAGGTGTTCGGCGTCGAGCCCCGCAACCACGACATCAACCGGATGCGGCTCTGCCCCAAGGGCATCAACGCCTACCAGCAGGTCAACCACCCCGACCGGCTGACCGCCCCGCTGATGCGCCGCACCCGCGACGAGCCGTTCCGCGAGGTCTCCTGGGAGGAGGCCCTCGACTTCACGGTCGCCGAGATCCGCCGCATCCAGGGAGACCACGGCAACGACGCCTTCGGGCTGCTCGGCGGGGCGAGCCTGTTCTCCGAGAAGACGTACCTGGTCGGCAAGTTCGGCCGGGTCGCGCTCAAGACGCGGCACGTCGACTACAACGGCCGTCTGTGCATGGTGTCCGCCGCCGGTGCCAACAAGCTCGCCTTCGGCATCGACCGGGCGGGCAACCCGTTCTCCGACATCCTGCTCACCGACTGCCTGCTGATCGCCGGTTCCAACGTCGGGGAGTGCTTCCCCGTGATGACCCAGTACCTGTGGGGCGCGCGGGACCGGGGCGCGAGCCTGATCGTGGTCGACCCGCGCGAGACGGCCATCGCCCGCACCGCCGACATCCACGTCGCGCTGCGGCCCGGCACCGACGCCGCGTTCTTCAACGCCGTACTGAACGTGGTCATCGAGGAGAACCTCGTCGACCAGGAGTTCGTCGCCGAGCACACCACCGGCTGGGACGAGGTGTGCGCCGCCGTCGCCTCCTGCACCCCCGAGGTGGCCGCCGAGATCTGCGGGATCCCCGCCTCCCAGGTCGTCCAGGTGGCCCGGGCCTTCGCGGGCGCCCGCCGGGCGATGGCCTGGCACGCCCGGGGCATCGAGCACCATTCGCAGGGCGTCGAGAACTGCCTGACCGTCATCAACCTCTGCGCGGCCACCGGCCACCTCGGCAAGCCCGGCGCCGGGTACGGCACCATCACCGGGCAGGGCAACGGGCAGGGCGGACGGGAGCACGGGCAGAAGTCCGACCTGCTGCCCGGCGGGCGGTCCATCTCGAACCCCGAACACCGGCGGCAGATCTGCGAGATCTGGGGCATCGAGGAGTCCGAACTGCCGCCCGCGGGCACCTCGATGATGGAAATGGTCTGGCAGATGCAACGCCGCGAGATCCGCGGCCTGATCGGCGTCTGCAACAACCCGTTCGTCTCCCTTCCCAACTACGCGACGGTGAAGGACGGTTACGACACCCTGGAGTTCCACGCTCAATTCGACTTCTTCCTCTCCGAGACCGCGGCCAACGCGCATGTCGTGTTTCCGGTCACCACCTGGGCCGAGGACGAGGGCGTGATGGCCAACGCCGAGGCCCGGGTGGTCAAGCACAACAAGGCGCAGGAGCCGCCCGCCGGTGTGCGCACCGACACGTGGGTGATGTGCCAGCTCGCCCAACGCCTCGGCGTGGGCGACAAGTTCGCGTATCCGGGCTCGCGCGAGGTGTTCGAGGAGCTGCGGATCGCGTCGGCCGGAACGGTCAACGACTACTACGGCATCACGTACGAGCGCCTGGAGGAGACCGGCGGTATCGCCTGGCCCTGCCCCTCCACCGACCATCCGGGCACGCCCCGCCTGTTCGAGGGCGGCCGCACCTTCCATCCGGACGGCAAGGTCCATCTGCAGGCCGTCGAGTGGCATCCGCCGATGGACCCGTACGACGAGGAGCATCCGATGTCGCTGACCACGGGCCGCACCGTGGCGCACTTCCTGTCCGGCAACCAGACCCGCCGGCTCGGCGCGCTCGTCGAGCAGACCCCGCGCCCGTGGGTGGAGGTCCACCCCTCGCACGGGTTCCGCAACGGCGACCCGGTCCGGGTGGTGACCCGGCGCGGCAGCGAGGTCTTCCCCGCCCTGGTCACCGCGGCCATCCGCCCCGACACGGTGTTCATCCCGTACCACTGGCCGGTCCCGACGGCCGCCAACGCGCTCACCATCGACGCCCTCGACCCCCGCTCCAAGATCCCCGAGTACAAGGTGTGTGCCTGCCGTATCGAGGCCGCCGAGCGCATCGACGAGGTGCCTGCGCCGCCGACCGCGCCGGGCCACGAGGCGTACCCGGCGACGCAGGTCTCGCGCACCGACCCGCTGCCGCCCACCTCCCCGCAGGGCCGGGGCACCGCGGAGAGGGGCTGAGCACCCATGATGGGCAGAACGATCTTCATCGACCCGGGGCGCTGCATCGGCTGCCAGGCCTGTGTGTCCGCCTGCCGCGAGTGCGACTCGCACCGCGGCAAGTCCATGATCCATCTCGATTATCCCGACGAGGGTCATTCCGTCGCCTCCCTTCCGACCGTCTGCATGCACTGCGAGGACCCGGTCGCCCCGTGTGCCGAGGTGTGTCCCGCCGACGCGATCCTGGTGACCGCGGACGGCGTGGTGCAGCAGGCCGACACCACCCGCTGCATCGGCTGTGCGAACTGCGTCAACGCCTGCCCCTTCGGCGTACCGAAGATCGACCTCCAGGCGAAGCTCCAAATGAAGTGCAACCTCTGCTACGACCGCACCGCCTACGGCCTGGCTCCCATGTGCGCCACGGTCTGCCCGACCGGAGCGCTGTTCTACGGAACGGTCGAGGAGCTCCGTGCCGAGCGCCCCGGCGTCCAGGTCGCCGACTCCTTCACGTTCGGCGACGTCGTCGTCTCCACCGGCGTGGCCATGGTCGTCCCCGCCGACAAGGTCGAGTGGCCGGTGCCGGGCGGCCTCCCGATCGTCGAGGTGAACGGAAGAGCCGTGAACGAAGCCAACTCCGACCAGGGCGGTGCTCGACGGGCGGGCGGGAAGGACGACACCCGATGAGCGTCACCGACCAGCACCCCGCTCCCGACCCCGGCGCGGACGCCGCCCAGGCCGCCCTCCACGACCGCATCGCCGCCGGCTCCCTCACCACCCGCCGCGACTACCTCCGCATCGTCGCGACCGTCTCGGGCGGCCTCGCCGTCGGCGGGGTCGCGGTGGCCGGGGGAGTGCTGCACCGGCACGGCGACAGCGACGCCCCGCCCGACGCCAAGCGCGTGGCGGCCGCGCTCGCTCCCGGCGAGTCCCTCGCCTTCCGCTTCCCGGGCGAGGACGACCGCGCGGTCGCCGTCCGCCTCAAGGACGGCACCCTCGTCGGCTACTCCGCGGTCTGTACGCACCTGGCCTGCGGGGTGCTGTGGCGCGAGGACCGCGGCGCCGAGGGCGAGCTGTACTGCCCCTGCCACGAAGGGGTCTTCGACGCCCGCACCGGCGAGGTGACCGCCGGGCCGCCGCCGCGACCGCTGCCCAAGGTGCTCCTTGTCGAGGAGCCCGACGGCAGCGTCTGGGCGGTGGCCACGGCGCGCTCCGGCGAGAGCGTCAAGGACGCCATGTGCCGCCAGTTCGCCGACACCCGCCCCGACCTGGCGGCCCGCCTCGGCTGCCCCGGCGCGAACGCCAAGCCGAATGCCGAGACCAACGCGGGGGCCAAGGGCGAGTCCAACGCCGCGAGGGGCGACGTGAGGGCCGAGGGGAGTGAGCGGACATGAGCACGGAAGGGAACGCGTTCCCCGGCGGCTCGGGCGGAACCTCGGGGCCGCGCGGCACCCAGGGCGGTGCTGCGGCTCCGGGGCCCGGCGGCACCCAGGGCGGCGGTGCGGCTCCGCGATACGGCGAGGGTCCCGGGGCGTCCCCGCGGCCCTCGTACACTCCCGGCTCCGCCCAGCCCCGGCTCAACCGGCCGGTCCACGAGCGCTACCCGCAGATCCGCGCGACGAGCGGCTACGGCGACCCCCGGATCCGGCACACCGGGCCCGGCCCCGGCGCGGGCAGCGAGCAGGAGCCGGAGCGCTCCTCGAAACTGACGGCCCGCCTCACCCTGGCGATCACCGTGGTCATCGGCCAGCTCTGGGGTCTGACGGTGGTGGTCAACGAGTGGATGCGGGGCGACACCGGCACCGCCTGGTGGGGTGCGGGCTTCCTCGTCCTGTCGTTCTTGGTCGTCCTGGGCCTCTGGCTGCTGGACGCGAAGGACCGCTGATCCCCCGGAACCGGACGCGGGCTCGCGTCCCGAGCCCGCGAGGGCCTCTGGTCCCCCGGAACCGAACGCGGGGCCAGCGCCCCGTGCCCGGCGCACGAGCGCCGCTGATGCCCCCGTACCGGAGCCCGGCACCCGGTCCGCGAGGACCGCTGGTCCCCCGGCGCGAGCGCCCCGCGCCCGAGCCGTGAGGGCCGTTGTCGCTCGCCGTACCCTGGACGTATGAGTACCGCCCCCGCCCCCGGACCGCGCGACCGGGAACCGGCGCCCCAGCAGCAGGCCAAGCCGACGCTGGTCTTCGACGATCCGCTGGACCAGCAGTCGGCGGACGACACGGATCGCGGGTGGGGCGAGCGGCCCGCGTCCGCGGGCAGCGCCGCCGACCTGGCGCGCTTCCTCGACGAGAAGCCGCCCCACCACATCTGAGCGGCGCGCGGCGGAGCTAGGGCTGTGCGGGCCCCGAGCCGCGCTGGGCGACCAGCACGTCGCGGATCTCCTTGAGCACTTCCAGCTCGCTGATCTCCATCGTCTCGCGCACGCCCTCCTTCGCCTTGTCCTGCCGGGCCCGCCGGGCCAGGAACTTGGCCATCGGCAGCACCATCAGGAAGTACACGACGGCCGCCGTGATGAGGAAGCTCAGCAGCGCGCTCAGCACTCCGCCCCAGGCGATCTGGATGCCGGAGTCGGCCGTGCAGGGGCCCTTCAGGCAGGAGGTGTAGCTCTCCAGGTCCTTGGTGCCGAACGCGCCGACCAGAGGGTTGATCACGCCCTTCACGACCGAGTTCACGACGCTGGTGAACGCGGCGCCGATCACCACGGCCACGGCCAGGTCGATCACGTTCCCGCGCATCAGGAAGGCCTTGAAGCCGGCCATGACGCCTGTCTTCTCCTCGGTCACCAATGAACCCTTCTTCGCGTGTGCAGGGGGTGGAGCGAACTCCTGCGCCACCTTGGACAGCGCGGGGTCGCACTGTCCAATCCGCGCACGCGAATTGGGTACGCGCCCGTTCGCCCGTGCGAATCAGCACAGCGTCACCGCCAGCCGGGAGGTCGTGCCCGCCCCGGCCAGCACCCTGGCGGTCTCGCGCGGCACGGCGAGGACGACGAGCGCGCCGGACTCCGGAGAGACTCCCCGCGTGTCCGGAACTCCCGTGACCCGGGCGTCCGTTGCCACCACACGGGCCTCGTCGCCGTGCGCCGAGGGCGAGTTGGCGGAGGCGATCACATCGATCCGGTCGCCGGGCTTCAACAGGCGTACGGTCTCCGCGTCCGCGATCCGTACCGGCGCCGACACCACGGCGGGCGGCCGCGCGGGCCCGCGTTCCCGCGGTGCCGGGGCCGCGACCGGGTGCGGACGCTCCGCCGCCTGCGGGCTGGAGACGGCGAGGGCCGCCGCCGTGACGGCGAGGCCCGCGGCCATGGCGCGCCGCCGCTTGCGCAGGGTGCGCCGCAGTCCGTGCTTGCCGCCGCGCACCCGCAGCGGCGGGAAGACCGGCACCGCGCCGGGCTCCGGAGCGGGCACGGGCGGCAGGAAGGGGAGCGGACGGGGAGCGGGGGAGGCGGCTGACGCGGGGGCTGCTGACATGGGATCACTGCCGATCGTGAGGAGCCTGTGCTGCTCGGACGCTCCTCACGATCCCGTGTCCCGCCGAATCGCGTCGGGGCCTGTGGACCATCCCCCGCCTGTGAACAACTCGCTCACCCGCAAGGGTTGTTCAGCCCTCCCTACCCCGGCGGCCTGCGGGCCCCGGCGAGGCCGAAAGGCTCCTGCCCCGGCGGCCTGCGGGCTCCGCCGAGGGCGAAAGGCTCCTGCCCCGGCGGCCTGCGGACCCCGGCGAGGCCGAAAGGCTCCCGCCCCGGCGGCCTGCGGGCCCCGGCAAGGCGAAAGGCTCCCACCCGCGGCCTGCGGACCCCGGCGAGGCCGAAAGGCTCCGGCCCCCGCGGGGCGCGGGCCCCGGCAAGGCGAAAGGCTCCTGCCCCGGCAGGGCGCGGGCCCAGGCCGAAAGGGCCGGAGGCCCGCCGGTCACGGCAGTTCGATGCCGAGGTCCCAGCCGTCGTGCGCGTGGGTGCACAGGCAGTCCCGGTCCTCGCCCGCCGGAAGGGCCGCGATCGCGTCGAAGAGCACCTCGCGCAGGCGCGCCACGTTCTCCCCGAAGACCCGCAGGACCTCGGTGTGCGAGACGCCCTCGCCCGTCTCCGCGCCCGCGTCCAGGTCGGTGACCAGGGACAACGACGTGTAGCAGAGCCCCAGTTCGCGGGCGAGGACGGCCTCGGGGTGACCGGTCATGCCGACCACCGACCAGCCCATCGCCGCGTGCCACGCCGACTCGGCACGGGTGGAGAAGCGGGGGCCCTCGATCACGACCATCGTGCCGCCGTCGACGGCCTGCCAGCCGCGCCCGTCGGCCGCGGTCAGCGCGGCCTTGCGGCCGTTGGGGCAGTACGGGTCGGCGAACGTGGTGTGCACGACGTTGGGAACCGTGCCGTCCGGCAGGGGCAGCCCGTCGAAGAAGGTCTGGACGCGCGCCTTCGTACGGTCCACCAGCTGGTCCGGCACGAGCAGCGTGCCCGGCCCGTACTCCTGGCGCAGCCCGCCCACCGCGCACGGCCCGAGCACCTGGCGCACGCCGACCGAGCGCAGCGCCCACAGGTTGGCCCGGTAGTTGATGCGGTGCGGGGGCAGGTGGTGGCCGCGGCCGTGGCGGGGCAGGAAGGCCACCTCGCGGCCCGCGACCTCGCCCAGGAAGAGGGAGTCGCTGGGGGAGCCGTAGGGGGTGTCCACCTGGACCTCGGTGACGTCCTCGAGGAACGAGTAGAACCCCGAGCCGCCGATGACGCCGATCTCTGCGTTAACCATGCCGGTCACACTAACCGGGGGCGGGTACGCCGGAACCCCCGCCGTCGGGGGCGGGGGTTCGGGGTGAAATCGGGTCAGGCGGCCGGGCTGGCGCTCGACGAGGCCGAGCCGGAGCTCGACGCCGACGCGGCGGGCTTGGCGTCCGAGCTCGACGAGCCGGTCGACTTCGGCGCCGAGGACGACGACGCGGGCGAGCTGCTCGACGACGCGCCGCGGCTGTCATTGCGGTAGAAGCCGGAGCCCTTGAAGACGATGCCGACCGCCGAGAACACCTTCTTCAGGCGTCCGTCGCAGTTCGGGCATACGGTCAGGGCGTCATCGGTGAACTTCTGCACCGCCTCGAGGCCCTCGCCGCACTCGGTGCACTGGTACTGGTAGGTCGGCACTTGTCTTCCTCCTGGCACTCTCACTCGATGAGTGCTAACGACGGTCCATAGTGACGTATTCCCCGGGATCAGTCCACCGTGACGGGGACACGGTGACCGACGCCACGCGCCACGGTACGTGTCGCCGGGCGCGGGGCGAGCCGGGAGCGCAGGGCGAGCAGCGTGACCAGGGCCAGCGCCGTGCCCGCCATCGGCACCAGGAATCCGGCGGTCGAACCGTGGGCGTCGGTCAGCCGGCCGGCGACCGTGACGGCGGCGGCCTGGCCCAGCGCGACCGCGCCCGTCAGCCAGGTGAACGCCTCGGTGCGGGAGGTGGCCGGGACCAGCGTCTCGACCAGCGTGTAGCCGGTGATCAGGGCCGGGGCGATGCACAGGCCGACGATCAGGCCGAGGCCGCCGAGCAGCAGCGCGGAGTGCGCGGCCCACAGTCCGGAGGCCGCCAGGGTCAGCGCCGCGTAGCCGGCGATCAGCCGGGTGCGAGGCGCGGACTTCCAGGCGATGGCGCCGCAGGCGATGCCCGCCAGCATGTTGCCGGCGGCGAAGATGCCGTAGAGGACGCCGTTGATGCCGGGGTTGCCGATCTCTTCGGCGAACGCGGTGAGCGAGACCTGCATGCCGCCGAAGACCGCGCCGATGCCGAGGAAGGCCATCGCCAGGACGCGTACGCCCGGGATGGACAGCGCGGAGGTGTGCTCGCCCTGCTCGCGTTCGGCGGCGCTGCGGACCGGCGGCTGGGTGCCGCGCCGGGCCGCGAACAGGAGGCCGCCGACGAGGGTCAGCGACGCCTCGGCGATCAGTCCGGCCGCCGGGTGCACGCTGGTGCACAGGGCGGTCGCGAGGACCGGGCCGATGACGAAGGTGAACTCGTCCGTCACGGACTCGAAGGCCGCGGCGGTCGCCATCAGGGGCGAGCCGTCGAGCTTGCTGGCCCAGCGGGCCCGCACCATGGGGCCGACCTGCGGCACCGAGGCGCCGGTGGGCACGGCCGCGAGGAACAGCGCCCACAGGGGGGCGCCGGCCAGCGCGAGGGCGGTCAGCGCGGAGACGGAGGCCGCGTGCACGAGGACGCCGGGCACCAGCACCGCGCGCTGCCCGAAGCGGTCGGCGAGCTTGCCGCTCTGCGGGGCGAACAGCGCCATGGACACGCCGGTGAAGGCGGCCACCGCGCCGGCGCCGCCGTAGGAGCCGGTGGTGTGCTGGACGAGCAGGAGGATGCCGATGGTGAGCATCGCGAAGGGCTGCCGGGCCGCGAAGCCGGGCAGGAGGAAGGACAGTGCGCCGGGTGTGCGCAGAAGCTGCCCGTAACCGGGCCGCTTGTCAGAAGTGACCGTGGATGCCACGGCCCCTTGCCTTTCTGCCGCCTGGTAGCGCGCCCCATGCACAGATCTGTGGGTGCGGGCGTTGCCGAGAGCTGTCCTCTTGCGCGGAACTGCGGTAGATGCCGGGGGCTGCTGCGGGGAGCTCCCGACCGCCATACGGTCGCGCCAGCTCTGCGTCAGGCAGAGTTGGTCGATCAGTGGTGTGCCTTCATGATACAGAGCTTTGGCACTCCGTGCCTATGAATCCGCACGGAGTGCCGAGTTTAGGCCTCTGTTTATTCGGCCGTCATGCGGCTTAACACGGGCGCCACCAGGGTTAACCCGCCGTTCGTCCGGTCTTCGCCTTGCGGGGCGCCTCGTTCGCCGCTCCACCGGTGCCCAGCCAGCCCGCGAGCTTGCCGCCCTGGCCGACCGCCCGCAGCCGGGACTCGGCCGCGTCGCGCACCGGATCGGTGGCGACCACCAGGAGCTCGTCGCCCTGGCGCAGCACGGTGGTGGGTCCCGGCACGAAGCTCTTGCCGTCACGCACGACCAGGGTGACGGCGGCGCCGGACGGCATCCTGAGCTCGTGCACCTCGACGCCGTGCATCTTCGACTTCGGCGGTATGGCCACGGACAGCAGATGGCCGCGCAGCCGCTCCAGGGGAGCCGATTCGACGCCCAGGTCGGCGGCCTCGTCGGCATCGGAGAGCTGGAGCTTGCGGGCCAGCCACGGCAGCGTCGGGCCCTGGATGAGGGTGTAGACGACGACCAGGATGAAGACGATGTTGAAGACCTTCTCGCTGCCCTCGATCCCGGAGACCATAGGGATCGTGGCGAGGATGATGGGCACCGCGCCACGCAGGCCCGCCCACGACATCAGGGCCTTCTCCTGCCACGGCATCCTGAACGGCAGCAGGCTGAGCAGCACCTCCAGGGGCCGCGCGACCATCGTCAGGACGAGGCCGATGATCACGGCGGGCCAGAAGTCGACGCCCAGGTTGTGCGGGGTGACCAGCAGGCCGAGCAGGACGAACATGCCGATCTGGGCGATCCAGCCGAGCCCGTCCGCGAAGCCCCGGGTGGCGGGCCAGTGCGGCAGCTTGGCGTTGCCGAGCACCATGGAGGCGAGGTAGACGGCGAGGAATCCGGAGCCGTGGGCCATCGCGCCGGCCGCGTAGGCGGACACGGCGATCGCCATGACCGCGATCGGGTAGAGGCCGGAGGCGGGCAGCGCCACGTGGCGCAGTCCGAACGCGCCGAGCCAGCCCACCGCGAGCCCGATCGAGGCGCCGATGGCGAGCTCCAGGGCTATCTTCCCGACCAGCAGGTACCAGGAGTCGACCGGTCCCGGCGTGGAGAAGGCGACGACCAGGATCACCACGGGGGCGTCGTTGAAGCCGGACTCGGCCTCCAGGACGCCGGTGACGCGCGAGGGCAGCGGCACCTTGCGCAGCACCGAGAAGACGGCCGCGGCATCGGTGGAGGACACCACCGCGCCGATGATGAGCGCCTGCCGCCATTCCAGGCCCACCAGATAGTGCGCGCCCGCCGCCGTGACGCCCACGCTCACCGCGACGCCGGCGAGCGACAGCACGACGGCCGCCGGCAACGCCGGTTTGATCTCCTTCCACTTGGTGCCCAGGCCGCCTTCGGCCAGGATCACCACGAGTGCGGCATAGCCGATCACCTGCGTCAGTTCCGCATCGCTGAACTTGACGTGGAAGATGCCGTCCTGCCCGATCGCGATCCCGATGCCGAGATACAGGAGCAGGCTGGGGAGCCCGCTGCGCGAGGAGATGCGCACCGCCGCGACGGCGATGAGCAGGACGAGCGAGCAGATGAGCAGGAGTTCGTTGAGCTGGTGGACAGTCAGTGGCCGATCCTTCCCCTCAGGCACCGTCGAGGCACCCCATGAAAATCGTGCATCCCTTTGCGCCGGGTGCGCATCCGGGGACCCCTGGGGCAGACCTGGTGAAACGTTCCGTCGCCCAAGGTACTTCGTTACCTTACCTAATCTTTGACGCTTTCTTTACGCGCGGGCTCCTGTGGGCGACGTCCCGGCGGGCGAACGGCGACACCGCGTCAGGGGCTGTCAGCGGCTGCGCCTATGGTTGCTCCCAGCACTCCTGGACCACCCTGCCCCTCGAAGGACAGCGATGCCCGCCACCACAACCGCCCCTTCCGCCGGTACGACGGCCGGCAAGACGAGCAGGAAGAGGGGACGCCGCCTGAGGCTGTTCGTCCTCGTCCTGGTGCTGGCGCTGGTCGCGGGCGTCGCCTACGGCGCGTACTGGGGAGTGAGCACCGTGCGCGCCTCCTTCCCGCAGACCACCGGCACCATCAAGCTGCCGGGCCTGCACGGTCAGGTCGAGGTCAAGCGCGACGACTACGGCGTCCCGCAGATCTACGCCGACAACGACGCCGACCTCTTCATGGCCCAGGGCTACGTCCAGGCGCAGGACCGGTTCTACGAGATGGACGTCCGGCGCCACATGACGTCGGGCCGGCTCTCGGAGATGTTCGGCAGCGGCCAGGTCGACACCGACGCCTTCCTGCGCACCCTGGGCTGGCGCAAGGTCGCGCAGCAGGAGTACGACACCAAGCTGACGCCCGCCACGAAGAAGTACCTCCAGTCGTACGCGGCGGGCGTGAACGCGTACCTGAAGGGCAAGGACGGCAAGGACATCTCCGTCGAGTACGCGGCCCTCGGCTTCACCAACGACTACAAGCCGGAGGCCTGGTCGCCGGTCGACTCGGTGGCCTGGCTCAAGGCGATGGCCTGGGACCTGCGCGGCAACATGCAGGACGAGATCGACCGGTCGCTGATGACCAGCCGGCTCAGCCCGAAGCAGATCAACGACCTGTACCCGGCCTACCCGTCCGCGACCCACCGCCCCATCGTCGACGAGGGCTCGTACAACAAGGCGACCGGCAAGTTCGACCCCACGCGCGCCGCCACGAGCTCCGACGGGACCTCGGGCACCGCCCTGGGCGCGGTCCAGGGCATGCAGAGCCAGCTCTCGGCGCTCTCCGACACCCTGGACAAGATCCCGGCGCTGCTCGGCCCGAACGGCAGCGGGATCGGCTCCAACTCCTGGGTGGTGTCGGGCCAGTACACGACGACCGGCATGCCGCTGCTCGCCAACGACCCGCACCTCGCGCCGATGATGCCCTCGCTCTGGTACCAGATGGGCCTGCACTGCCGGACGGTCTCCAGCGCGTGCTCCTACGACGTGGCGGGTTACACCTTCTCCGGGATGCCCGGCGTGGTCATCGGCCACAACCAGGACGTCTCCTGGGGCTTCACCAACCTCGGCGCCGACGTGACCGACCTTTACCTGGAGAAGATCTCCGGCTCCAACTACCTGTACGACGACAAGGAGACGCCGCTCGCCACGCGCGAGGAGGTCATCAAGGTGGCCGGCGGATCCAGCAAGACCATCACGATCCGCGAGACCAACAACGGCCCGCTGATCTCCGACCGCGACGACGAGCTGGAGAAGGTCGGCCAGAAGGCGCCCGTCAACTCCGCGGCCCCCGACCGGGGCAGCGGCTACGCGGTCGCCCTGAGGTGGACGGCGCTCGACCCCGGCAAGTCCATGGACGCCGTCTTCGAGCTGAACCGCGCCAACGACTTCAAGTCGTTCCGGGCCGCCGCCAAGGACTTCGAGGTCCCCTCCCAGAACCTGATCTACGCCGACACCAAGGGCAACATCGGCTACCAGGCCCCGGGCAGGATCCCGGTGCGCGCCGAGGGCGTCGACGGCACCATGCCCGCCCCGGGCTGGGACTCGAAGTACACGTGGAAGAAGAACTACGTTCCCTTCGACGCGCTGCCCTACGAGTACAACCCCAAGCGCGGCTTCATCGTCACCGCCAACCAGGCCGTGATCGACGAGAAGAAGTACCCGTACCTGATCACCAAGGACTGGGGCTACGGCACCCGCAGCCAGCGGATCAACGACCTCATCGAGTCGAAGATCAAGGGCGGCGGGAAGATCTCCACCGAGGACATGCAGAAGATGCAGATGGACAACAGCAGCGAGATCGCCGCGCTGCTGACGCCCGCTCTGCTGAAGATCGACGTGACGGACCCCTCCGTCCGCGAGGCGCAGAAGCTCCTCGAGGGCTGGGACTACACCCAGGAGAACGACTCGGCGGCCGCCGCCTACTTCAACTCGGTGTGGCGCAACGTCCTGAAGCTGGCGTTCGGCAACAAGCTGCCCAAGGAGCTGCGGCCCAAGGGCGAGTGCCTGTACGTGACGCCGCCGGCCGGCACGGGTCCGGTCGACGACCCGAACCAGAAGGTCCAGGAGTGCGGCGAGCGCGACGGCGACTCGGCGCAGCCCGACGGCGGCGACCGCTGGTTCGAGGTCGTCCGCAAGATCTTCAACGACCAGAACAACACCTGGTGGCAGTCGCCCGCGACGCGTCTGGACAAGGCGACCACCACCCGCGACCAGCTGCTCGCCCGGGCCATGAAGGACGCCCGCTGGGAGCTGACCGCCAAGCTCGGCAAGGACACCACGACCTGGAGCTGGGGCCGGCTGCACCAGCTGATGCTGAAGAACCAGACCCTCGGCAAGGAGGGCCCCGGTTTCCTCCAGTACGTCCTCAACCGCGGCCCGTGGAACCTGGGCGGCGGCGAGGCCGCGGTCAACGCCACCGGCTGGAACGCGGCGAGCGGCGACTACGGCGTCACCTGGGTCCCCTCGATGCGGATGGTCGTCAACCTCAAGGACTTCGACAAGTCCAAGTGGATCAACCTCACCGGCGCCTCGGGCCACGCCTACAGCGCGCACTACTCCGACCAGACGGAGAAGTGGGCCAAGGGCGACCTGCTCGACTGGTCGTTCAGCGGCAAGGCGGTCGACGGGGCGACCGTCGACACGCTGAAGCTCACGCCGTAGAGCGGGCCTTCACACGCCGAAGCGCGTCACCCCGTAGGGGGTGACGACAGCCTGCACGGGGTGGTCGTGCGGTTCCTCCGGGACCCGCGCGACCACCTCGTTCGCGTACAGGAGCACCACCAGGGCGGGCGCGTTCCCCGACGCCTCCACCCGGGCCAGCACCCGGTCGTAGGAGCCGCCGCCCCGGCCGAGCCGCATCCCGCGCGCGTCCACGGCGAGGCCCGGCAGCAGCACCGCGTCGGCTGCGGTCACGGCGTCCGGGCCGAGCCGTTCGCCGTCCGGTTCGAGCAGCCCGCGCCCGGCCGGAACCAGGTGCCCGGGGCCCGCGTAGAGGGCCCAGTCCAGGTCGTTGTCCGCGAGCAGCACCGGCAGCAGCACCCGTACGCCCCGTGCGTGCAGGGCGTGGACGAGGGCGCGGGTGCCGGGCTCGCCGCCCACCGAGATGTACGCGGCCACCGTGCGGGCCGCCGCGAGTTCGGGCAGGGCGAGGGCCCGGTCGGCGAGCGCCAGGGCCGCCGCGCGCCGCTCCTCGTCCGGCCGCCGCCTCCTGGCGTCGAGCAGGCTGCGCCGCAAGAGGGCCTTTTCGGCCGCGTGATCACTCACCGTGTCTCTGCAATCCCCATCAAATGCGCGGGTAAGAGAGCGAATTCACCGGCGGAACATCCTCCGCACATACGCAGCGGATAGGGTGCCCCGCATGACTCAGTCGCCCCCACGGATCACCAAGGCTGTCATCCCCGCGGCCGGGCTCGGTACCCGGTTCCTTCCGGCCACCAAGGCCACGCCGAAGGAAATGCTGCCGGTGGTGGACAAGCCGGCCATTCAGTACGTGGTGGAGGAGGCGGTGGCGGCGGGCCTCTCCGACGTCCTGATGGTGACCGGCCGCAACAAGCGTCCTCTGGAGGACCACTTCGACCGGAACTACGAGCTGGAGTCGGCGCTGACCCGCAAGGGCGACGCCAACCGGCTCGCCAAGGTCCAGGAGTCCAGCGACCTGGCGACCATGCACTACGTACGCCAGGGCGACCCGCGGGGCCTCGGCCACGCGGTGCTGTGCGCGGCCCCGCACGTGGGCAGCCAGCCCTTCGCGGTGCTCCTCGGCGACGACCTGATCGACGCCCGTGACCAGCTCCTCTCGCGGATGGTGGAGATCCAGGAGCACGAGGGCGGCAGCGTCATCGCGCTCATGGAGGTCGATCCCGAGCAGATCCACCTCTACGGCTGCGCGGCCGTCGAAACCACCGCCGAGAGTGACGTCGTGCGCGTCACCGGGCTGGTCGAGAAGCCCGAGGCCGCCGAGGCCCCGTCCAACCTCGCCGTGATCGGCCGCTACGTCCTGGACCCGGCGGTCTTCGACGTGCTGCGCACCACCGAGCCCGGCCGCGGTGGCGAGATCCAGCTCACCGACGCCCTCCAGCAGCTGGCCGCGGACGAGACGATCGGCGGCCCGGTGCACGGCGTCGTCTTCAAGGGCCGCCGCTATGACACCGGTGATCGCGGAGACTATCTGCGAGCCATTGTCAGACTGGCGTGCGAACGTGAGGATCTGGGCCCGGACTTCAAGGCCTGGCTTCGCCGGTACGTCACCGAGGAGATGTAGGCACCCGTGAGCAACACGATCTGGTCGGTGGACGAGCACCTGGACGACATCCTCGCCGCCGTCAGGCCGCTCGAACCGATCGAGCTGCAACTGCCGGACGCCCAGGGCTGCGTCCTCGTCGAGGACGTCACGGTCGCCGTCGCCCTGCCGCCCTTCGACAACAGCTCGATGGACGGCTACGCGGTGCGGGTCGCCGACGTCGCGGGCGCCGGCGAGGAGTTCCCGGCCGTGCTCACCGTCATCGGTGACGTCGCGGCGGGCAGCGGCGAGCTGCCCACCGTGGGACCCGGCCAGGCCGCCCGGATCATGACCGGCGCCCCGCTGCCGCCCGGCGCCGAAGCCGTCGTCCCGGTCGAGTGGACCGACGGCGGGACGGGCCGGGGGGCCGCCACCACCATGCGCCCGGCGGGCGACGCCCCGGAGGGGGCGAGCGGCGAGGTGCGGGTGTACCGCTCCGCCGAGGCCCGCGCCCACGTCCGGGCCCGCGGCAGCGACGTCCAGGTGGGCGACCTCGCCCTCCGGGCGGGCACCGTGCTCGGCCCGCCCCAGATCGGCCTGCTCGCCGCGATCGGCCGCGGCACCGTGACCGTACGGCCGCGCCCGCGCGTGGTGGTGCTCTCCACCGGGAGCGAACTGGTCCAGCCCGGCGAGGCGTTGGGCGAGGGCCAGATCTACGATTCCAACAGCTTCGCGCTCGCCGCGGCCGCCCGGGACGCGGGCGCCATCGCCTACCGGGTCGGCGCGGTCACCGACGACGCGGCGGTCCTGCGCGACACCATCGACGACCAGCTGATCCGCGCCGACCTCCTGGTGACCACCGGCGGGGTCAGCGTCGGGGCGTACGACGTCGTCAAGGAGGCCCTGTCCTCCGTGGGGGACGAGGACGAGCCGGGCAGCGGCATCGACTTCCGCAAGCTGAAGATGCAGCCCGGCAAGCCCCAGGGCTTCGGCTCGATCGGCCCCGACCACACCCCGCTGCTGGCCCTGCCCGGCAACCCGGTCTCCTCCTACGTCTCCTTCGAGCTGTTCGTACGCCCCGCGATCCGCACCCTGATGGGCCTCGACGAGGTGCACCGGCCCACCGTGCGCGCCGTCCTGAAGGCCGACAAGGCGCTGTCCTCGCCCGCCGACCGGCGCCAGTTCCTGCGCGGCAGCCACGACGCGGACGCGGGCACCGTCAGCCCGGTCGGCGGCTCCGGTTCGCACCTGATCGCGGCGCTCGCGCTCGCCGACTGCCTCATCGTGATCCCCGAGGACACCACGTCGGCGGAGCCCGGCAGCGAGGTGGAGGTGATCCTGCTCGGCTGAACGCCGACCGGTGGGGGTACGGTGTCTGCCCACAGAAGCCGTACCGGGAGCGCCACCGAATGAGTACGACGCAAGGCAGGCTCACGCACATCGACGAGGCGGGTGCGGCCCGCATGGTCGACGTCTCGGAGAAGGACGTCACCGCACGCACCGCCCGCGCGAGCGGCCGGGTGCTCGTCTCGCCGCGCGTGGTGGAACTCCTGCGCGGCGAGGGCGTCCCCAAGGGCGACGCCCTGGCCACCGCCCGCATCGCCGGGATCATGGGCGCCAAGCGCACCCCCGACCTCATCCCGCTCTGCCACCCGCTGGCCGTCTCCGGGGTGAAGCTCGACCTGGCGGTCGCCGACGACGCGGTGGAGATCCTCGCGACGGTGCGGACCACCGACCGCACGGGCGTCGAGATGGAGGCGCTGACCGCGGTGTCCGTGGCCGCGCTCACCGTCGTCGACATGGTCAAGGCGGTCGACAAGGCCGCCGTCATCACCGACATCCGGGTCGAGGAGAAGACCGGCGGCAAGTCCGGCGACTGGAACCGGACCGAGGCGGCCGGAGCGTGACGCCCCCTCAGCAGGAACCCGCCGCCGCCCGGCCCCGCCCCGGCCCGCAGGCCGCCACCCCCTTCCCGCGCGGCGGCGAGGGGCTCGGCGAGGCGCTGCTCGCGCCGTACGCCGCGCTGGTCGTCACGGCCTCCAACCGGGCGGCCGCCGGGGTGTACGCGGACAAGGGCGGCCCGCTGCTCGCCGAGGGCCTCACCAGGATCGGCTTCGCGGTGGACGGGCCGCTGGTCGTGCCGGACGGCGACCCGGTCGGGCAGGCGCTGCGGGCCGGGGCGGCCGCCGGGTACGACGTGATCGTCACGACCGGCGGCACCGGCATCTCGCCCACCGACCGGACCCCCGACGCGACCCGGGCCGTCATCGACTACGAGGTCCCCGGCATCCCGGAGGCCATCCGCGCCGAGGGCCTGGCCAAGGTGCCCACCGCCGCCCTCTCGCGGGGTCTGGCCGGGGTCGCGGGCGGCCGCACCCTGATCGTGAACCTGCCGGGCTCCACCGGCGGGGTGCGCGACGGACTGGCCGTTTTGGAGCGGATCCTGACGCACGCCGTCGACCAGCTCCGCGGCGGCGACCACCCGAGACCCGCGGGGAGCCCGAGCTGAACGTTCCTTCCTGGCCGGTCGAGCTGGCGGAGGGCGATGTGGTCCTCCGCCCCATAAAGCTGCGCGACCAACGGGCCTGGCGCGAGGTCAACCGGCGCAACCGCGACTGGCTGCGGCCCTGGGAGGCGACGATCCCGCCGCCCGCGCCCGGCGCCCCGTTCGCGCAGCGCCCCACTTACCGGCAGATGGTCCGCCACCTGCGCGCCGAGGCCAACGCGGGCCGCATGCTGCCGTTCGTCATCGAGTACCAGGGCCGTCTGGTGGGCCAGTTGACGGTCGCCGGGATCACCTGGGGCTCGATGTGCTCGGGCCACGTGGGGTACTGGGTGGACCGCGAGGTGGCGGGCCGGGGCGTCATGCCGACCGCCGTCGCGCTCGCCGTCGACCACTGCTTCCGCGCGGTCGGGCTGCACCGCATGGAGGTGTGCATCCGCCCGGAGAACGCGCCGAGCCGCCGGGTCGTGGAAAAGCTCGGATTCCGCGAGGAGGGGCTGCGCCCGCGCTATCTCCACATCGACGGCGCATGGCGTGATCACCTGGTCTACGCGCTCACCGCCGAGGAAGTCCCCGAGGGGCTCCTCGCCAGGTGGCGGCGGGGGCGCCAGTCCCATCCCGGAAAATGAAATAAACGTTCGAATTCCATCGCGGCCCGGTAGCTCTCTCTCGTCGAACGATCCGAGAAATCACAAAAAAAGCCGGTGATATCAGCCAGATCGTGCGACACACCGGCTCAATTGGCGTATCCCCGCGCGCCCGCCCCTCTACGGTGTGGTGTGTGAGCAGCAGCGGCCTCATCTACGCAGTCATCGTCGGGGCCTGGGCCGCCTACTTGGTGCCGATGTGGCTCCGCAGGCAGGACGAACTCAACGAGGCCCGTCCGACGGAACGCTTCAGCACCGCCATCCGGCTGCTGTCCGGACGGTCGGCCATGGAGCGCCGGTACGCCAAGGAGCTGCGTCAGCGGGCCACCGAGGAGGCAGCGCCCGAGGCGGAACCTGGGACCCCTCCGGACGCCCCGACGGAACCCCTGGCCACCCCCGGGGAGTCCACGGGCGCCCGGCACGTCGTCGTGCCCCCGGCCCGCTCCCAGCGCCCGCCGCGCCAGGAGCCGCAGAGCGAACGCCAGGAGCGTCCGCGCCCCCGCAGCGCCGCCTCCGCGGAGCGGGCCCGGCGCGCCCAGCGCAGCGCGGTGCTCGCCCGGCGCCGGCGCACCACGGTCGTCCTCTTCCTCGCCTTCAGCCTGGGCGCGGTCGTCGCGGCGGTCGGCGGCCTCGGCTTCCTGTGGGCGCCGGCCGTCCCGGCCGCGCTGCTGAGCGCCTACATCGTGCACTTGCGGATCCAGGAGCGGCGGCGCTTCGCCTTCACCATGGACCGCCGGCGCGCCGAGGCCGCGGCCCAGCGGCTGCGCGAGAGCCGGCCGCGCGCCCGGGCCACCGCGCCGGGCATCGAGGCCGACGACGAAGCGGAGTCCCACCAGTGCGCCCCGGTGCCGGAGCCCGCCCCCGCCCCGGCCCTCTCCCCGCAGGAGGCCGGACGGCGCGCGCTGGTCGAGCAGACCGACCACGCCGAGTGGGTCGACCAGCAGCGCGAGCGCGGCCCCGAGCGCGGCGCGAGCTGGGAGCCGGTGCCGGTCCCGCTGCCGACGTACGTCACCGCTCCGGTCGCCCCGCGCGCCACCGGCAGCATCGACCTCGGCGCCCCCGACACCTGGTCCTCGGCCCGCTCCTCCACGGCCGACCCCACGCCCGCCCCGGCCCCCGTCGCCGACCCGCCCCCGCGCCAGCGCACGGGCTCAAGTCGCCGCCGGACCCCGCTCTTCGACCAGTACGCGGACGAGGACCGGCCCCGCGCCGCCAACGAATGACCCCGCTCTCGCTGACCAGCGGGGAACGGATTTCCAAGCACTCCGATCGGGGTGCTAAGGTTTCACTCGTTGCAAGGGCCTGTGGCGCAGTCCGGTAGCGCACCTCGTTCGCATCGAGGGGGTCAGGGGTTCGAATCCCCTCAGGTCCACAACAACGACGGAATCCCGTCCGATCATCACGATCGGGCGGGATTCCCTCGTTTCCGGGGCAGTTGGAGCGGCCGCCGCCGCGGGGGTCAGGAGTTCCCGAGCGGCTTCGCGAAGCAGCGGCTGGTGTCGTACGCGCGGTAGAGGCCGAACTTCTCGCAGGGTTCGTAGCCCGTCGAGGCGTACAGGGTGATGGCCTCGGGCTGCTTGGTGCCGGTCTCCAGGACCATGCGGGTGCGGCCGGCCGCGCGGGCGTCGGCCTCCAGGGCGGCGAGTATGCGGCGGGCCAGGCCCAGGCCCCGGGCCTCGGGGACGACGTACATGCGCTTCAGCTCCGCGTCGCCGTCGCGGTAGTTCTCCTCGTTGGCGTCCTGGGTGCGCCAGCCGCCGGTCGCCACCGGGCGGCCCTCGGCGTCGTACGCGATCAGGTACAGGCCGCGCGGGGGCACGAACATCGCGGCGTCCAGGAACGTGGCGTCGCCCTCGTCCCCGTAGCGCTCGGCGTATTCGAGCTGGACCTGGTCGTTGAGCTTGACGGCGTCGGGGTGGTCGTAGCCCAGTTGGCGAATAAACATGCGAGATAGCGTACTTCTATGCGTCGGCTGGATGGGGCCGGATGGGTAGGGTGCCGGGATGCTCACTGTTACCTCTGTGAATGTAAACGGGCTGCGGGCCGCCGCCAAGAAGGGCTTCGTGGAGTGGCTCGGGGGCAGCGAGGCGGACGTCGTCTGCCTGCAGGAAGTGCGGGCCGAGCCCCACCAGCTGCCTGCCGAGGCGGGCGCCCCGGAGGGCTGGTTCGCCGTGCACGCCCCGGCCGCCGCCAAGGGCCGGGCCGGTGTGTCGCTGCTCACCCGGCGCGAGCCGGACCGGGTGCGGACCGGCTTCGGGAGCGCGGAGTTCGACGGCAGCGGGCGCTACGTCGAGGCGGACCTGCCCGGCGTGACCGTGGCCTCGCTCTACCTTCCCTCCGGCGAGGTCGGCACCGAGCGGCAGGACGAGAAGATCCGCTTCATGACTGAGTTCCTGGAGTACCTGAAGGAGCTGAGGGTGCGGGCCGCCGCCGACGGCCGCGAGGTCGTCGTCTGCGGCGACTGGAACATCGCCCACCAGGAGGCCGACCTCAAGAACTGGAAGGGCAACAAGAAGAACTCCGGGTTCCTGCCCGAGGAGCGCGCCTGGATGTCGCGCGTCTTCGACGCCGCCGACGGCGGTTACGTCGACGTGGTGCGCGCGCTGCACCCGGACGTCGAGGGCCCGTACTCGTGGTGGTCCTACCGGGGCCGCGCCTTCGACAACGACACGGGCTGGCGGATCGACTACCAGGTCACCACGCCCGGCCTCGCCGAGCGGGCCGTGAAGGGGTTCGTGGAGCGGGCCGCGACCCACGGCGAGCGGTGGTCCGACCATGCTCCGGTCACCGTCGTGTACGAGCTCTAGCCGCGCGGGTCGTCCCGCTCAGGGTTCCTGTGTCAGGCGCCGGTCCAGGGCGAGCGACAGTTCCGCGTCCACCACCGCCTTGGCCAGCGGGCGCAGGCGTTCGGTGTCCTGCGCGGAGGCGTGCGTGCGCAGGAGGTCGGTGAACAGGGCGGCCAGCGCGTCGGCGTGCTCGCGCACCTCGCGGCCCGCCGCGAGCACCGCCGCCAGCGGGACGCCCTCGCGGACCAGGGAGGCCGAGACGTCCAGGAGGCGGCGGCTGATGTGGACGATCTCCTCGCCGGAGACGGCCAGGTAGCCGAGGTCCAGCGCCGCCGCCAGGTTCTCGGGCGTCACCTCGCCCGCGAAGTGGTCGGCCAGCGCCTCGGGGGTCAGTCGCACCGGGGTCTCCTCGGTGGGCTCCACCAGGCCGAGCGCCTCGCCCGCGTCGCGGCCGGACTCGAAGGCCGAGGTGAGGTCGGCGATGCCGGACAGCGTGTGGCCGCGCTCCAGGAGCGCCGAGATGGTGCGCAGGCGGGCCAGGTGGTGGTCGTCGTACCAGGCGATGCGGCCCTCGCGGCGCGGCGGCGGGATCAGGCCGCGCTCGCGGTAGAAGCGCAGGGTGCGTTCGGTGATGCCGGCCTTCCGGGCCAGCTCCGACATGCGGTACTCGCGGACACCGCCCGCGGGCTCGCCCCGCCCCGGCGTACCGTTCGCGCGGGCACCCTCACTTGCCTGGTCTTCTGCCACCCCGTCAGCCTATGCGGTGCCCGGCGTCCCGCCGGAGCGAGTTGTACCGCCGGTAACTTTCCCCGCCCGCACCCCTACCGCTCGGTATGTGACTGCTCTACCCTCCCAACAGTGCCAGTGATTGCTGGCAACATTGCGGGACCGATCGTGGAGGCGGGTGGCATGGCCCAGCGCGAGCATGTACGTGTGGCGGTGGTCGGGTCGGGGTTCGGCGGGCTCGGGGCGGCGGTCCGGCTGCGCCGCGAGGGGATCACCGACTTCGTCGTCCTGGAGCGGGCAGGCTCCGTCGGCGGCACCTGGCGCGACAACAGCTACCCCGGGTGCGCCTGCGACGTACCCTCCCACCTCTACTCCTTCTCCTTCGCGCCCAACCCCGACTGGCCCCGCACCTTCTCCGGGCAGGAGCACATCCGCGCCTATCTGGAGCACGTCGCCGACGTCTTCGGGCTGCGGCCCCACATCCGCCTCGACCACGAGGTGATGATGATGCGCTGGGACGCCGAGCGGCTGTGGTGGGAGATCGAGGTCGGCAACGGGGCCACGCTCACCGCCGACGTCGTCGTCTCGGCCACCGGGCCGCTCTCCGATCCCAAGATGCCCCAGATCCCCGGGCTCGCCTCCTTCCCCGGCAAGGTGTTCCACTCCGCGCGCTGGGACCACGACTACGACCTGCGCGGCAAGCGCGTCGCCATGGTCGGCACGGGCGCCTCGGCGATCCAGATCGTGCCCTCCATCCAGCCCGAGGTCGGGCGGCTCACTCTCTTCCAGCGGACGCCGCCCTGGGTCATGCCGCGCATGGACCGCGCGATCACCCCGGTCGAGCGCTGGCTGCACCGACAGCTCCCCTTCACCGGCGCCGCCCGGCGCGGACTCCTGTGGGGGATAAGGGAGTTGCAGGTCAGCGCGTTCACCAAGCGGCCCAACGAGCTCGGGCTCGTCGAGTCCATCGCCAAGTCCAACATGGCCCGCGCCATCAAGGACCCGCAGCTGCGGGCCCGGCTGACACCCGACTACCGGATCGGCTGCAAGCGGATCCTGCTGTCCAGCTCGTACTATCCGGCGCTCGCCGAGCCCAACGTGGACGTCGTCGCCTCCGGCCTCGCCGAGGTGCGCGGCTCCACGGTCGTGGCCGCCGACGGCACCGAGGCCGAGGTCGACGCGATCATCTTCGGCACCGGGTTCCACGTCACGGACATGCCGATCGCCGACCGCGTCGTCGGCGCGGAGGGGCACACGCTCGCCGAGTCGTGGAAGGACGGCATGCGGTCGCTGCGCGGGGCGACCGCGGCCGGGTTCCCCAACTGGATGACCATCATCGGGCCCAACACCGGCCTCGGGAACTCCTCCATGATCTTGATGATCGAGTCCCAGCTCAATTACCTGGCCGACTACCTGCGCCAGCTGAACGTGCTCGGCGGCCGGGTCGCGCTCGCCGCCCGGCCCTCCGCCGTCGGCGCCTGGAACCGGCGGGTGCAGGAACGCATGAAGCGCACCGTGTGGAACACCGGCGGCTGCACCAGCTGGTACCTCGACGCGGCCGGCCGCAACACCACGGTCTGGCCGGGCACCACCGGCGAGTTCCGCCGCGCGACCCGCGAGGTGGACCTGGCGGAGTACGAGGTCGTACGCGCCCGGGCGGCCGGGGCCGAGTCCGCCCTCGACGCCGCGGGCGAGGAAGCGGCGGTGTCCGCGTGAGCCGGGCCGGGGCCGCACGGCACGGGGCGTACGCGCCGCCCGCGGGCGGGCGCGAGCTGAGCGCCGTGTCCGCCGACGGCACCGCGCTGCACGTCGAGGTGCACGGGCCCGCGGACGCGCCCGCCGTCGTCCTCGCGCACGGCTGGACCTGCTCGACCGCGTTCTGGGCCGCCCAGATCCGGGCGCTGGCCGGTCAGTGCCGGGTCATCGCCTACGACCAGCGCGGCCACGGGCGTACGGCCGCCTTCGAGGTCTGCTCCACCGAGGTGCTCGCCGACGACCTCGAAGCGGTGCTCGGCGCGACGCTCGCGCCCGGGGAGCGGGCGGTGCTCGCCGGGCACTCCATGGGCGGCATGACCCTCATGGCGGCCGCCGGGCGGCCCGCTCTGCGCGAGCACGCGGCGGCCGTCCTGCTGTGCAGCACGGGCGCCTCGCGCCTGGTCGCCGAGTCCCGGGTGGTGCCGCTGCGGGCCGGGCGGCTGCGGACCGGTCTCACCCGGCGCGTCCTGGGATCGGGGGCCCCGCTCGGCCCCGTCACCCCGCTCGCCCGGAAGGTCCTGCGGTACGCGACGATGGGACCCGGGGCGGCTCCCGACAAGGTCGACGCGTGCGCCCGCATCGTGCACGCGTGCCCGCGCGGGGTGCGCCAGGCCTGGTCGCACGTGCTCGCCGAGCTCGAACTCGGCCTGCTGGTACGGAAGTTGGACATGCCCACCGCCGTCGTGGCGGGCAGCGCGGACCGGCTCACCCCGCCGGTGCACGCCCGCCGGATCGCGGCCGGACTGCCCGACTGCCGCTCGCTCGACGTGCTCACCGGCGTCGGGCACATGACGCCCATCGAGGCGCCCGAGTTCATCACCGAGAAGATCCGCGCGCTGGTGGCCACGCATCTCGTCGCCCCGGCCGCCGCCACCGCCACCGCAGCCGAGGAGCGTGCCGTATGAGCAGGGTCAGTCTGGAAGGGCAGGTCGCGGTCGTCACCGGCGCCGCGCGGGGCGTCGGGGAACTCCTCGCCCGCAAGCTGTCGGCGCGCGGCGCCAAGGTCGCCCTCGTCGGCCTCGAACCCGACGAGCTGAAGCAGGTCGCGGCCCGGCTGCACAGCGAGGCCGAGTCCTGGTACGCGGACGTCACCGACCACGCGGCGATGGCGCGGGTCGCGGGCGAGGTCAAGGAGCGGTTCGGGAAGGTCGACATCGTCGTCGCCAACGCGGGCGTCGCCTCCGGCGGGCCCTTCGTCGACTCCGACCCCGACGCCTGGCGCCGGGTCATCGAGGTCAACCTGATCGGCGGGGCCGTCACCGCGCGCGCCTTCCTGCCCGTCCTGATGGAGTCGCGCGGGTACTTCCTCCAGATCGCCTCCCTCGCCGCGATCACGCCCGCGCCGATGATGACGGCGTACTGCGCCTCCAAGTCCGGGGTCGAGGCGTTCGCGCACAGCCTGCGCGCGGAGGTGGGCTACAAGGGGGTGCGGGTCGGGGTCGGGTACCTGTCGTGGACCGACACGGACATGGTGCGGGGGGCGGACCAGGACGACGTCATGCGCGAGCTGCGCTCGCGGCTGCCCTGGCCCTCCAACCGGACGTATCCGCTCGGGCCGGCCGTCGACCGGATCGTCGCCGGGATCGAGCGGCGGTCGTCGCACGTGTACGCGCAGTGGTGGTTGCGGGGGATGCAGTCCGTGCGGGGGTACCTGCCGGGGGTCATCGGAGCGGTGGGGGCGCGGGAGATGCGGCGGTTCGAGCCGCGGCTCTCCGGGGTGGGGCGGGGGCTTGTGGGGGCGGGGGGTGCGGCCGATGAGGCGGCCCGGTCTCTCCCCACCCCGCCCCTTCCCTAGACCCTCCGGGGGTGAAGGGCGTTCCTGGGGCTCCGCCCCAGACCCCGTATCGCGCCTGAACGGCGCTCGTCCTCAAACGCCGGACGGGCTGAGGGTGCCTGTGCGGGCCAGCACGACCCTGCTAGGGCCCCTGGGGCTCCGCCCCAGACCCCGGTTCGCGCCTGAACGGTGTTCGTCCTCAGACGCCGGACGGGCTGAGGGTGCCCATGCCGGGCAGGGTTACAAGGGCTGCTCCCTCGGGGGCAGTTTGGGGCGTTGGCGGTTGGGGGTGGTGGTGTAGCCGGGGGGGAGGGAGGCGGGGTGGAGGTGGAGGAGGTCCAGGGCGAGGCGGACCGCGTCGTCGAGCTGGGCGTGGCGGCCCTCCGCCCAGTCCAGCGGCGTGCGCAGGATCTCCAGGTCCGGCTCGACCCCGTGGTTCTCCACGGACCACCCGTACTCGTCGAACCACGCCGCGTTCATCGGCACGGTGATCACCGTGCCGTCGCCCAGGGTGTGACGGCCCGTCATGCCGACCACGCCGCCCCAGGTGCGCTGGCCCACCACCGGGCCCAGCTTCAGGAGCCGGAAGGCCGCGGTGATCATGTCACCGTCCGAGGAGGTCGCCTCGTCGGCGAGGGCGACCACCGGGCCCCGGGGGGCGTTGGAGGCGTACGAGACCGGCTGCGCGTTGCGGGTGAGGTCCCAGCCGAGGATGCGGCGGGTCAGCTTCTCCACCACCAGCTCGCTGATGTGGCCGCCCGCGTTGCCGCGTACGTCCACGATCAGCGCCGGGCGGCTCACCTCAAGGCGCAGGTCGCGGTTGAACTGGGCCCAGCCCGAGCCGCCCATGTCGGGGATGTGGAGATAGCCGCACTTGCCGCCGCTCAACTCCCGTACCACCTCGCGGCGTTTGGCCACCCAGTCCTGGTAGCGCAGGGGCCGCTCGTCCACCAGCGGGACCACCGCCACCCGGCGCGCCCGGCCCTCGCCCTCGGCGGGCTGGAAGGTCAGCTCGACCGTGGTGCCGCCCGCGCCCGCGAGGAGCGGGTAGGGGCCCGTGACCGGGTCGACGGGGCGGCCGTCGACGTGGGTGAGGACCGCGCCCTCGCGGATGCCCGCGCCCGCCAGGGGTGAGCGCGCCTTGGAGTCGGAGGAGTCGCCGGGCAGGATGCGCCGGATCTGCCAACTCCCGTCCCGGCAGACCAGGTTGGCGCCGAGCAGGCCCTGGGCGCGCTGGTAGTGCGGGGGTCCCTCGTTGCGGCGGGCGGCGGTGACATAGGCGTGCGAGGTGCCCAGTTCGCCGAGGACCTCGCGCAGCAGGTCCGCGAACTCGTCGGGGGACGCGACCCGTTCGACCAGCGGCCGGTACTGGTCGAGGACCGCCGACCAGTCGATGCCGCACATCTGCGGTTCCCAGAAGTAGGAGCGGATGATGCGGCCCGCCTCGTCGTAGGCCTGGCGCCACTCCAGGGCCGGGTCGACGTCGTGCAGGATGCGGCGCAGGTCGAGGTAGACCGTCGAGTCGTTGTCGCCCGACTCGGTGGAGGGGACCGCGCGCAGCTCCCCCTCGTCCACGACCACCAGGCGGCTGCCGTCGCCGCTGACCGCGAAGTAGTCGAGGTGCTCGACCAGTTCGGTCCTGCGGGCCTTGGAGATGTTGAAGTGCTCCAGGGTGGGGCGGCCCGAGGTGTCGGCCGGGTTGGCGAAGGTCTCGCCGAGGGCGCCCGAGATGGGCCAGCGCAGCCAGACCAGACCGCCGCCGGAGACCGGGTACAGGGCGGAGTACTTGGAGGCCGAGACCGGGAACGGGGTGACCCGGCTCTCCAGGCCCTCCACCTCGACCGTCACCGTGCCGTCGGCCGAGTCGTCCAGCGGGTCAAGGCCGCCCGCCGCGGGCCGCCCGTCCGGGGAGAGCGCGAACGGGGACGGCGTCGCCGAGTTGAGCGGTACGAGGTAGGGGCGGCAGCCCAGCGGGAAGGAGAGGTCGCCGGTGTGCACGTCGTACACCGGGTCGAAGCCGCGCCAGGACAGGAACGCCAGATAGCGGCCGTCGCTGGTGAACACCGGGTTCTCGTCCTCGAAGCGGCCGTTGGTGACGTCCACGACGGTGCGGGCGCCGGGCCCCGCGATGCGGGCCATCTTGATCTGCCGCAGCGAGCGGCCGATGCCCGGGTGCGACCAGGTCAGCCAGGCCCCGTCGGGGGAGAAGGCGAGGTCGCGGACCGGTCCGTTGAGCGAGGTGATGAGCTCGGTGACCTCGCCGGTGGACTCCTCCGTCACGTCGAGGAGCAGCAGGCGGCCGTCGTTCGAGGCGATCGCCAGCCGTTCGCCGTCGGGGTCGGACACCATCTCCTGCACCCGGCCGAGCTCGCCCGCCGCCAGCCGCCGCGGCGCGCGCTCACCGCTGGCGCGCGGCAGGAAGGCGATCTCGACCGCGTCCTCGCCGTCCGCGTCCGTGATGTAGGCGACCTGGCCGCCGCTGCCCAGCATCTCGGGCAGCCGGACCCGGACCCCCGGGGTGTCGGCGATGGTGCGGGCCGGGCCGTCGCGGTGGGTGAGCCAGTACAGGCTGCCGCGCACCACGACGGCGCTGGCCCGGCCGGTGGTGTCGACGGACAGCGCGTCCACGTGGTTGGCGGCCGGGACCTGGTAGCTGCGCCGCCCCGCGCGCGGCCCGCCCAGGCGTACGTCCAGCTTGCGCGGGACCGAGTCGGGGGTGAGGGCGTCGACGATCCACAGGTCGCCCGCGCACTGGTAGACGACCCGGCGGCCGTCGCTGGAGGCGTGCCGGGCGTAGAAGGAGTCGTGGTCGGTGTGCCGGGTCAGGTCGCCGCCGTCGGGCCGGCAGGAGTACAGGTTGCCGACGCCCTCGTGGTCGGAGAGGAAGGCGATGCGGCCGTCCACGAACATCGGCGAGTCCAGGTGGCCGCCGATGTCGGCGAGCAGCCGTTCGCCGTGCAGCCACAGCCGGCCGGTGGCCCCGCCCCGGTAGCGCTTCCAGGCGGCCGGCTCGTGCGGCGGCTTTCCGGTGAGCAGCAGGGTGCGCCGCTCGCCGTCCACATCGGTGACGGCGATGTCGGAGACCGGGCCCCAGGGGAGCTTTCCGCCGGGGGAGCCGTCGGTGGGCACGCTGTAGGCCCAGGAGAAGTACGAGAACGGCTGCCCGTGCGAGGACACCGCGAGGATGTGGCCGTCGGGCGTCCAGCCGCACACCCGGGTGTCGGAGGACCCCCAGTACCCGATCCGGCGGGCCGGGCCGCCGCTCACCGGGGCCAGATGGATCTCCGGGTCGAGGCTGCGCCAGGTCGTGTACGCGATCTGGCTGCCGTCGGGCGAGAAGCGGGGGTGGCCGACCTTGGTGCGGTCGACGGTGACCCGCCAGGCGCGCGAGGGGCTGTGCCCGGCGGGCACCAGCGGGGCGACCCAGAGGTCGTCCTCGGCGGCGAAGCAGAGCAAGTCGTCGTGCAGATGCGGGAACCGGAGGTACGCGGCGTCGTCACTCACCCCCCAATGCTTTCCGCGCGAGGGGGCCGCGGCAACTCGTAGGAGCGCTTTATTCCGTTCCGACACCTGTGGTCGACGACACAAGCGAAACGATTTCGTTTCGCTTGTGGGCGGGGTTACCTTCGTACGGTACGCACAGGAAAGGAGGTCGATCATGGCAGGCAGGCTCACCCCGGAACGCGAGGCCGAGCTCCACGAAGCCGTGCTCGACCTGCTGCGCGAGGTCGGTTACGACGCCCTCACCATGGACGCCGTCGCCACCCGCACCCGATCCAGCAAGGCCACCCTCTACCGCCAGTGGGGGAGCAAGCCGGAGCTGGTGGCGCGCGCCCTGCGGCACAACAAGCCGGTCTCTCTCGCCGAGATCGACACCGGCTCGTTGCGCGGCGACTTCCAGGCGATGGTCGCCCGTGAGGACGACTGTCAGATGGAGAAGGACTCCGCGCTGATGCGGGGTCTGATGCGGGCCGTCCACGACCATCCCGAACTCCACCAGGCGCTGCGCGAAGTGCTGATCGAGCCGGAGATCACCGGCCTCGACACGGTGCTGCGGCGCGCGGTGGAACGCGGCGAGGTCAGAGCGGACAACCGCGCGCTCCCCTATGTCGTACACATGATGGTCGGCGCCTTCGCCGCCCGGCAGTTCATCGAGGACCGGCCGGTCGACCAGGCCTTCCTCGCCGACTACTTCGACGCCGTGGTCCTCCCCGCCCTCGGCGACCCCCGCTAGGCACCCCGCCCGGCCTCCCCGCGCAGTACCCGCCCCACCTGACGCACGCCGCTCTCGTCGTCGGGCTGATTCCCCATGCCCTGCTGGTTCCATACGACTTGACCGGGAGTACGCCCTCGTGGCCACGTTCCTCTACCGCCTAGGCAGGTTCGCCTTCCGGCGCCGCCGCTACGTCGCCCTGGTGTGGGTGGCGCTGCTCGCCCTCGCCGGGTTCGGCGCAGCCTCCGCCACCACCGCCACCTCCTCCTCGTTCTCGATCCCGGGCACCGAGGCGCAGCGCGCCTTCGACCTGCTCAAGGAGCGGTTCCCGAACGCGACCGCGGACGGCGCCACCGCCCGGATCGTCTTCAAGGCGCCCGAAGGCCAGAAGATGGCCGACCCCGCCAACAAGGCCGCGGTCGAGAAGACCGTCGCGGGCCTGAAGGCGGGCTCCGACCAGATCGCCTCGGTGACCGACCCGTTCACCGCCCACGCCGTCTCGCAGAACGGCCAGGGTCCCATCGCGTACGTCCAGGTGTCGTACAAGGCCAACGCGATGCAGCTCACCGACGACACCCGCGACGCGCTCAAGAAGAGCGGTGACGCGGCGAAGGCGTCCGGGCTCACGGTGGAGATCGGCGGTGACGCGCTCCAGGCCATGCCGGAGACCGGCTCGGGCGAGATCATCGGCGTGGTCATCGCGGGCCTCGTCCTGGTGATCACCTTCGGCTCGCTGGTGGCGGCGGGGCTTCCGCTGCTCACCGCGCTCATCGGCGTCGGCATCGGCGTCTCCACCATCACGGCGCTGGCCAACGTGCTCGACCTCGGGTCCACCACGTCCACGCTCGCGATGATGATCGGGCTCGCGGTCGGCATCGACTACGCGCTGTTCATCGTCTCCCGCTACCGGGCCGAGCTCGCCGAGGGCCGGGAGCGCGAGGAGGCCGCCGGACGGGCCGTGGGCACGGCCGGATCCGCCGTGGTGTTCGCCGGTCTGACCGTGGTCATCGCGCTGGTCGGCCTCGCCGTCGTCAACATCCCGATGCTCACCAAGATGGGCGCGGCCGCGGCCGGCACGGTCGTCATCGCCGTCCTCATCGCGCTCACCCTCATCCCCGCGCTGCTCGGCTTCGCCGGCAAGCGCGTGCTCGGCCGCAAGGCGCGCAAGACGCATGTGCAGGGCGAGAAGACCGCCGAGGGCAAGCCGAACATGGGCACCCGCTGGGCGAGCTTCGTGCTGCGCAAGCCGGTGTGGGTGCTGCTCGTCGGCGTCATCGGCCTGGGCGCGATCGCGCTGCCCGCGAGCTCGCTCCAGATGGGCCTGCCCGACGACGGCTCGCAGCCCACCTCCACCACCCAGCGCCGCGCCTACGACACGCTGTCGGAGGGCTTCGGTCCCGGCTTCAACGGGCCGCTCATGGTTGTCGTCGACGGCAAGGGCAGCAAGGACCCGCAGGCCGCGGCCGACAAGACGGTCGACGCGATCAAGAAGCTGCCGGACGTCGGTCCGGTGATGCCCCCGATGTTCAACAAGGACACCGGCAACGACACCGCGACCATCACGGTCATACCGAAGTCCAAGCCGTCCTCCACCCAGACCGAGGACCTGGTCCACTCGATCCGGGACACCGGCAGCACGCTCAAGGCCGACACCGGGGCCAAGCTCCTGGTGACCGGTTCCACCGCGATGAACATCGACTTCTCGCAGAAGATGAACGACGCCCTGCTGCCCTACCTGGCCCTGGTCGTCGGTCTCGCCTTCCTGCTCCTGATGGTGGTCTTCCGCTCGGTCCTGGTCCCGCTGAAGGCGGCCCTCGGCTTCCTGCTCTCGGTGGTCGCGGCCCTCGGCGCGGTCGTCGCGGTCTTCCAGTGGGGCTGGCTCGGCTCGCTGTTCGGCGTGCAGCAGACCGGCCCGATCATGTCCATGATGCCGATCTTCATGGTGGGCGTGGTCTTCGGTCTCGCGATGGACTACGAGGTCTTCCTGGTCACGCGGATGCGCGAGGCGTACGTCCACGGCGAGCGGCCGGGGCAGGCGATCGTCACCGGGTTCAAGCACGGCGCCCGGGTGGTGACGGCCGCCGCCGTCATCATGATCGCGGTCTTCTCCGGCTTCATCGGCTCCAGCGAGCAAATGATCAAGATGATCGGCTTCGGCCTCGCGATCGCGGTCTTCTTCGACGCGTTCATCGTCCGCATGGCGATCGTGCCCGCGGTGCTGGCGCTGCTCGGCGCGAAGGCCTGGTGGCTGCCGCGCTGGCTGGACCGGGTGCTGCCGAACGTCGACGTCGAGGGCGAGGGCCTGCGCCGGCACCAGGACGCCGAGCGCGACGGCGACCTGGACGACCGCCCCGAGCTGGCGCGGGTCTGACCCCGCCTCCCCGAACGCCGGGACCCGAGCTGAGCGGCCGAGGGTCCCGGCCCGACGCCAACGGCCTGTGGGGACGGGACCGCTGGCGCCCCCCGGCCCCCCGTGCGCACCGCGCACGGGGGGCCGGCGCGTGTGCGGGGGCGCGGGCGGCGGGCCTCAGCGGTGGCGGCCCGCAGGGGACGGGGCCGCCCGGGCGTCGGTCGCGTACGTGTGGCGCAGGAAGCGGACCAGGGGCGAGCTGTCGAACTGCACCACCGCGACCCCCTGGGGCGAGTGGAACTCCAGGACCGTCTGGGCCCGGCCGCAGGGCCACACCTCCACGTCGCCGCGGCGGGCGGGGGCCCGCAGGCCCGACTCCAGGAGGTCGCGCGGGAAGAGCCACTCGTTGCCGCCGGGGAAGGCGAAGCAGACCGTGCCGGGGGCGTCGGCCGGGTCGTAGCGCAGGGCCACCGGGACGGGGTTGGAGAGCGGGGCGTCAGTGACGACCCGGGCCCGGGCGTGGTCCTCGACGGAGCGGCGGTCGGCGTGGTCCTCGGCGTGGTCCTCATCGGCGGCGGACATCGGTCGCTCCTCACGCTGGGTGCTGAATGAATACCGGGTCGCGCTATTTGCTATCAAATGTCCCATATTTTTCAGGTAAACCCCCAGTGAGTCGGCTTGCCATCTGATGCTTGACCGCTCTTGCAAGGAGTTCGCAACAGGGCACTATCATCAAACGGTTCTGCGCATGCCGCGCAGGGAAGAGGGCGCCACGGGAAAACGGAGTCCACCCATGCACGTACCCGATGGATTCATCAACGCACCTGTATCGGCCGTCACAGGCGTCGTCGCCGCGGCGGCCGTCGCCGTCAGCCTGCGCGGGGCGCGCCGCGAGCTGGACGAGAAGACGGCGCCGCTCGCCGGGCTCGTCGCCGCGTTCATCTTCGCCGTGCAGATGCTGAACTTCCCCGTCGCGGCCGGCACCAGCGGGCATCTGCTCGGCGGCGCGCTCGCCGCGATCCTGGTCGGGCCGTACACCGGCGTGCTGTGCGTGTCCGTGGTCCTGCTCATGCAGGGCATCCTCTTCGCCGACGGCGGCCTCACCGCGCTCGGCGTCAACATCACCGACATGGCGATCACCACGACCGTCGTCGCCCACGTCCTGTTCCGCACCCTGGTGAAGGTGCTGCCCCGCACCCGCCGCTCGGTGACCGCCGCCTCCTTCGTGGCCGCGCTCCTCTCCGTCCCGGCCGCCGCCCTCGTCTTCACCGCGATCTACGCGCTCGGCGGCACCACCGACGTGCCGATCACCAAGGTGCTCACCGCGATGGTCGGCGTGCACCTCCTCATCGGCATCGGCGAGGCCGTCATCACCGCGCTCACCGTGGGCGCCGTCATCGCCGTACGCCCCGACCTCGTGCACGGGGCCCGCGGCCTGACCGCGCCGCTCAAGCTGCGGGTCGGCGGCGCGCTCGTCGATGCCCCGGCCGCCCCGGCCGCGGCCCGCGCCAAGACGCGCACCGGGTCGACGAAGAAGGTGTGGGGCATCGGCATCGTCACCGCGCTGGTGCTCGCCGGATTCGTCTCCTTCTACGCCTCCGCCAGCCCCGACGGCCTGGAGAAGGTCGCCCACGACAAGGGCATCGACGCCAAGACCACGCAGCACGCCAGCTCCGACTCGCCGCTCGCCGACTACTCCGTCAAGGACGTGCGCGACGCGCGCCTGTCCGGCGGCCTGGCCGGAGTGATCGGCGTGGGCGTCACGGTGGCCGTGGGCAGCGGCGTGTTCTGGGCGGTGCGCCGCCGCCGTACGCAGGAGCCCGCACCCGAGCGCTCCCCGGAAGCCGTCTGACATGGGCGCGGGCCACTCCCACCGGCTCTACCGGCACGGCCGCTCGCCCGTCCACGAGCTGCCCCCGCACTGCAAGCTCGCCGCGGTGTTCCTGTTCGTGGTCGTCGTGGTGTCCACGCCCCGCGAGGCGATGTGGGCCTTCGCGCTGTACGCGGTGCTGCTGGGCCTCGTCGCGCGCGCGGCCCGCCTCCCGGCCGGGTACCTGCTCAAGCGGCTGCTCATCGAGGTCCCGTTCGTGGCGTTCGCCGTGCTCATGCCGTTCGTCGTGCCCGGCGAGCAGGTGCACGCGCTCGGACTCTCCCTCAGCGAGAACGGGCTCTGGGGCGCCTGGAACGTCCTGGCCAAGGGCACCCTCGGCGTGGCCGCCTCCGTGATCCTCGCCTCCACCACCGAACTGCGCGCCCTGCTGCTCGGCCTCCAGCGCCTCAAGCTGCCGCCGCTCCTCGTCCAGATCGCGTCCTTCATGATCCGGTACGGGGACGTGATCACCGACGAGATGCGGCGGATGTCCATCGCCCGCCGCTCGCGCGGTTTCGAGGCGCGCGGGGTGCGCTCCTGGGGGGTCCTCGCCAAGTCGGCCGGGGCGCTGTTCATCCGCTCCTACGAACGCGGCGAACGCGTCCATCTCGCGATGGTCAGCCGCGGCTACGCCGGGGCCATGCCGGTGATCGACGAGGTGACGGCGACCCGCGCGCAGTGGACGCGGGCCGTCGCCCTCCCCGTGACGGCGCTCGCCGTCTGTCTGCTTGGGTGGATCCTGTGACTGCCGTGAACGTCCCCTCGCTCGAAGTGTCCGGGCTCGCCTTCGCCTACCCCGACGGCCACCAGGCGCTGTTCGGCGTCGACCTGACCGTGGCGCGCGGCGAGCGGGTCGCGCTGCTCGGACCCAACGGCGCGGGCAAGACCACGCTGGTGCTCCACCTCAACGGCATCCTCGAAGGCGGCGCCGGCTCCGTGACGGTCGCCGGGCTGCCGGTCGCCAAGCGCAACCTCGCCGAGATCCGGCGCCGGGTCGGCATCGTCTTCCAGGACCCCGACGACCAGCTCTTCATGCCGACCGTCCGCGAGGACGTCGCCTTCGGCCCGGCGGCGTCCGGGGTGCGCGGGGCGGAACTGGAGGAGCGGGTGCGCGACGCGCTCGCCCGGGTCGGGATGGCCGAGTACGCCGACCGGCCGCCGCACCACCTGTCCTTCGGGCAGCGGCGCCGGGTCGCCGTCGCGACGGTGCTCGCGATGTCGCCGGAGATCCTCGTCCTGGACGAGCCCTCCTCCAACCTCGACCCCGCCTCGCGGCGCGAACTCGCGGACATTCTGCGGGGGTTGGACGTCACGGTGCTCATGGTCACGCATGATCTGCCGTACGCGCTGGAGTTGTGCGGGCGGGCGGTGATCCTCAGTGAGGGGGTCATCTCGGCGGACGGGCCCACGGTGGACATCCTGTCCGACGAGGCCCTCATGCGTGCGCACCGCCTTGAACTGCCGTTCGGCTTCGACCCGTCGTCGGCCCCGCTCCCCACCCCCAACTGACCCAGCACCCTTTTCGCGCAGTTCCCCGCGCCCCTGACCCCGCTTTCGGCTCGCGGCCGTGCGGGGTTGCTCGCGCAGTTCCCCGCGCCCCTTGAACCCCCTTCGATCCGCGGACCGTGCTCGCTTCTCGCGCAGTTCCCCGCGCCCCTAAGCAGCACCGGTGCTGGTCAGCATCAGCATCCTCAGCCCGTCCGGCGATTGAGGACGAGCGCCGTTCAGGCGCGATCGGGGTCTGGGGCGGAGCCCCAGGGGCTTCACGGGGGTCCCGGGGCTGGGGCGGAGCCCCAGGGGATGGGGGTCGGGCACCATGGTGGGGGGCGTCAGGGTGGCGCCCGGGCAGCGTGGGGAGACGGATCGTGGTCGACGTACAGGGCGCCGTGGCACCGGGCTACGAACCGGTGAAGGACGCCTTCGTGCGCAACTTCGAGCAGCGGGGCGAACACGGCGCGGCCGTGGCCGTCTACCGGGACGGGCACAAGGTCGTCGACCTGTGGGCCGGCACGAAGGACGTGGACGGCCCCGCCCCCTGGGCGCTGGACACCGCCCAGATCGTCCGCTCGGCCACCAAGGGCGTGGCCGCCGCCGTCCCCCTCCTCCTGCACCAGCGCGGCCGCCTGGACCTGGACGCCCCCGTGTCGACGTACTGGCCCGAGTTCAAGGCCCGCGGCAAGGAGCGCACCCTGGTGCGGCACCTGCTCGCGCACCGGGCCGGGGTGCCCGCCCTGGACGCCCTGCTGACCCCCGCCCAGGCCGCCGACGGCGAGTCGGGCCCGGCCGCGGTGGCCGCGCAGGCGCCGTTCTGGGAGCCCGGCACCGCGCACGGCTACCACGCGCAGACCTACAGCTGGCTGCTCGGCGAGCTGGTGCGGCGGGTCACCGGACGCACCATCGGCCGCTGGGTCGCCGAGGAGATGGCCGGGCCGCTCGGCCTGGACTTCTGGCTGGGCGTGCCGGACACCGAGGCGCACCGGGTGGGCCGGGTCGGCCCGGTGGAGGCGCCCGAGGGCGAGGGCGGGCTGCGGCTCCGGCCCAAGCGCGCCGTCGCGCAGGCCTACCAGGACCCGCACTCGCTGACCCGGCGCGCGTTCGGCGCGATCGACCCGCTGCCGGACGAGAACGACCCCGCCTACCGCCGCGCCGAACTCCCCGCCTCCGCGGGCGTCTCCACCGCCCGCGCGCTGGCCCGCTTCTACGCCTCGACCATCGGTGAAGTGGACGGCGGGAAGCGGCTGTTCGCGCCCGCCACGCTCACCCTGGCCCGTACCGAGGAGAGCGCGGGCCCGGACCGGGTGCTGGTCGTGAACACCCGCTTCGGGCTCGGCTACATGCTGCACGGCCCGGCGTCGCCGCTGCTCGCACCCGGATCCTTCGGCCACCCCGGCCGCGGCGGCTCGCTGGGCTTCGCCGATCCCGAGTCGGGGATCGCGTTCGGCTACGTGACCAACGGGCTCCAGAAGGGCGTCACCGCCGATCCCCGTACCCAGGCCCTGGTGCGGGCGCTACGTTCGACCGTATGACGCAACCTCAGACGGCCACGACCGCGGCGCGCTTCGCGGGACACACGGCACTGATCACCGGAGCGGGACGCGGCATCGGCGCCGCCGTCGCGCGCAGACTGACCGCCGAGGGGGCCCAAGTCCTGGTCGCCGACGTCGACTTGGAGCGCGCGAAGGCCACCGCCGCTGAGCTGGAGGGCGCCGTCGCCCGGCACTGCGACGTGTCCGACCGGGCTTCGGTGGAGTCCGCGGTCGCCTGCGCCGTCGAGGAGTTCGGCCGGCTCGACGTCCTGGTCAACAACGCCTACTCGTGCAGCCCGGACGCCGAGCGCTTCGAGGACGAGGACGACGAGGAGTGGGCCCGCGACCTCGACATCAGCCTCACCGGCGCCTTCCGGTGCGCCCGCGCCGCCCTTCCGCACCTGGCCGCCTCCGGCCGGGGCGCGATCGTCAGCATCGGCTCGGTCAACGGCGCCCAGGACTTCGGCAACCACGCCTACAGCGCCGCCAAGGCGGGCCTCGCCTCGCTGACCCGTACGCTCGCCGGGGACGCGGCACCGCGCGGGGTCCGGGTCAACCTCGTACAGCCCGGCACCGTCCGCACCCCCGCCTGGGACGGCCGCGAGGACCGGCTGGACCGGTTCGCCGAGGTGTATCCGCTCGGCCGGGTCGGCGAGCCCGAGGACATCGCGGCGGCCGTCGCCTTCCTCGCCTCCGCCGACGCGTCCTGGATCACCGGCACCACCCTGCGCGTGGACGGCGGGCTGCTCGCCGTGAACACGGCGTTCCAGCGACTGGCCCACGGCGAGTGAGGCCCGCGGCCGCGTGAGGGGCGGCCCTCACTCCCCGTGGCCCCGGGAGCCAGGGGTCATCCCCTGCGGCCCCGGGGGCCGGGGGTCAACCCGCCCGCAGCATCAGGCCGATGCCCACCACCAGGAGGCCCGCCGCGGCGATCCGCGGGGCGCCGAAGCGCTCCTTGAAGAAGACGGCGCCGATCGCCGCGCCCACGATGATCGACGATTCGCGCAGCGCCGCGACCGGGGCCAGCGGCGCCCTGGTCTGCGCCCACAGGACGAGCCCGTACGCGGCGACCGAGAGCGCCGCCCCGAGCAGCCCGCGGACCGCGAACGGGCGCAGCTGAGCGGCCAGTCGGGGGCCCAGGCGGTACAGGGCGTAGGCGGGAACGGCCAGGCCCTCCAGGAGCATCAGCCAGGCGATGTAGCCGAAGGAGGAGCCCGAGGCGCGCACCCCGACGCCGTCCACGACGGTGTACCCGGCGATCGCGAGGCCGGTGGCGAGCGCGGCGAGGATGGCCGGCCAGTTCGGCCGCGAGCCGCGGATGCCCCACAGGGCGACCCCGACCAGGCCCGCGCAGGCGACCGCCACCCCCGCCGCCTGCCAGGCGTTCGGCGTCTCGTGCACGAACACGGCGGCGAGCACGGTGACCACCAGCGGGGCCGTGCCGCGCGCGATCGGGTACATCTGCCCGAAGTCGCCCAGCGTGAACGACCGCATGAGCAGCAGCATGTAGCCGACGTGCAGCGCCGCCGAGACCAGCAGATACGGCCAGGCCCCGGCGGCGGGCACCGGCACGAACGGCAGCGCGAGCAGCCCCATCAGCGCGCCGCCGCCCGATATCAGGGTGAACGAGAGCAGCTGGTCCTTGAGGTGGTGGGCGAGCGCGTTCCAGCCGGCGTGCGTAAGAGCCGCGAGCAGCACGGCGCAGGTGACGGTCAGGGTCACGGGCGCCGCCCCCTCGGGCCGTACGGGCCGTGCGGGTCGGACGGGTCGTACGGAGTGTTCATGGCCCGCACGCTAGTGGTAGGTGTACGGGCCATGCGAGACGGTTTCAGCCGGCGCGCAGGACCTGCGCGACGATGGGCCCGGCCGCGGTGCCGCCGTGACCGCCGGACTGCACCAGGGCGGCGGCCGCGAGGTCGTCGCTGTACCCGGTGAACCAGCTGTCCGACTTGTTCTGTCCGTCCCTCTCCGCGGAGCCGGTCTTGGCGCCCTTGGCGCCGCCGACGCCCGCCATGGCCTCGGTCGCCGTCCCGTAGGAGGCGGTCGCGGTGATGTGCATCATCTCGCGCAGCTGGGCGGCGATGCCCGACGGCAGCGGCGCGGCCTGGGCGAGCGCGCGGCCGTCCAGCGACTGCGGCACCAGGACGGGCTGGCGGAAGCGGCCCGACTGCGCGGTCGCCGCGATCGAGGCCATGTCGAGCGGGCTCATCTGCACCTTGCCCTGACCGATGTACGCCGCCGCCGTCTCGGCGCCGGCCGAGGCGGGCACGCTGCCGTCGAAGGACGGAACGCCGATCTTCCAGTCCTGGCCGATGCCGAAGTAGTTGGCCGCGACGCGCCCCAGCGCGCCGTCGTCGTTCACGTCGTCGACGAGCTTGATGAAGGCGGTGTTGCAGGAGCGGGCGAAGCTCTTGGAGAAGGGCTGGCCGTCCATCGAGAAGTTGTCCAGGTTGTGGAAGGTGACGCCCTGCCACATCGCGTTCGCCGGGCACTCGGCCGGCTTGTCCGCGGCGGCCTTGCCCTTCTCGATCAGCATCGCCGAGGTGACGATCTTCATCGTGGAGCCGGGCGCGACCCGGCCCTGGAGCGAGGCCGGGAACTTGTCGGCGCGGTTGTCCGCCACCGCCCGGATCTCGCCGGTGCTCGGCCTGACGGCGACCACCGACGACTCCCCGAAGCCCTTGACCGCCTTCTCCGCGGCGGCCTGCACGTCCGCGTCGAGCGTCGTCCTCAGCTTGCCCGGGGTGCCCTTCTGGAGCGTGAGCAGGGTGCGGGCCGGGGTGCCGTTGCCCTGGATCTGGAGCTCGACGCCCGGCGTGCCGTCCACCTTGGCGCCGTACTTCTCGCGCAGCCCGTCCAGGATCGCGCCCAGCGAGGGGTACTGCTCCTTGGTCAGCGGGCGGTCCTTGTGGTCGACGGCCTGGATCTCGGGATTCTGCGCCTTGTCGGTCACCAGGCGCTCGTCCTTCTTCAGCTGCGGGTACAGCACCGCGGGCTGCCAGTCGACCAGCGCCTTGTGCGTGGACTGGCCGCGTACGACGGTCAGTTGGGAGGCGTAGGACAGCGGAGCCGTCTTTCCCTCGAAGGAGACGTCGGCCTTCACCGTGTACGGGACGACCGCCCCGTTCGGCGCGCCCGCGGTGGCGGTCACGTTGGTGATGTGGGCCTGGTCGCGGAAGCCGGTCAGCGCGGTCGACGCAGCCTGCTGGTTGTTGGTCAGGGCGGCGGCCCCCGCCGCGTCGCCCTTCGCCCACGCCGCGAGGAAGCCGGTGGCGGTCTCCTTGATCTCGTCCGTGCCCGGCGGTCCGGTGCGCGCGGGCGCGCCCTGCGTGTGCGTACCGCCGGGCCCCTTGTCGTCACCCCCGCCCAGCAGCGTGTAGCCCCCGTACGCGACGCCTCCGGCGGCCACCACGAACACCCCGCCCACGATGGCGACCTTCGCTCCACTGCGCATCCCGCAGTTCCCCTCCCCAGGAGTCCCCCGAACCCTTTGAACGTGTTCAAGGAGTTACTTGGGAGGGACTCTACGGGACGGCAGTGACAGGGGGGCCGGCAGTTGTCCGAACGGTTACCGGAACGCGACCGGCGTCACACCCAGGTGTCCAGCCACATCCGGTTGCGCCAGGAGTCCAGCGGAATCGCCGTGCCCGTGTAGATCGGCCAGAAGTACACGAAGTTCCACACGATCAGCAGGACGAGCACACCCGCCGCGATGGCGCCCACCGCACGGCGCCGCTCCCCTTGGGCGAGCCCCGGCTCCCCGGGTGCGGCCGCGCCGCCCGCCGGTTGCGGCGGCCCGATGATCGCGCCGATCATCATCGCCACCGCCAGACACAGGAACGGCACGAACACGACCGCGTAGAAGAAGAAGATCGTCCGCTCCTGGTACAGGAACCAGGGCAGGTACCCGGCCGCGATGCCGCACGCGATGGCGCCCGCCCGCCAGTCGCGCCGGAAGATCCAGCGCCACAGGACGTACCCGATCGCGAAGCAGGCGGCCCACCACAGCAGCGGGGTCCCGAGCGCGAGGACCTCGGCGGCGCACTTGCCGCTCGTGTTCGCGGGGCACCCGGCGGTGCCGGGGCTCGGGCTCTCGTAGTAGTACGAGACGGGCCGGCCCAGGACCAGCCAGCTCCACGGGTTCGACTGGTAGGTGTGGCCCTCGGTCAGGCCCACGTGGAAGCTGTAGACCTCGGTCTCGTAGTGCCAGAAGCTGCGCAGCGAGGCCGGCACCCAGCTCAGGTCGAACTGCGGCAGGTGGTTGACGGTGCCGATGACCGGCAGCTTGACGTGGTCGGGGGACAGGCCCGCCCGGCCGTCCGCCCAGTGCCGCCCGTACCCCTTGTCGGTGACGAACCAGCCCGTCCACGACACCATGTACGTGACGATCGCGACCGGCACCGTGGACAGGAACGCCCAGAACGCGTCCCGGCGCAGCACCGCCCGGTAGGGGCTGACCGCGCCCGCGGTGCGCCGGGCGCCCGCGTCCCACAGCACGGCCATCACGCAGAAGAAGACCAGGATGTAGAGGCCGTTCCACTTGGTGCCGCAGGCCAGGCCCAGCATGATCCCGGCCCCGATCCGCCAGGGCCGCAGGCCGAACCGCAAGGTGGCCGCGATCTGCGCGTCCGGCCGCAGCTGCCCGTCCTCGCCCTCGGGCAGCGCGGCGGCCAGCTTCGCCCGCGTACGGTCGCGGTCGACCAGCAGGCAGCCGAAGGCGGCCAGGACGAAGAACATCAGGACCGTGTCGAGCAGCGCGGTGCGGCTCATCACGAAGTGCAGCCCGTCGACCGCGAGCAGCGCGCCCGCCAGGCACCCCAGGAACGTGGAGCGGAACAACCGGCGCCCGATCCGGCAGAGCAGCAGCACCGACAGGGTGCCGAGCACCGCGACCATGAACCGCCAGCCGAACGGCGTGAAGCCGAACATCTTCTCGCCGATGCCGATGAGGTACTTGCCGACCGGCGGATGCACCACATAGCCCGGCGCGGTCGGCACCGCGATGAGGTCCGGGTTGGCCAGGATCGACTTGTCGATGTCCTTGGGCCAGTCGCCCTCGTAGCCGTGGTTGATGAGCGCCCAGGCGTCCTTGGCGTAGTACGTCTCGTCGAATATCACCGCGTGCGGGGCGCCCAGGTGCCAGAACCGCATGAGCCCGGCGACCAGCGTCACCAGGAGCGGTCCCGCCCACGCCGACCAGCGCACGATCCGCGCCGCCCACAGCGGGGGGATGCCGAGCACCGTCCACAGCTGCCCGGACGGCCGGGTGAACGGAGGCACCAGGCGCTCGCGCAGCCCGGTTCTCGGCCGCGCGACATGGCCGAACCGGCGCATGCGGTGCTGCCAGGAGGGCGGCTCGTCCCCGGCTTCGTGGCCCGGCAGGGTCTGTGGCGCAGTACTGGTCACCGCGCCATCGTAGGGAACTCCCCCATGGGAGTCCCGTGGCCGGGCCCGGCGGCCGGGGCCTCGGCGGGCTGCGAGGATGGTTCGTGTGACCGGAACACTCGTACTCGCAGGCACCCCCATCGGCGACACCGCGGACGCCCCGCCCCGGCTCGCCGCCGAACTGGAGCGGGCCGACGTCGTCGCCGCCGAGGACACCCGGCGCCTTCGCCGGCTCACCCAGGCGCTCGGCGTGCACACCCAGGGCCGGGTCGTGTCCTACTTCGAGGGCAACGAGTCGGCGCGCACCCCCGAACTCGTCGAGGCCCTCGAAGGCGGCGCCCGGGTGCTGCTCGTGACCGACGCGGGCATGCCCTCGGTCTCCGACCCCGGCTACCGCCTGGTCGCGGCCTGCGTCGAGAAGGACATCAAGGTCACGGCGGTGCCGGGCCCCTCCGCGGTACTCACCGCGCTCGCCCTGTCCGGGCTGCCCGTGGACCGCTTCTGCTTCGAGGGCTTCCTGCCGCGCAAGGCCGGCGAGCGCCTGGGCCGCCTGCGCGAGGTCGCCGACGAGCGGCGCACGCTGGTCTACTTCGAGGCCCCGCACCGGCTCGACGACACCCTGGCCGCGATGGCCGAGGTGTTCGGCGCCGAGCGGCGGGCGGCGGTGTGCCGGGAGCTGACCAAGACGTACGAGGAGGTCAAGCGCGGGCCGCTGAAGGACCTCGCGGTGTGGGCGGCCGAGGGCGTGCGCGGCGAGATCACCGTGGTGGTCGAGGGGGCGCCCGAGACCGGACCGGCCGATCTCGACGCGGCCGAGCTGGTCAGGCGCGTACAGGTGCGCGAGGAGGCGGGGGAGCGGCGCAAGGAGGCCATCGCGGCCGTCGCCGCCGAGACCGGTCTACCCAAGCGCGAGGTCTTCGACGCGGTGGTCGCGGCAAAGAACGCGGCACGTCAGGGCTCCGCGGACAGTAAAGGACTATCGTAAAAAGTAAAACGCAGGCCGCGCACCGGGGCAGGGAAAAGCACGCAGCCCTAGGAAAGGCCAAGACCACGCCAACTCTCGACAGCCCCTGATGCGTTTTGGCAGCGAAAGGCGTCTCCTGGATCGGGGACCTTTCGCCCCCGCTCGCAAGAGCGCTCGCAAGAGCTTGTCCAGCGGACAAGAGGAGCCGGCACATGAGTGAGATCGCTGAGACCACGGCACACGAGGCGTATGCCTTCGCGTGCATGAGGTGTGGATATGGCTGGGAGCAGGCGTACGAGATAGAGCACCACGTAGACGCCACGGGCCAGGCATTCGTCGTCTACAAGGCCAATGGCGACCGGGTGCCCTCCCCGCTGTCCTCGCCCACCTGCCTCAACTGCGGCGGACACGTGGTGCGCATCATGCGCGCCGGGCGGGTGTCGTCCGCGCAGCAGGGGATGATCCAGCACCGCGCGCCCGCGCCCACGCAGCCCGCTCCCCGGGACGGGGCCGACGGGGCCGACGCCACCGTGAAGCCGGAGCACCACTGGCACCTGTCGGATCTCCTGCACCCCTTCCACCGCAAGTGACCGGGGGCGCGTGACCGGGCCGCCCACGGTCCGGCACGCGCGCCTTTCGTAGGATCTGCGGTATGAGTGCCAAGGATGCCCCGCCGCCCCTGCCCGAGCCGCTCGCGGTGGCCGTGGCCGATTCGCACACCCACCTCGACATGCAGGACGGCACGGTCGAACAGGCCCTGGAGAAGGCCGCGGCCGTCGGCGTCACCACCGTGGTCCAGGTGGGCTGCGACGTGAAGGGCTCCCGGTGGGCGGCGGACACCGCCGAGGCGCACGCCGACGTCCACGCCGCCGTCGCGCTGCACCCCAACGAGGCCCCGCGGATCGTGCACGGGGACCCCGACGGCTGGTCGCGCCAGGGAGCGCGCGGCCCCGGCGGCGACGGCGCGCTCGACGAGGCGCTCGCCGAGATCGACCGGCTCGCGGCGCTGCCCTGGGTCAGGGCCGTCGGCGAGACCGGCCTCGACTATTTCCGCACCGGGCCCGAGGGCAAGGCCGCCCAGGAGAGGTCCTTCCGGGCACACATCGAGATCGCCAAACGCCAGGGCAAAGCGCTCGTCATTCACGATCGCGAGGCGCACGCCGATGTGCTGCGCATCCTGCGTGAGGAAGGCGCCCCCGAACGGACCGTGTTCCACTGTTATTCCGGTGACGCGGAAATGGCCGAAATCTGCGCCGAATCCGGGTACTTCATGTCCTTCGCGGGAAACGTGACCTTCAAAAACGCCCAGCCCCTGCGCGACGCTCTCGCGGTCGCCCCGCTGGAACTCGTTCTCGTCGAGACCGACGCGCCGTTCCTCACGCCGGCGCCGTACCGCGGACGGCCCAATGCGCCGTATCTCATTCCGGTCACGGTGCGCGCCATGGCGGCCGTGAAGGGCCTCGGCGAAGACGTGCTGGCCGCGGCGATCGCGGACAACACCGCGCGCGCGTTTGATTACTGAGCGATAACGGGAACGCGCCTCCCTCCGGGTGGCGCGCAGGGTAGTGCCACGACACTGCGTAGTCGAGTTGCTTTGGAGAGTGACCGTCGCTCCGCTAGTCTCCCGGCCCGCACCATCGGACCGGACCCTGGAGCGTCGTGAGCAATTCACAGGGCAGTCACCGTGCCGCACGCGGCGGCCACCGCGCCGCGACCGCCACGGCCACGCCGCCTTACGGGGTGGCAGCGCCCGCCGGCCCGGCTCCCGCGCCCCCCGCAGGACCCCCCGCGCCCCGCTACGGGGGCCACCCGGCCGCGTACGCCGACCACGAGACCCAGATCGCCCCGCTCCCCGTCCCCGAACCCCGCGAGCCCGCACCGGACGGACGCGAACGCCCGGGCCGCGCCGAGGGCGAGGCGGCCGGGCGGGCCGGGGCGCGCCGGGCGGCCCGGCGCCGCAAGACCTCCGGCGGGCCCGACGCGCTGCGCCGCCTCCTCCCGCAGGCCCTCGTCGTGGCCTTCCTGGCGGGCGGCACCTCCGCCTTCCTCGCCACCGACAAGGCCGTCAAGCTCACGGTCGACGGCGTGCCCCGCACCATGCACACCTTCGCCGACAGCGTCGAGGAACTCCTCGCCGACGAACACGTGCCGGTCGGCGCCCACGACATCGTGGCGCCGGGCCCGGGTGCCGCGCTCGCCGGGGGCGACGAGGTCGTGGTGCGCTACGGCCGCCCCGTCCAGCTCACCCTCGACGGGCAGCGCCGCCAGGTGTGGACCACCGCGCGCACCGTGGACGGCGCCCTGCGCCAGCTCGGCGTGCGCGCCGAGGGCGCCTACCTGTCGGCGTCCCGCTCCTCGGAGATCGGCCGCGCGGGCCTCACCCTCGACGTACGCACCGAACGCTCGGTGACCTTCCTCGCCGACGGGCGCGAGCGCACCCTGCGCACCAACGCGGCCACCGTCGCCGAGGCCCTCCAGGAAGCCGGGATCTCCCTCCAGGGCCAGGACACCACCTCCGTGCCGCCCTCCTCCTTCCCGCGCGACGGGCAGACCGTGACCGTCATGCGGATCAGCGGCACCAAGGAGGTGCGCGAGGAGCCCATCGCCTTCAAGGTCGAGAAGACCAAGGACGCCACCCTGTTCGCGGGCACCCAGGTCGTGGTCCGCCAGGGGCGGCAGGGCGCCCGCCGGGTCACCTACGCGCTGCGTACCGTCAACGGCGTCAGACAGAAGCCGAAGAAGATCGCCGAGGAGGTCGTCCGCGCCCCGGTCACCCAGCAGGTCAAGGTCGGCACCAAGGCGCCGCCGTCCTCCGTCGGCGGCGCCGACCACCTCAACTGGAGCGGCCTGGCCCACTGCGAGTCCGGCGGACGCCCCGGCGCCCTCGACCCGTCGGGCACCTACGGCGGGCTCTACCAGTTCGACGCGGGCACCTGGCACGCGCTCGGCGGCAGCGGGCGGCCCGAGCAGGCACCGGCCGGCGAGCAGACGTACCGGGCGAAGAAGCTCTTCGTGACCCGGGGGTCGAGCCCGTGGCCGCACTGCGGCCGTAGGCTGTATCGGTGAGCACCACTGAGCCCGACGCACTCCTTACCCCCGCCGACATCCGTGAACTGGCCGCCGCGCTTGGCGTACGCCCCACCAAGCAGCGCGGTCAGAACTTCGTCATCGACGCCAACACGGTCCGCCGCATCGTGCGCACCGCCGAGGTCCGCCCCGACGACGTGGTGGTGGAGGTGGGCCCGGGTCTGGGCTCGCTGACCCTGGCGCTCCTGGAGGCGGCCGAGCGGGTGGTGGCCGTCGAGATCGACGACGTCCTCGCGGCCGCGCTGCCCGCGACGATCGCGGCGCGGATGCCGGCCCGGGCCGACCGCTTCGCCCTGGTCCACTCCGACGCGATGCTCGTCCAGGACCTCCCCGGCCCCGCCCCCACCGCCCTTGTGGCGAACCTCCCCTACAACGTGGCGGTCCCGGTCCTGCTCCACATGCTGGGCCGCTTCCCGAGCATCGAGCGCACCCTGGTGATGGTCCAGGCCGAGGTCGCCGACCGGCTCGCCGCGAAGCCCGGCAACAAGGTGTACGGGGTGCCGTCGGTCAAGGCGAACTGGTACGCGGAGGTCAAGCGGGCCGGGTCCATCGGGCGGAACGTGTTCTGGCCCGCGCCGAACGTCGACTCCGGGCTGGTGTCGCTGGTGCGCCGTGCCGCCCCGGTGGCGACGACGGCCTCCCGGGCCGAGGTGTTCGCGGTGGTCGACGCGGCGTTCGCGCAGCGCCGCAAGACGCTGCGGGCGGCGCTCTCGGGGTGGGCCGGTTCGCCTGCCGCGGCGGAGGCGGCGCTGGTCGCGGCCGGGGTCTCTCCGCAGGCGCGGGGCGAGGCGTTGACGGTGGAGGAATTCGCCGCGATCGCCGAACACCACCCGAGCTGAGCCCCCCTGCACCCCTCCCGGGGCTCCGCCCCGGACCCCGTTCGCGCCTGAACGGCGCTCGTCCTCAAACGCCGGACGGGCTAAAGATGCCAGCACTGGCCCGCACCAGTACTGATAGGGGCGCGGGGAACTGCGCGAGTAGCCACGTGCGGTCCGCAGGTGACGACCGGCGCGCAGGACTGCGCGGGCAGGCCGCATCGACAGGGGGCCGCGGTGGGCATTCCGTGAGGGAGAATCGGGGCGTCCGTACCAGAAGGAGCCCCGTGACCCCCCGCACCGTCACCGCCCGCGTCCCCGCCAAGGTCAACGCCCAGCTCGGCGTCGGCCCCGCCCGGCCGGACGGGTTTCACGACCTCGCCAACGTCTTCCTCGCGGTCGGCCTCTACGACACCGTCACGGTGACCCCCGCCGAAGAGCTCCGCGTGACCTGCGCGGGCCCGGACGCCGCCCAGGTCCCCCTGGACCGTACGAACCTGGCCGCCCGGGCCGCCGAACTCCTCGCCGCCCGGCACGGGATCGAGCCCCGCGTGCACCTCCACATCGACAAGGACATCCCCGTCGCGGGCGGCATGGCGGGCGGCAGCGCGGACGGCGCGGGCGCGCTCCTCGCCTGCGACGCGCTCTGGGGAACGAACGCCTCCCGCGCCGAACTCCTCGACATCTGTGCCGAGTTGGGCAGCGACGTACCCTTCGGCCTCGTCGGCGGCGCCGCCCTCGGCACCGGCCGCGGCGAGAAGCTGACCCCCCTCGAAGTCGGCGGGGCCTTCCACTGGGTGTTCGCGGTGGCCGACGGCGGACTCTCCACCCCGGCCGTGTACCGCGAGTTCGACCGCCTCACCCCGGACGCCACCGAACCCGTCGCCTCACCCGCCCTGCTCGACGCGCTCCGTACCGGCGACACGAAGGCGCTCGCGGGCGCCCTCTCCAACGACCTCCAGGCCGCCGCGCTGTCCCTGCGCCCCGCGCTCGCGGACACCCTCGCGGCGGGCACGGCCGCGGGCGCGCTCGCCGCCCTGGTCTCGGGCTCGGGCCCGACCACGGCGTTCCTGTGCGCCGACCCGGAGACCGCCCGCACCGTCGCGACCGCCCTGACCGCCTCGGGCACCTGCCGCACCGCCCGGACCGCCTCGTCCCCGGCCCCGGGGGCCACCCTGGTGACCGGCTGAGGACAGAGCTCGTCGATCGCCGTGAGATCCAGGTCGATGACAGGTCGGTGACGTAGGGTCTGGCGACCTTGAGCCGGTCGCGCTGCGTGCCCAGGTGCACGTACGCCCTGGTGAGCGGGTCCAGCGAGTCCGGCGTGTTCGACCGGGTCGACCGGCCGGGGCGCCCCTGGTCAGGCCGCCGGCTCAACCCGCGCGCGATCCCCGATCGGCCACCGAAGGCGGGCCGGCCGCTCGCGGCGACTACCCTGGACGACGATCCATCCCCCTGCTCAGGAGTGAAATGGCCGTCAACCTGGTCAATGTCGAGGCAGTCAGCAAGGTGTACGGGACCCGTGCCCTGCTCGACGGCGTTTCCCTCGGCGTCTCCGAAGGGGACCGGATCGGCGTCGTCGGGCGCAACGGCGACGGCAAGACCACCCTGATCCGGATGCTCGCCCAGCTGGAGGAGCCCGACACCGGCCGGGTCACGCACGTGGGCGGCCTGCGGCTCGGCGTGCTCACCCAGCACGACTCGCTCGACCCCCGGGCCACCGTCCGGCACGAGGTCATCGGCGACCTCGCCGACCACGAGTGGGCGGGCAACGCCAAGATCCGCGACGTTCTGACCGGCCTGTTCGGCGGGCTCGACCTGCCCGGCTTCGCCCAGGGCCTGGACACCGTCATCGCCCCGCTGTCCGGCGGTGAGCGGCGCCGCATCGCGCTGGCCAAGCTGCTCATCGGCGAGCCGGACCTGATCGTGCTCGACGAGCCGACCAACCACCTCGACGTCGAGGGCATCGCGTGGCTGGCCCGGCACCTCCAGGCCCGCCGGTCCGCGCTCGTCTGCGTCACCCACGACCGCTGGTTCCTCGACCAGGTCTGCACCCGCATGTGGGACGTCCAGCGCGGCTCCGTCTTCGAGTACGAGGGCGGCTACTCCGACTACGTCTTCGCCCGCGCCGAGCGCGAGCGGATCGCGGCGACGGAGGAGGCCAAGCGGCAGAACCTGATGCGCAAGGAGCTGGCCTGGCTGCGCCGCGGCGCCCCGGCCCGCACCTCCAAGCCGCGCTACCGCATCGAGGCCGCCAACGAGCTCATCGCCGACGTGCCGCCGCCGCGCGACACCAGCGAGCTGATGAAGTTCGCCAATGCCCGGCTCGGCAAGACCGTCTTCGACCTGGAGGACGTGAGTGTCCAGGCGGGCGAGAAGCTGCTGCTCAAGCACCTCACCTGGCAGCTCGGCCCCGGCGACCGCATCGGCCTGGTCGGCGTGAACGGCGCGGGCAAGACCTCGCTGCTCCGCGCGCTCGCCGAGGCCTGGCGAACCGCGGGCGAGGCGCAGCCCGCCGCGGGCAGGGTCGTCGTAGGCAAGACCGTGAAGCTCGCATACCTCTCCCAGGACGTCGCCGAACTCCCGCCCGCGCTGCGGGTGTTGGAGGCCGTCCAGCAGATCCGGGACCGCGTCGACCTCGGCAAGGGCCGCGAGATGACCGCAGGCCAGCTCTGCGAGCAGTTCGGCTTCTCGAAGGAGAAGCAGTGGACGCCGGTCGGGGACCTCTCCGGCGGTGAGCGCAGGCGGCTCCAGCTGCTGCGGCTGCTCATGGACGAGCCCAACGTGCTCTTCCTCGACGAGCCCACCAACGACCTCGACATCGAGACGCTGACCCAGCTGGAGGACCTCCTCGACGGCTGGCCCGGCTCCATGGTCGTCATCTCCCACGACCGGTTCTTCATCGAGCGCACCACCGACCACGTGTGGGCGCTGCTCGGCGACGCCACGCTGCGGATGCTGCCGCGCGGCATCGACGAGTACCTGGAGCGGCGCCGCCGGATGATCGAATCCGCTCCGGCCCCGGCCGCGGCCCCCGCCACCAAGCCCGCGAGCACCGTCTCCGCGCAGGACGCCCGCGCCGCGAAGAAGGAACTCCAGAAGGTGGAGCGGCAGCTCAACAAGATCTCCGACCGCGAGACACATCTGCACGCGCAAATCGCCGATAACGCCACGGACTTCGAGAAGGTGGCGAAACTGGATGCCGAGCTGCGCGAACTGATCGCCGAGCGCGACGAGTTGGAGATGCGCTGGCTCGAACTGGCCGAGGAGGCCTGAGGCACACGCGTACGGACGTCGTGCGGCGCTTGCGTAGAGACGCCGTACAGAGTCAGTAACGGCGGCATTACGGGCCGGTTCTCCCTTGGGAACAGGGGTGGACCGGCCCGTGGTGTGCGGTGCTCCGAGTGATAGAAAGTAGCTCCGTTCGACTGACGTAAAGACGCAAAGACGCAAATTCGGGGGTATCTCGCTGTGACTCAGCCGCCCAGTCCGCAGCCACCGCAGGGGGGCTTCGGGGCACCGCAGGACAAGCCTCAGGGACCGCCGCCCCCGCCTCAGGGGCCGCCGCCGCAGATGCCGCCCGCGCCACCGGCCCAGCCGCCGCAGATGCCGCCGACCCCGCCGGCCGGCGCGCCGGGCTACGGCTACCCGCAGGCGCCCCCGCCGCAGCCCGGCTACGGCTACCCGGCGGCCCCGGGCCAGGCTCCGACGCAGGGCAACCCCTACGCGCAGACCCAGCAGGGCGGTTACGGCTACCCGGGCCAGCCGCAGTACCCGGGCGCCCCGATGCCGCCGCAGGACGGTGGCGGCAAGAACCCCTTCAAGGGCAAGCCCGCGGCGATCGTGGCCGCGGCGGTCGCGGGCCTCCTGGTCATCGGCGGCGGCGTGTACTTCGCGACGAGCGGCGGGGGCGACGACAAGAAGCCGGTGGCCGACAAGAGCAACGGCGCTCTGCCGTCCGGTTCGCCCTCCGTCGACAAGGGCGACGGCAAGGGCAACGGGGGCAGCGACTCCAACGACATCAACGGCGGGATCAAGCCCGGCGAGGCCCGGGTCTGGCTGCACGAGAACGAGACCCCGCTGACCCAGAACGGCGCCGAGCAGTACGGCCCCTGGCGCCTGGGCGACGTCGTCGTCAAGGCCATGTACAAGGAGATCGTCGGCTACGCGGTGGGCGACGGCCAGGAGAAGTGGAAGGTGTCCCTGGACACCCCCATCTGCGGCGCACCGCACGACACCACCGCGGACGGAAAGATCGTCTTCGGCGTCCAGGAGAACAACACCAAGGACGCCAAGTGCAACCAGCTCCAGCAGGTCGACCTCGCGGGCGGCAAGGCGGGCTGGAAGACGGCGGTGCCGTCCGAGGGCCTCTTCGACATCATGACCGGCTTCGACATGGCGATCACCGGCAACACGGTGACGTTGGCCCGCATGGGCGGCGCGAGCGGCTTCTCCGTCACCGACGGCAAGAAGCTCTTCGGCACCCCGAAGACCGGCAACTGCAGCGCGGACGCGTTCGCGGGCGGCCCCAAGCTCATCTCGGTCAGCACCTGCAACGACCCCAACGACACCAGCATGGACGCCCCGCGGTCGGAGCTCCTCCAGGAGCTCGACCCGGCCACCGGCAAGTCCAAGTGGAACTACCAGTACGACAAGGGCTGGTCGATCCGGCGCGTCTACTCGATGGACCCGCTGGTCGTCTACGCCGCCAACAAGGACAAGAAGACGTGGAACATCTCCACCTTCACCCCTGACGGCAAGATCCGCTCGCAGGTCGACTCCAAGTCGCAGCTGACCGCGAACTGCAGCGGCTTCGGCATCATCGCCCGCCAGCTCCAGGACTGCTCGGGCACGGCCGCCGACGCCAACACCCTCTACATCTCCACCGAGGGCAAGGACAGCGGCGAGCTCGGCGTCGGCCGCAGCAACGACGTGGTGGCCATCGACCTCGGCACGGGCAAGGAGAAGTGGCACGCGGCCGCCCCCAAGGGCCGCATGATGCAGCCGCTGGCCGTCGAGGGCGGCAAGGTCGTGGTCTACATCGAGCCCGGCATCGACAACGAGGGCGCCGCGGTCGCGACCCTGGCCCCGACCGGCGGCAGCCCCACGATCACGTTGCAGAGCCCGGGTGCCGCCGCCGGGACCGAGCAGAGTTTCTACAGCCCGCGCGTGGCGTGGGCGGGCGGCCGGTTCTTCCTCCTGAACGGGCGGGTCAGCACCCCCAAGGCCGACAAGAAGGACAACGCGATCCTGTCGTTCGGCAAGTGACGCCCCAACTCCCCGTTCCCGCCTTCCAGTCAGAGGTCCCTCCGGCATGAGCCAGCCACCCCAGCCACCGCAGCAGCCCCCGCGGCCCGAGGACGCGCCCCAGGGCTTCGGCGCCCCGCAGCAGCCCCCGGCCCCCGGGTTCGGCGCACCCCAGGAGCCCCCGGCCGGCGGCTTCGGCGCACCCACCCCGCCGCCGCCCGCAGGGCCGCCGAGCACCCCGCCGCCCCCGGCCTACGGCTACCCGCAGACGCCCGGCACCCCGCCGCCCGCGGCCCCGCCCGGCTACGGCTACCCGCAGACCCCGCAGCAGCAGCCCGGCTACGGCTACCCGGGCCAGCCCGGGCAGCCCGGCCCGGCGGGGTACGGATACCCGGCCCAGCCGCCCACCCAGCCGATGCAGCCGCAGCCCGGGATGCCGGGCGCGCCGGGCCCCGGCGGCGGCAAGAAGCTCAACGCGCAGCTCACGATCATCATCGCGGCGGTCGTCGCGGTGGCCCTGATCGTCGGCGGCGGCATCTGGTACGCCACCAAGGACAACGGCAAGAGCGACGCCAAGTCCGGTGACACCGGCGGCGCCAAGGGCGACACCGGCGGCAGCGCGACCGGTGGCGGCGGCAAGGAGAAGGCGCCCGCCAACACCTCCGCCAAGGTGCTCTTCCAGACGCCCCAGCCCAAGGTCACCGACCTCACCGCGGTGCACGGCTCCTGGCTCACCGACAAGGTGTACGCCAAGTCCGGCGTCAAGGAGATCGTCGGCTACGACCCCGCCAAGGGCACCCAGCTCTGGAAGCTCCCGCTGACCGGCAACGTCTGCGAGTCGACCACGCACGTCTCGGCCGACGGCAAGACCGCGTTCGCCTTCGAGACCCAGGAGAACGGCGCCAAGGTCGCCTCCTGCACCGAGGTCGCGGGCCTCGACCTCACCACCGGCAAGCTGCTGTGGCAGGCCGACATCAAGGGCGCCAACGGCGACCGCAAGACCCGCTTCGACGAGGTCACCCTCGGCGCGGGCACCGTCGCGGCCGGCGGCCTCGACGGCGGCGCGGCCTGGGACCTGAACACCGGCAAGGAACTGTGGAAGCCCACCACCACCGCCGACCAGTGCGAGGACGTCGGCTACGGCGGCGGTGACGCGCTCGTGGCCGTCCGCAAGTGCGGCGACTACCAGAAGCCCACCATCAACATCCAGCCGCTCGACCCCAAGACCGGTCAGCCCGTCTCCACGTACAAGATGATGCCCGGCATCCAGTACGCCCACATCGTCTCCACCAGCCCGCTGGTGCTCGCCGCCGACGTCGGCGACAGCGCGGGCGACGGCAGCGGCATCTCGGACTTCTTCTCCGTCGACGCCAAGACGGGCAAGCTGCTCGCCCGCATCCCGGCGCCCGGCGACAAGTACGCGGCCAGCTGCGACAGCACCTCCGTCGAGAAGTGCACGATGGTCGCGGCCGGCAACGGCAAGCTGTACGTGCCGACCGAGCAGCACGAGAACGCCGGGGGCTCCGGCTCCATCGGCCGCACCAACGAGATCGTCGCCTTCGACCTCGCCACCGGCCGGCCCGTGCCCGGCAAGACCGACGCGGGCGACGGCTACACGCTGTACCCGATGCGCATGGACGGCAACAACGTCATCGCCTACAAGGATGCCCCGTACGACAAGGGCACCCAGGTCGTCAGCATCGACGGCGGCAGCCTCAAGTCGACGCTGCTCCTGGAGAACCCGGCCGACCGGGCGGTCCGCGACGCGATCACGTCGTTCTCGCCGAAGTACTCCGAGATGCTCTACGGCAACGGCCGCCTGTACCTGGGCGCGGTCCTGCTGAGCAAGCCGTACTCGGCGAGCGACGCCGACAAGAAGTTCCTGTTCATGGCGACCGGCACCGGCTGAGTCGCGGACGGCGAAGGCCCCGGCGGCGGAGTTCCTCTCCACCGCCGGGGCCTTCGGCATTTCCCGCGCCTTTTTCGGCCACGCGTTCCCCTCGCAGGTCCGGGGCGCGCAAAGGGGCGGGAGCCGGGCCGAGTTCGCCTCTTTACTTCCCCTCGTACTTCCCCGTACTTCCTCAACCGGGCCTGAATGCCGGAGAATTCGGCATTCCGGGGGCTTCTGGCCGGTAAGCGGCGCGCGGCGTCGAACAAGCGTGTAGCTTGCCGGGGCAGAAGGGGCCGGGGACCGGGGGTCCGAGTGGGCTGCCCCCGGCTCGAAGAGCTGGGGGGCCCGGGGGGATGGGGGTAGCTCGATGGGCGTGCGGCTCATGGTGGTCGACGACCACCGGCTGCTCGCCGAGGCACTCGCCTCGGCGCTGAAACTGCGGGGCCACCGGGTGCTCGCCGCGGCCGCTCCGGTCGCCGGGGCCGCCGAACTGGTGGTGAGCCGGGCGCCCGAGGTGTGCCTGCTCGGCACGGCCTCGCCCGCCGAACCGGGGGTGTTCGACCCGATCGTACGCATCAAACGGGAGCGGCCGCAGGTGGCCGTGGTGGTCCTCGGTCCGGTGCCGAACCCGCGCGGGATCGCGGCGGCGTTCGCGGCCGGGGCGTCCGGCTACGTGCGGCACGACGAGCGCATCGAGGGCGTCGAGCGGGCGATGGTGAAGGCCAGGGCGGGGGAGGCGGCGGTCGCGCCGCAACTCCTCCAGGGCGCCTTCGCCGAGCTCCTCAACCCGGCGGCCCAGCCCGACGACGAGGGCCAGCGGCTGCTGCATCTGCTGACCCCGCGCGAGGTGGAGGTCCTGGTCCGGGTCGCCGACGGCGAGGACACCCGGCTGATCGCGGCGGGCATGGGCATAGCCCCCTCCACGGCCCGCACCCATGTGCAGCGGGTCCTGATGAAACTGGGCGTCGGCTCCCGCCTGGAGGCCGCGGCCCTGGCCGCCCGCACGGGCCTCCTGGACCGCGCGACCCAGCCACCCGCCCCGTCGGAGACGCCCTAGCGGCCGGGCGCTTCCGCGTGCGCGGGGCTGTGGCGCCGCTTGCACGGAGCGCGTCGTGGTGCGGCTCCCCGCTTGTTCGGCTGCGGACCGTGGGGGCCGTTCGCGCAGTTCCCCGCGCCCCTTGACCCCGCTTCAGCCTGCGGACCGTGCCCGCTTGCTCGCGCAGTTCCTCGCGCCCCTTGACCCCGCTTGGCCTGCGGACCGTGCCCGCTGGCCCGCGCAGTTCCCCGCGCCCCTTGGCGGGGCTGTGGGCAGTGCTGTTCAGGGGCGCGGGGAACTGCGCGAACAGCCACCATCGACCCGCACTCGATCGCTGAGCCATCGGCGGGCCGAGGCGGGCGGGGGCCGCTGGGAGTGGCCGCGAGGCTCTCACTCCTCCCGGGAGGGCATGGGGCGGAGTTTCAGCCAGGTCAGGAAGAACAGGCCCAGGGCCAGCATGCCCAGGCCGGTCCAGAGGTTGATGTTGATCCCCTGCGCCTTCTGAAGGTCCGCGTCGGAGGCGAACACCCCCGCCCCGCCGACGATCACCCCGTACAGGGTGAACAGCCCCCCGATGATCCGGCGGATGTCGAAGAGCCGGGCGGCGGACGCCGACTTCTGCTCCAACTCGGAGACTTCACGCTGCAGTTCGGACATGTCAGGACCTCCGGTTCAGAACGAGTACGGGACGTAGCAGAGCGCGGCCAGCACGATCGCGCCCCAGCCGAGCAGGGCGGGCCGGCGGTACCAGGCGCTGTCGCCCTCGGCGGGCGGCTCCTCGACGCCGGGGGACTTCGTTCCGTACACCAGCCCCGCGAGCTCGGCCGCGGGCTTGGGCGCCGTGAACAGCGAGACCGCCACCATCACCACCGCGCCCGCCACGAACCCGACGATGGCGGAGACGAAGTTGGCGCCCTGGTCGGTCGGGATCGAGATGACGCCCTGCTTGTAGATCCAGAAGTAGTTGACCATCGCGGCCGAGGTGCCCGCGAACAGCCCCCACACCCCGGACTTCACCGACGCCCGCTTCCAGAACATGCCGATCACGAAGACCACGAACATCGGCACGTTGAAGAAGGAGAACAGGGTCTGGAGGTAGCCCATGATGTTGGAGAAGGAGGAGGCGATGAACGCCGTGCCGATGGAGGCCAGCACGCCGATCGCCGTGATCAGGCGGCCGAATCGCAGGTAGTACGCGTCCGGCCGGTCCTTCTTCACATACTTGGCCCAGATGTCGTACGTGAACACCGTGTTGAACGAGGACACGTTGGCCGCCATGCCCGCCATGAACGCGGCGAGCAGACCGGTGACCGCGATGCCGAGCACACCGTTGGGCAGCAGCTCCTGCATGAGGAGCGGGATCGCGTCGTTGTAGGTGAGCGACGAGCCCGGGGTGCCGATCTTGGGGACCAGGACCGCCGCGACCAGGCCCGGGATCATCACCAGGAACACGATGAACATCTTCGGGAACGCGGCGATCAGCGGGGTCCGCCGGGCCGCGCTGAGGTTCTTCGCGGACAGCGCGCGCTGCACCTCGGCGAAGTTGGTCGTCCAGTAGCCGAACGAGAGCACGAAGCCGAGGCCGAGCACGATGGTCAGCCAGTTGGCGCCCAGCGGGTTGGCCTGGCCGATGCCGGTGCCGCCCCACGCGGACAGGAAGTTGTCGCCGTGGCTGGCCTTGAGCGAGCCGGTGAGGCCGTCCCAGCCGCCGACGCGCTTGAGGCCGAGGATGGTCAGCGGTATGAGCGCGGCCAGGATCACGAAGAACTGGAGCACCTCGTTGTAGATCGCCGAGGAGAGCCCGCCGATGGTGATGTAGGCGAGCACGAAGACCCCGGCGACGACGATCGCCACCCACTGCGGCCAGCCGAGCAGCGCCTCCACGACGATCGAGAGGGCGTACAGGTTGACGCCCGCGATCAGTACCGCGGCGAAGGCGAAGAGCACCGAGGCGAGCAGGTGCGCCGACCTGTCGAAGCGCTGGAGCAGGAACTCCGGTACGGAGCGGACCTTCGAGCCGTAGTAGAAGGGCATCATCACGAGCCCCAGGAAGACCATCGCCGGGATCGCGCCGATCCAGTACCAGTGCACGACCGCGACGCCGTACTGGGCGCCGGTCGCGGACATGCCCAGGATCTCTGTGGCGCCGAGGTTGGCGGCGACGAAGGCGAGACCGGTCACCCAGGCCGGCAGTGAACGGCCCGACAGGAAGAAGTCGAGGCTGGTCTTCACGCTGGCGCGGGCGGCGAAGCCGATGCCCAGGACGACGATGAAGTAGATCGCCAGAATCGTGTAGTCGAGCCCGTTGGTGGGGAGCCGGAGCCCCGCGGCCAGGTATTGCATGCGTACTCGCTTCGTCGCGCTTACTGATCCGGACGGGAACCTACGCCTCGATGTTCAGAAACTGAACAGTTTTGATGAGATTGTTTGTTTGATTGTGATCGAGCGTGGCCAGGCCCCCGAGCACGGCCGTCGATAGCAACCGCTTGCGCGCCCATTGACGGAGCCTGTTGGCTTGTGGTTTGTTGTGTGCGGTTCTGTTGGATAGTGGAGGTTGCAGGTGAAGAAGACGTCGACCCGGCTCGCCGACGGTCGTGAGCTGCTCTACTACGACTCCCGTGACGACCTCGTACGGGACGAGACGGACCGGCGCCCGCTCGACCCGGTGTCGACCGCGTCCGAGACCCGCCGCGATCCGCTGCTCGGCGACACGGTGGTCGTGGCCTCCCACCGCCAGGGCCGCACCTACCACCCGCCCGCCGACGCATGCCCCCTGTGCCCCTCACGCGAGGGGCGCCACAGCGAGATCCCGGCCGCCGACTACGACGTCGTCGTCTTCGAGAACCGCTTCCCCTCCCTCGCGGGCGACTCCGGCCGCTGCGAGGTCGTCTGCTTCACCTCCGACCACGACGCCTCCTTCGCCGACCTCTCCGAGGAGCAGGCCGCCCTCGTCCTGGAGGCCTGGACCGACCGCACCGCCGAACTCGCCGAACTCCCGCAGGTCCAGCAGGTGTTCTGCTTCGAGAACCGGGGCGCCGAGATCGGCGTGACCCTCGGCCATCCGCACGGCCAGATCTACGGCTACCCCTTCACCACCCCCCGCACCGCCCTCATGCTGCGCTCGCTCGCCGAACACCGCGAGCGCACGGGCGGCCGCAACCTCTTCGACGACGTGGTGGAGCGCGAACTCGCCGACCGCGCCCGGGTGGTCCTGGAGGGCGAACACTGGGTGGCGTTCGTGCCGTACGCCGCCCACTGGCCCTACGAGGTGCACCTCTACCCCAAGCGGCGGGTGCCGGACCTGCGGGCCCTGGACGACGCGGCGCGCACAGAGTTCCCACAGATCTATCTGGAACTCTTGAGGCGCTTCGACCGGATCTTCGGGCCCGACGAGCCGCCCACCCCCTACATCGCCGCCTGGCACCAGGCGCCGTTCCGCGGCGAGGAGGCGCTCGACCGGGCCGAGTTCGGGCTCCATCTCGAGCTTTTCACCATCCGACGCACTTCCGGCAAGCTGAAGTACCTCGCGGGTTCCGAGTCCGGCATGAGCGTGTTCATCAACGACGTGCCGCCGGAGGCCGCGGCCGAGCGACTGCGAGAGGTGGCAAGCGAGTGAGCAAGTACCTGGTGACGGGTGGTGCGGGCTACGTGGGCAGCGTGGTGGCGGCCCACCTGGTCGAGGCCGGTCACGACGTGACCGTCCTGGACGACCTCTCGACGGGTTTCCGCGAGGCCGTCCCGGCCGGGGCCGCGTTCATCGAGGCCCGCGTCCAGGACGCGGCCGCCCGGCTCGACCCCTCCTTCGACGCCGTCCTCCACTTCGCGGCGTTCTCGCAGGTGGGCGAGTCGGTCGCGGCCCCCGAGAAGTACTGGGCGAACAACGTCGGCGGCACGATGGCGCTGCTCGGCGCGATGCGGGACGCGGGCGTGCGCAAGCTGGTCTTCTCCTCCACCGCCGCCACCTACGGCGAGCCGGTCTCGACCCCCGTCACCGAGACCGACCCCACCGCCCCGACCAGCCCCTACGGCGCCTCCAAGCTGGCGGTCGACCACATGATCGCGGGCGAGTGCGCGGCCCACGGCCTGGCCGCGGTGTCGCTGCGGTACTTCAACGTGGCGGGCGCCTACGGGGACAGCGGCGAGCGCCACGACCCGGAGTCGCACCTGATCCCGCTGGTCCTCCAAGTCGCCCTGGGCAAGCGGGAGTCCATCTCCATCTATGGCGACGACTACCCGACCCCGGACGGCACCTGCGTACGGGACTACATCCACGTGGCGGACCTGGCCGAGGCCCATCTGCTCGCCCTGGACGCGGCGGCGCCGGGCGAGCACCTGGTCTGCAACCTGGGCAACGGGAACGGGTTCTCGGTCCGCGAGGTCGTCGAGACCGTACGCAAGGTGACCGGCCACCCCGTTCCCGAGGTCGTGGCGGGGCGGCGCGGCGGCGACCCGGCCGTCCTGGTGGCCTCCGCGGCGCGCGCCCACGAACGCCTGGGCTGGCGGCCCTCGCGCGCCGACCTCGCCGCAATCGTGGCGGACGCCTGGGCGTTCGCGAGGCGCTCGGAGCACACGGATGAGTGAAGTGGCCATCTCCTTCCGGGAGTTGTACGGGCACGAGCCGGACGGGGTGTGGGCGGCGCCCGGCCGGGTCAACCTCATCGGCGAGTACACCGACTTCAACGAGGGCTTCGTCATGCCGCTCGCGCTGCCGCACACGGCGGTCGCGGCGGTGTCCCGGCGTACGGACGGGGTGCTGAGGATCCACTCGGCGGACATCGAGGGCCCCGTGGTGGAGCTCCGCCCCGACGAGCTGACCCCGCTGTCCGGCGCGGGCTGGGCGGCCTACCCGGCGGGCGTGGTGTGGGCGCTGCGCCAGGCGGGGCACGAGGTGCCCGGCGCCGACCTCCACCTGCGCTCGACGGTGCCGACGGGCGCGGGCCTCTCCTCGTCGGCGGCCCTTGAGGTCGTCACCGCCCTGGCCCTGCGCGACCTCTACGAACTGCCGCTGTCCCTGCCGGAGTTGGCCTCGCTCGCGCAACGGGCCGAGAACGACTTCGTCGGGGTCCCCTGCGGGATCATGGACCAGACGGCGTCGGCGTGCTGCACCGAGGGCCATGTGCTGCACCTGGACGCCCGGGACCTGTCCCGGCGCCAGATCCCCTTCGACCTGCCCGCGCACGGGCTGCGGCTGCTCGTCGTCGACACCCGCGTACAGCACGCGCTGGGCGACGGCGCGTACGCCGAACGGCGCGCCGGCTGCGAACGCGGCGCGCGGGAGCTGGGAGTACGGACCCTGCGCGAAGTCCCCTACGCGCACCTCCCCACCGCGCTCGCCGAGCTGACCTCGCCGCTCGTTCGGGACTACGTGCGCCACGTGGTGAGCGACAACGAGCGGGTGGCGCGGGTGGCGTCGCTGCTCGCGGCGGGCGAGGTCCGCGAGGTCGGCCCCGTCCTCACCGAGGGCCACGCCTCCCTGCGGGACGACCTGCGGGTTTCCTGCGCGGAGCTGGACCTGGTGGTGGAGACGTCGGTGGCGTCCGGGGCGCTGGGGGCCCGGATGACGGGCGGGGGGTTCGGGGGCTCGGCGATCGTGCTGGTGGAGGAGGGCGGGGTGGAGCCGGTGACGAAGTCCCTGACCGCGACCTTCGAGCAGGCCGGTCTGACCCGTCCGAGAGTGTTCGAGGCGACCCCGTCAGCAGGCGCCCGCCGCCTGACCTGACCCTCCCCCTCCCGGGTGGCGGCCCCGATCCCCGCCACCCGCACGGCCCCTCCCGAACCCGCTCGCTTCCGCGGGCCCGGCGCGGCCGCTCGCGCCCACGGTCCCCGAGCGGCCGGGCCGCCCCACGCCCGTCGACCGTACGGCGTTGGTCGCGCAGTTCCCCGCGCCCCTCGACTCGATGTCGGCCTTGCACCGTGCGTGGTTGCTCGCGCCGTTCCTCGCGCCCCTTTCAGGCCGTCCTTCGCCCGGCCACCGTGCGTGGCCGCTCGCGCAGTTCCCCGCGCCCCTGGCGGTACTGGTGCTGGCCCGCATGGGGCATTTCAGCCTGTCCGGCGATTGAGGACGAGCGCCGTTCAGGCGCGAACGGGGGTGTGGGGGCGGAGCCCCCGCCGGGGTTCGAGGGGCGGAGCCCCTCGGGGGGTCTGGGGCGCAGCCCCAGGAGCGGAACCATCCAACCCCTTGCACGGGCGGGCGGGTGGGCAACCCCCCGGGGTCCGGGGCGGAGCCCCGGGTGGGGGGCCTGGGGGTGCAACCCTCAGCGGAGCCCCAGGGGTGCCGGCACCGTCAGGGGAGGCGTTTGGTCAGGGTGTACTCCGTCACCCCGGGCGGATAGTCGGGGATGGCCGCCACCACCTCGTACCCCCGCTTGCGGTAAAAGCCGGGCGCCTGGAAGTCCCACGTCTCGACCCGGGAAAACCCGCACCCCCGCTCGGAGCGGGCCAACTCCTCGGCCTGCGAAAGGAGTTGGGTGCCGAGCCCCGCCGCCCGCACCCCCGCGTCGATCCACAGGAGGTCGACATGGAGCCACCCCGCCCACGTGCGCCCCACCAGGCCCCCCGCCAGCAGCCCGTCCTCGTTCAACCCCCAGACGTGAAGCGGAACTTCCTTCTCCGACGCCGTCCCCCGCAGCGCGCGCAGCACGGGAGAGCGCTCGGTGTTGGTGTCGTGCAGCCGTCGCCCCAGCTGCATCTGCCGGTCCTTGTCCACTTCTGTCTCGATACGAAACATGGAACTCACCCTAAACATTCGGGCACGCCAAGTAGCCGTACGGGTTCAATCAGTTCTGCAAAGTGCCTTCCCCTCACCGCCCACAGCCCTACGCTGATGCACAGCACCGGTGGGGGCCGGTGTTGATCAGGGGGCGAGACAGTCGGGTACGTCGCCCGGGGTGGGGTAGTACTCAGTGCACGGCGGCGGCCGTGCGACTGCGGTGATCCCGGCTCCGGGCGCCGTACCCGTACCGGTCCGTCCCCCGACCCTGGGGGTGTCACTTGGTACGTATCCGAGTTCTGGTGGTGGACGACCACCGCATCTTCGCCGAGTCGCTCGCCGCGGCCCTGGCCGCGGAGCCCGACGTGGACGTCGCCGCCGCGGGCAGCGGCCCCGCGGCGCTGCGCTGCCTGGAGCGGGGCGCCGCCGAGGGCCGCAGATTCGATGTGATGCTCGTCGACGCCGACTTGGGAACGTCGGCGACGGTCCCGGTGGCCCGCGCGGTGCCCGACGGCGGCGGCGCGGAGGGCCTGGTGGACGGCATCTCCCTGGTCGCGGGCGTCCGTACGGGCCAGCCCGCGGTGCGCACCGTCGTACTCGCCGAGAAGGACGACCCGCGCCGCGCGGCCCTCGCCCTCCAGGCCGGCGCCTGCGGCTGGGTCGCCAAGGACTGCTCCCTGCAACGGCTGCTCGCCGTCATCCGGGGCGTACTGCGCGACGAGACGCATCTGCCGCCCGCCCTGCTCACGGGCGTGCTGCGCGAGCTGACGGCGGCCCGCAAGCACCGTACGGAGTCCGAGCGGCTGGTGGAGTCGCTGACCCCGCGCGAGCGCGAGGTGCTGCGCTGCATGGTGGCCGGGCTCGGCCGCAAGGCGGTCGCGGAGCGGCTGTTCCTGTCCCCGCACACCGTGCGCACCCACATGCAGAACGTGCTCGGCAAGCTCGGCGTGCACTCCACGCTCGCGGCGGTCGCGCTGGCCCGCCGGGCGGGCGTGGGCCCGGTCGACCTAGCCGGGGATGTTGTCGAACGGGGCGGTCAACTGGCGTAGCAGCGCCGCCAGTTCGCCCCGCTGGTTCCGGCTGAGCTCGCCGAGGATGGCGCGCTCCTGCTCCAGGAGACCGGCCAGTGCCTGGTCGGCCCGGTCGCGCCCCTCGGGGGTGAGCCGGACCAGCACCCCGCGCCGGTCGCTGGGGTCGGGCAGCCGCTCGACCAGGCCCTTCTTGGCGAGCCGGTCGATCCGGTTGGTCATGGTGCCCGAGGTGACCAGCGTCTGGGTCAGCAGCTGGCCGGGGGAGAGCTGGTAGGGCGCGCCCGCGCGCCGCAGCGACGTCAGCACGTCGAACTCCCAGGGCTCCAGGCTGTGCTCGGCGAACGCCAGCCTGCGGGCCCGGTCGAGATGGCGGGCCAGCCTGCTGACCCGGCTGAGCACCTCGAGTGGTTCCACGTCGAGGTCCGGGCGCTCTCGGCGCCATGCTGCGACCAATCGGTCGACCTCGTCCTCCATGGCGATCAGTGTAGAGGGTCTGTCGACGTGAAGTCTCTTGACGTCAAGATATATATCGAGCCACCATTGGGCATGCAGGGGCCGGGACCCTGTTCCGCTTCGGTCAGCCGCACCTGCAAGGGGGCTCGAACATGCATTCCGATTCGCCGTCGACCACCGCACAGACCCAGCCACCGGTCTGGGATCCGCAGCAATATCTGCGGCACGCGGGGCACCGCACCCGGCCGTTCCTCGACCTGCTCAACCGCATACCGGAACTCCCCGCGACCGGTGGCCTCTCGCCCCGGATCGCCGACCTCGGCTGCGGCCCCGGCAATGTGACCGCCCGCCTCGCCGACCGCTGGCCCGACGCCCGCATCACCGGCTTCGACCTGTCGCCGCAGATGCTCGCCCAGGCCGACAAGGACTACGCGGGCACCACCGCGGGCGGCGGCTGGCTCGATTTCCAGGTCGCCGACGCCGCGCACTGGGTGCCCGGCGAACCGTACGACCTGATCGTCTCCAACGCGGCCCTCCAGTGGGTTCCCAACCACCCCGAGTCGTTCCCCGCCTGGCTCGACGGCCTCAGCCCCGGCGGCACCCTCGCCTTCCAGGTCCCCGGCAACTTCACCTCGCCCAGCCACGCGATCCTCGCCGAGCTCTGCGCCTCCCCGCGCTGGCGCCACCGCCTCGACGACCACGGCCGCCGCTACGTCCATATCCTCGAACCCGCCGACTACCTCACCCGCCTCGCCGATCTCGGCTGCGAGACCGATGTCTGGGAAACCGTCTACCACCAGCTGCTCACCGGCCAGGACCCCATCCTCGACTGGGTGAAGGGCACCGCCCTGCGCCCCGTGCTCACCGCCCTCGACGGGGATCAGGAGGCCATTGACGCCCTGCTCGCCGAATACCGCGACCGGCTGCGCGAGGCCTACCCGCCGGGCCCGCACGGCACGGTCTTCCCGTTCCGCCGCATCTTCGCCGTCGCCAGGAAGAAATAGCCGCCAGGAAGAAATGGGAGAACGCCGACCGTGCTCACCGCCGTCGATCACGTACAGCTCGCCGCCCCGCCCGGCAGCGAGCCGCAGTTGCGGACCTACTACGAAGACATACTCGGCATGACCGAAGTCCCCAAGCCCCCTCTCCTGGCGGCCCGGGGCGGCTGCTGGTTCCGGTGCGGCGCCGTCCAGCTCCACCTCGGCATCGAGGAGGACTTCCGCCCGGCGAGGAAGGCCCACCCCGGGCTCCGCGTCACCTCCATCGAGGCGTACGCGCGCCGTATAGAGGAGCGCGGCGGGAAGGTCGTCTGGGACGGCGACCTGCCGGGCCACCGGCGCTTCCACTCCGAGGACCCGGTGGGCAACCGGCTCGAATTCCTGGAGCCGTACCCGGCCGCGGCCTGAACGCACGGCGCCCCGCCCCCCTCCTGACGGAAGGGGACGGGGCGCTCGCGTGCGTGCTCACGCACCTGAACTGCGGTGCGCGCGGCGCGCGTTGGGCCTAGTAGATGCCGTTGTACGTGTTCCAGCCGCCGCCCAGGCTCACGCGCTCCTTGAAGGAACCCGTGCCGTTGGCGTCGTAACGCCAGGCGGTGCCCGAGGCGTCCACGCCGATCAGGTCGGTGCGGCCGTCACCGGTCATGTCGCCCGGGGTGGCCAGCTTGTTGTAGCCGTTCCAGCCGCCGCCGAGGTCGATCCGGTTGCCGAAGCCCGGCGTCGACTTGCCCGGGTACAGGAACAGGTGGCCGTTGTCGTCACGGGCCAGCAGGTCCGCGACGCCGTCGCCGTTCACGTCACCGGCGCCGATGAGCTTGTTGAACCCGTTCCAGCCCGCACCGAGGTCGACCCGGTTGTAGAACCCGGTCGCCTGGCCGTTGCCCGGGTAGAGGTACATGTGGCCGTTGTTGCCGCGCGCGAGCAGGTCGCCGTTGCCCTCGCCGGTGAGGTCGCCGACCCCGACGATCCCGTTGAACGCGTCCCAGCCGGCGCCCATGTCGTGGCCCGCGATGTACAGGTGGCCTCCGCCGAGCTCCATCAGCGTCCCGTAGCGGTCGGTGGACCGCAGCGAGGAAGCGAAGCTGATGTCGGCGCCCGCCCAGCCGCCCACGTCGCTGAGCAGCTGGCGGTCGGCCATGGTGCCGTTGCCCTTGGCCCAGTAGTAGTAGAGCGAGCCCTGGGTGTCGAGGGCCATCAGGTCGGCCTTGCCGAAGGCCGGGTTGCCTCCGGTGTTGGCCAGGTTGGAGCTGTACCAGCCGCGGGCGTTCATGTCGGTGCGGTCGCCGAGACCGCCCTTGCCGTCCGACTCGTAGATCCAGAACGCACCGGAGGCGTCCCGCCCGACGATCTCGGAGTGACCCTGGTTGTCGTCGAGGTTGAAGAGCTGGTTGTAGACGCTCCAGCCAGTTCCGATCTTGACCCGGTCCTTCAGCGGGGCCGCGGCGTTGCCGGAGCCCGGGTAGAAGTACAGGTCGCCACCGGGCGTACGGGCCACGACGTCGGCGATGCCGTCGCCGTTCATGTCGGCGGCGCCGACGAGCTGGTCGTAGATGCCCCAGCCGCTGCCCACCTTGATCCGGTCGCCGAACGGGCTGCCGGTGACCGAGCCGGTGCCCGGGTACAGGTAGAGGTCGCCGGAGGGCGTACGGGCCAGCAGGTCCGACTTGCCGTCACCGGTGACATCGCCGGGCGAGAACAGCTTGTTGTACGCGTTCCAGCCGCCGCTGGACCACGACAGCGAGCCGCTGTTGACCGAGAGGCTGTCCTTGTTGTTCGCGTCCTTGACCGGCGTGGCGGACAGGCCGGTGTACAGCGAGAGGGTGCCGGTCGAGGAGAGGACGAACAGCTCCGGGTTGCCGTCCCCGTCGATGTCGCCGGGCTCGATCAGGTCCTTGTAGACGCCGTAGCTGTTGTCGACGACCGGGTTCTGGTCGATCGCCCACGGTTCGAGGAACAGCTTGTCGCTGACGTTCCGGTACAGGAGGTCGCTGGTGCCGTCCTTGTTCAGGTCGAAGCGGGGCTTCGTCGGCGCGGACGGGGTGCTCGCGGCGTACGGGGTCTTGTGCCGGGGCAGCTTCGCCGACGGCGCCGGGCCCTGCGGGGCGACCGGCTTCGCCGCGACGTGCGGGCCCGCCGGGTGGGTGTCGGCCGAGGCCGGGCCGGCGAGCAGCATGCCCGCCGACAGGACGATGGCGGTGCAGGCCGCGAGGCGGCTCGCGCGCTTGGTGCGCACAGAGGACAAAATTCCCCCCATGGGAATAAGCGGGTAGACCCGGAGGGAATGGGATTCGCTGCGTATTCGTCGTCGCATGGGCGCGCGGAAAGGGGCGCGGCACGCACGGCAGGGCGGCACGACAGGCAGCCCTGGGTGATGGCACGCGAGGAATGGCGAAAATCCCCCCCGGGATTGTGCGTGAAGACTACAGCCGATTCTTGTGCAGTTGAAGTGAAAATTTTGACCGAAGTTGCCCGGGGGGAGGTGGTGATCAGTTTTTGCGGTGCCCTATCAGGCGCGGTTTCGGCTCAAGACCGTCCAAACCGTGCCAGGCCAGATTCACCAGATGCGCCGCGACTTCCGCCTTCTTGGGCTTGCGCACGTCCAGCCACCACTGACCGGTCAGCGCCACCATGCCCACCAGGGCCTGCGCGTACAGCGGCGCCAGCTTCGCGTCGAAACCGCGGGCCTTGAACTCCAGGCCCAGAATGTCTTCGACCTGGGTGGCGATGTCGGAGATCAACGAGGCGAACGTGCCGGTCGACTGGGCGACGGGGGAGTCGCGCACCAGAATGCGGAATCCGTCCGTATACGTCTCGATGTAGTCGAGCAGGGCGAATGCGGCCTGTTCGAGGAGTTCCCGCGGATGGCCCGCCGTCAGGGCGCTCGTCACCATGTCGAGCAGGGAGCGCATTTCCCGGTCCACGACGACCGCGTACAGGCCTTCCTTGCCGCCGAAGTGCTCGTACACCACCGGCTTGGAGACGCCCGCCTTCGCGGCGATCTCCTCCACCGAGGTGCCCTCGAACCCCTTCTCCGCGAAGAGCGTGCGACCGATGTCCAGCAGCTGCTCCCGGCGCTCGGCGCCGGTCATCCGCGTCCGGCGGGTGCGCCGGGGCTTCTCGACGGAGCCGGAGGCCCCGGCCGAGCGGGAGGAACCAGAGGTGCTGGTGGTACGGGTGGTGCTGGAGTCGGTCGCCACGTCGTCCATCATGCCGCCTCGGCGGCCTTCTCCTTGCGCCGGGACCGGCCGCCCTCATTCCGCTTGGAGTCGAGACGGGCCTCGCTCGGCCAGCGCACGTCGTAGGCCAGACCCAGCTGTTCGCACCAGCGGATGATCCGGGCACTGGAGTCGACCTGCCCGCGCATCACCCCGTGCCGCGCCGACGTCGGGTCCGCGTGGTGCAGGTTGTGCCACGACTCGCCGCACGACAGGACCGCCAGCCACCACACGTTGCCGCTGCGGTCGCGCGACTTGAAGGGGCGCTTGCCCACCGCGTGGCAGATCGAGTTGATCGACCACGTCACGTGGTGCAGCAGCGCCACCCGCACCAGCGAGCCCCAGAAGAACGCCGTGAACGCGCCCCACCACGACATCGTCACCAGACCGCCCACCAGCGGGGGGATCGCGAGCGACAGAGCCGTCCACCACACGAAGTCCCGCGAGACGCGGCGGATCGCCGGGTCGCCCAGGAGATCCGGGGCGTACTTCTCCTGCGGCGTCTGCTCCTCGTCGAACATCCAGGCGATGTGGGCCCACCACAGGCCCTTCATCAGTGCGGGCAGCGTCTCCCCGAACCGCCACGGCGAATGCGGGTCGCCCTCCGCGTCCGAGAACTTGTGGTGCCTGCGGTGGTCGGCCACCCAGCGCACCAGCGGCCCCTCGACCGCCATCGAGCCCGCGATCGCGAGCGCGATCCGCAGCGGCCGCTTCGCCTTGAACGAACCGTGCGTGAAATAGCGGTGGAAACCGATCGTGACGCCGTGGCAGCCCAGGTAGTACATGAAGACCAGCAGGCCGACGTCCAGCCAGCTGAGCCCCCAGCCCCAGGCGAGCGGCACCGCCGCGAGGAGCGCCACGAAGGGAACGGTGATGAAGAACAGCAGGGCGATCTGTTCGATGGAGCGCTTTTTCTCGCCGCCCAGCGTCGCGGACGGCGAGGGAGGTCCGTCCGGCGTCTTGAGCAGATCGGGACTGGTGGTCATGGGGAGTACCCCCGGCAGGGTGAGGAAAACGAGCGGATTCGCCTGGCTACGCTTGCGTAACCTACGGCAACGTAAGTATGGCAGCGCCGTGGCCCGGGACAAGAGCCCCTGGACGGCGGGGCGGAAATGGACACCTATCCTGGGTGTCGTCGGACAGCGCGGTCCGCAAGCCTCCAGAACCCTCCAGACGTGCTCAAACACTGCAAGGAGCCGCACCTGTGAGCAGTGCCGACCAGACCCCCGCCGCCAGCCATGAGCTGCGCGCCGACATCCGCCGACTGGGTGACCTCCTGGGCGAGACCCTCGTCCGACAGGAGGGCCCCGAGCTCCTGGAGCTCGTCGAGCGGGTCCGCGCGCTGACCCGGAGCGACGGCGAGGCCGCCGCCGAACTCCTCGGCGGCACCGAAGTCGAGACCGCCGCCAAGCTGGTGCGCGCATTCTCCACCTACTTCCACCTCGCGAACGTCGCCGAACAGGTCCACCGCGGCCGGGAGCTGCGCGCCCACCGCGCCGCCGAGGGCAGCCTCCTCGCCCGCACCGCCGACATGCTCAAGGACGGCGACCCCCAGCACGTCCGCGAAAGCGTCAAGAACCTCAACGTGCGGCCGGTCTTCACCGCCCACCCCACCGAGGCCGCCCGGCGCTCCGTCCTCAACAAGCTGCGCCGCGTCGCCGAACTCCTGGAGACCCCGGTCGCCGCGTCCGACCGGCGCCGCCTCGACCTGCGCCTGGCCGAGAACATCGACCTGGTCTGGCAGACCGACGAGCTCCGCGTCGTACGCCCCGAACCGGCCGACGAGGCCCGCAACGCCATCTACTACCTCGACGAACTCCACGCCGGCGCCGTCGGCGACGTCCTGGAGGACCTCGCGGCCGAGCTGGAACGCGTCGGCGTCGAGCTGCCCCCGGGCACCCGCCCGCTCACCTTCGGCACCTGGATCGGCGGCGACCGCGACGGCAACCCCAACGTGACCCCCAAGGTCACCTGGGACGTGCTGATCCTCCAGCACGAGCACGGCATCAACGACGCGCTCGACCTGATCGACCACCTGCGCGGACTGCTCTCCAACTCCATCCGCTACGCGGGCGCCACCGAAGAGCTGCTCACCTCGCTCCAGGCCGACCTCGAAGCGCTCCCCGAGATCAGCCCCCGCTACAAGCGCCTCAACGCCGAGGAGCCCTACCGGCTCAAGGCCACCGCGATCCGCCAGAAGCTCGTGCACACCAAGGAGCGCCTGGCCAAGGGCACCCCGCACCAGCCCGGCCGCGACTACCTCGGCACCGCCGAACTGATCGCCGACCTCACCCTCATCCAGACCTCGCTGCGCGCCCACCGCGGCGCCCTGTTCGCCGACGGCCGCATGGACCGTACGATCCGCACCCTCGCGGCGTTCGGCCTCCAGCTCGCCACCATGGACGTACGCGAACACGCCGACGCCCACCACCATGCCCTCGGCCAGCTCTTCGACCGGCTCGGCGAGGAATCCTGGCGCTACGCCGACATGCCGCGCGACTACCGGCAGAAGCTCCTCGCCAAGGAGCTCCGCTCCCGCCGCCCGCTCGCGCCGACGCCCGCCCCCCTGGACGCGGCCGGGCAGAAGACCCTCGGCGTCTTCGGCACCATCAAGGAGGCCTTCGAGCGGTTCGGCCCCGAGGTCATCGAGTCGTACATCATCTCGATGTGCCAGGGCGCCGACGACGTGTTCGCCGCGGCCGTCCTGGCGCGCGAGGCCGGGCTCATCGACCTGCACGCCGGCTGGGCCAAGATCGGCATCGTGCCGCTCCTGGAGACCACCGACGAGTTGCGCGCCGCCGACGTCATCCTCGACGAGATGCTCGCCGACCCCTCCTACCGGCGCCTCGTCTCGCTGCGCGGCGACGTCCAGGAGGTCATGCTCGGCTACTCGGACTCCTCCAAGTTCGGCGGCATCACCACCTCCCAGTGGGAGATCCACCGCGCCCAGCGCCGACTGCGCGACGTCGCCCACCGCTACGGGGTGCGGCTGCGGCTCTTCCACGGCCGCGGCGGCACCGTCGGCCGCGGCGGCGGTCCCTCGCACGACGCCATCCTCGCCCAGCCCTGGGGCACCCTGGAGGGCGAGATCAAGGTGACCGAGCAGGGCGAGGTCATCTCCGACAAGTACCTCATCCCGTCGCTGGCCAGGGAGAACCTGGAACTCACGGTGGCGGCCACGCTCCAGGCCTCTGCCCTGCACACCGCGCCCCGCCAGTCCGACGAGGCGCTCGCCCGCTGGGACGCGGCCATGGACACGGTGTCCGACGCGGCCCACTCCGCGTACCGCAAGCTGGTCGAGGACCCCGACCTGCCGGCGTACTTCTTCGCCTCCACGCCGGTCGACCAGCTCGCCGAGCTCCACCTCGGTTCGCGGCCCTCGCGCCGCCCCGACTCGGGCGCGGGCCTCGACGGGCTGCGCGCCATCCCGTGGGTGTTCGGCTGGACCCAGTCCCGCCAGATCGTGCCCGGCTGGTACGGAGTCGGCTCCGGCCTCAAGGCGCTGCGCGAGGCCGGGCTCGGCGAGGTGCTCGACGAGATGAGCGAGCGCTGGCACTTCTTCCGCAACTTCCTCTCCAACGTGGAGATGACGCTCGCGAAGACGGACCTGCGCATCGCCCGCCACTACGTCGAAACGCTGGTGCCCGACGAGCTCAAGCACGTGTTCGCCGCGATCGAGGCGGAGCACGAGCTGACCGTGCGCGAGGTCCTGCGGATCACCGGGCGCGACGAACTGCTCGGCGCCAACCCGGTGTTGCAGCAGACCTTCGCGATCCGGGACGCGTATCTGGACCCGATCTCCTACCTCCAGGTCGCGCTGCTCGCCCGGCAGCGGGCGGCGGCCGAGCGGGGCGAGGAGCCGGATCCGCTGCTGTCGAGGGCCCTTCTCCTCACGGTGAACGGCGTGGCGGCGGGCCTGCGCAACACGGGCTGACCCCCGAGCCCCCGGAGGCCCCGCCCCTTCCCGCGGTGACACCCCGCGGCTCCGCCACGTGGCCTCCGGGGGTGGCGGGACCCCCGGGGGCTCCGCCCGAGCCCCCATGGGTCCCGGCGCCCCTGACCGCGAACGGTCGAACCCGGGGCGCCGGTTCACCCCGCGAAGGGAGCCCCGTCAGGAGTTGTACGTCGACTGGGCCCGCTCCAGGCCCTCGATGACCAGCGCCTCCGCCGCGTCCGCCGCCCGGTCCACGAAGTAACCCAGCTCCTTGCGCTCCGTCGAGGAGAAGTCCTTCAGGACGAAGTCCGCCACCTGCATCCGCCCCGGCGGCCGCCCGATCCCGAACCGCACCCGGTGATAGTCCGCCCCCAGCGACTTGGTGATCGACTTCAGACCGTTGTGCCCGTTGTCCCCGCCCCCCAGCTTCAGCCTCAACACCCCGTAGTCGATGTCCAGTTCGTCGTGGACGGCGACGATGTTGGCGACCGGGACCTTGTAGAAGTCGCGCAGCGCCGTCACCGGACCGCCCGACAGGTTCATGTACGACATCGGCTTGGCGAGCACCACCCGCCGGTTCAGCGGACCCGGCGGGCCGATCCGCCCCTCCACGACCTGCGCCCGCGCCTTGTGCGCCTTGAACCGGCCGCCCATCCGCTCCGCGAGCAGGTCGACCGTCATGAACCCGACGTTGTGCCGGTTCGCGGCGTACTCCGGACCAGGGTTGCCCAGGCCCACGATCAGCCAGGGTGCGTTCGCGTCGTCGGTCGTCATGGGGGCTGCGTCTCCTCGGTCACGTACAGCGGGAACAACACGTACACAGAAAAACGGGGCGGCGGGCCAAGTGTGGCCCGCCGCCCCGTCGGAGTCCGTGCCCGGCACGGAACTCAGGCAGAGCGTGCGGCTCAGGCCTCGGCGCCCTCGGCGGCCTCGGTCTCGGCGGCCGGCTCCTCGGCCTGCGCGGCCAGGATCTGGATGACGACGGCCTCGGGGTCGGTGGCCAGGGTGGCACCGGCGGGCAGCTTGACGTCCTTGGCGTGGATCGAGTCGCCGGCCTCCAGGCCCTCGACCGACACGGTGACGGAGGTCGGGATGTGGGTGGCCTCGGCCTCGACGGAGAGCGTGTTCAGCACGTTCTCGACCAGGAAGCTGCCCGGGGCCAGGTCGCCCTCGGTCTCGACGACGACCTCGACCGTGACCTTCTCGCCCTTCTTGACGAGCAGCAGGTCGACGTGGACCAGGTAGCCCTTGATGGCGTCACGCTGGACGGCCTTCGGGATGGCGAGCTCGGTCTTGCCGTCGAGCTCCAGGGAGAGCAGGACGTTCGGCGTACGCAGCGCGAGCAGCAGGTCGTGGCCCGGCAGGGTCACGTGGACCGGCTCGGTGCCGTGACCGTAGATGACACCGGGAACCTTGTTCTCGCGGCGGATGCTGCGGGCGGCGCCCTTGCCGAAGCTGGTACGGACGTCGGCGGCGAGCTTGACCTCGGACATGTGCACTCCTCGTAGAAAGTGATCCAAAAAAGGCGGTCACCCGGCCACGACTGGCCTGCTACGAAGAGCGCGTCGATAACGGACCGCCGTACCTGAGGTACGGCCTCCCTCGCCGAGCAACTTGCCCAGACTACCCGGCCACCCCCCACCGGCCCAATTGGATCAATCCCCAGGGCCCGGGTATGAACGGCGACTCCATAGGCATTCGCCTATCCTTGCCGGTCATGGACCTGCTGCTGCACCTCAGGTACTTCCGCACCGTCGCCGAAGAACAGCACTTCGGCCGCGCCGCCGAACGCCTGCGCGTCGCCCAGCCCTCCCTGTCCCAGCGCATCCAGCGCCTGGAACGCGAACTCGGCGTCCGCCTCCTCGACCGCGGCCGCACCGGCGCCACCCTCACCCCCGCCGGCCACCTCGTCCTCGCCGAGACCCACACCCTGCTCGACGCCGCCGACCGGCTGCGCACCCTCGTCGGACGCGTCCAGGGCGGCGCCGCCGGAACCCTGCGCGCAGCCGTCCCGCCCCAGCTCGGCGGCGCCACCGTCGCCGCCCTCCTCACCGCCTACCGCGAACGCAGCCCCGGCGGCGCACTCGACCTCCGCGAACTCAGCACCGCCGAACAGACCGCCGAACTCACCGCGGGCACCCTCGACGTCGGCATCGTCCGCCACCCCTGCCCCACCACCGGCCTCGGCTTCGGTCCCCAGCTCCACCAGCCCCTCGGCGCCCTCCTCGCCGACCAGGACCCCCTCGCCCAGCACACCGAGATCGACGTGTCCGAACTCGACGGCCGCGAACTCGTCCTCTTCCCCCGCCACACCGCCCCCGCCCTCCACGACGAAACCCTCACCGCCTGCGCCCGCCACGGCTGCACCCCCAGCGCCGTACGCGAAGTCGCCGGCACCGAGTTCACCCGCGCCCTCGTCCTGTCCGGCACCCACGTCGTCGCCCTCGTCCCCCGCCCCGCCCCCGAACCCGGCACCACCTGGCGCCCCCTGCGCGCCAACCCCCTCACCTGGCGCACCTCCACCGCCTGGCCCACCGGACGCGACAGCCCCGCCGTCCACCTCTTCACCCAAGCCGCCCACGACGTCCTGCGCGACCACGCCGCGATGACCCCCACCGCCACCCCCCGGCGCCTGTTCCCCCGCCCCGCATCGGAGTTCCCGCTGTGAACACCCCCGTACGCAGCCGCCTCACCGCAGCCCTCACCGACGCCGGACTCACCGGATCCCTCTGCGCCACCGACATCGACACCGGCGCCGACATCACCCTCGCCGCCGACACCCCCGTCTCCACCGCCAGCGTCCACAAGCTCTGCCTCGTCGCCACCCTCTACCGCGAAGCCGCCGCGGGCCGCCTCGACCCCAGCACCCCCCTCGACATCCCCGCCACCGGCCGCGCCCCCGGACCCACCGGCCTCGCCGTCATGCGCGACGCCGCCCGCCTCTCCCTGCGCGACCTCGCCTCCCTCGCCATCGCCGTCAGCGACAACGCCGCAGCCGACCTCCTCTGGAACCACCTCGGCCTCGACACCGTCAACGCCACCATGGCCGCCCTCGGACTCCACCGCACCATCGCCGTCCACAACCAGGCCGCCCTCTACGCCACGATGGTCACCGACACCGGCCGGAGCGGCCCCGCCGCCCTCGTCGACCCCGCCGCCGTCGCCCGCCTCACCGCCCTCGACCCGGCCCGCACCAACCGCTCCACCCCCCGGGAGATCGCCGCGCTGCTCACCGCCGTCTGGCGCGACGACGTCTGCGCCGGACCCTGGGGCGAAGAACTCCGCGCCGTCCTCGGCGTCCAGGCCTGGAGCCACCGCCTCGCCTCCGGCTTCCCCTTCGACGACGTACGAGTCAGCGGAAAGACCGGCACCCTGCCCACCCTCCGCCACGAAGCGGGCGTCGTCGAATACCCCGACGGCGGGCGCTACGCCGTCGCCGTCTTCACCCGCGCCGCCTCCACCGCCGCCACCCTGCCCGCCGCCGACGCCGCCATCGGCCGCACCGCCCGCATCGCCGTCGACGCCCTGCGCGCCCGGGCCACCGGGCGGACATGAAGAAGGGCCGCGTCCGAAACCGGACGCGGCCCCAACTCCCAACAACTACAGGCTAGTTCTCCTCGAAGAGGCTCGTCACCGAGCCGTCCTCGAACACCTCGCGCACCGCGCGCGCGATCGACGGAGCGATCGACAGTACCGTGATCTTGTCGAGCTCCAGATCCGACGGATCCGGCAGCGTGTTCGTGAACACGAACTCGCTCACCTTGGAGTTCTTCAGACGGTCCGCGGCCGGACCCGACAGGATGCCGTGCGTCGCCGTCACGATGACGTCCTCCGCACCGTGCGCGAACAGCGCGTCCGCCGCGGCGCAGATCGTGCCACCCGTGTCGATCATGTCGTCGACCAGGACACAGACCCGGCCCTTCACGTCACCGACGACCTCGTGCACCGTCACCGTGTTCGCGACGTCCTTGTCACGGCGCTTGTGCACGATCGCGAGCGGCGCGTCCAGCCGGTCGCACCAGCGGTCCGCGACCCGGACACGGCCCGCGTCCGGCGACACGATCGTCAGCTTCGAGCGGTCCACCTTCGCGCCCACGTAGTCCGCCAGGACCGGCAGCGCCGTCAGGTGGTCCACCGGACCGTCGAAGAAGCCCTGGATCTGGTCCGTGTGCAGATCCACCGTGAGGATGCGGTCCGCACCCGCCGTCTTCAGCAGATCGGCCACCAGACGCGCCGAGATCGGCTCACGGCCCTTGTGCTTCTTGTCCTGACGGGCATACCCGTAGGACGGAATGATCACGGTGATGGATCGCGCCGACGCCCGCTTCAGGGCGTCGATCATGATCAGCTGCTCCATGATCCACTTGTTGATCGGAGCCGTGTGGCTCTGGATCAGGAAGCAGTCCGCACCACGCGCCGACTCCTGGAAACGAACGTAGATCTCACCGTTCGCGAAGTCGAAGGCCTTCGTCGGCACGAGGCCCACACCCAACTGGTGCGCAACCTCCTCGGCCAGCTCGGGGTGGGCGCGGCCGGAGAAGAGCATCAGCTTCTTCTCGCCGGTCGTCTTGATCCCGGTCACAGCACAGTCTCCTCAGACGTGTTCGATGCTGCTGCACCCGCGCGGTCCCTTTCGCGGCGAGCCAGCCGAATATGTGCACCTATCACGGTAGCCCGTGAAAGACGCACCCGAATCCGGTCAGTTCTCCCCGCCCGACTGCTCGGCCGCAGCCTGAGCAGCCTGCGCGGCAGCACTTCCCGGACGCTTGCGCTCCACCCAACCCTCGATATTCCGCTGCTGGCCACGGGCGACAGCCAACGAACCGGGCGGCACATCCTTCGTGATCACCGACCCCGCAGCCGTGTAAGCACCGTCCCCCACTGTGACAGGAGCAACAAACATGTTGTCCGAACCCGTCTTGCAGTGCGAGCCGATCGTCGTGTGATGCTTCGCCTCACCGTCGTAATTCACGAACACGCTCGCCGCGCCGATGTTCGTGAACTCACCGATCGTCGCGTCACCCACATACGAAAGATGAGGAACCTTCGTCCCCTCACCGATCGTCGCGTTCTTCGTCTCCACATACGTACCGATCTTGGCCTTCACACCAAGCCGCGTACCCGGCCGCAGATAGGCGTACGGACCGACCGACGCACCCTCACCCACCTCCGAGTCGTACGCCACCGCGTTGTCGACCCGCGCACCCCGACCCACCACCGTGTTCGTCAGACGCGAATGGGGACCCACCTCCGCACCCGAAGCCAGATGCGTCGAACCCAGCAACTGCGTCCCCGGATGCACCACCGCGTCCTGCTCGAACGTCACCTGCACATCCACGAACGTCGACGCCGGATCCACCACCGTCACACCCGCGAGCATCGCCCGCTCCAACAACCGGTCATTCAACAGACGCCGCGCCTCGGCCAACTGCACCCGATTGTTGATCCCCAGAATCTCCCGGAAATCCCCCGCCAACGACGCACCGACCCGATGCCCCGCCTCACGCAGAATCCCCAGCACATCAGTCAGGTACTCCTCACCCTGACTGTTGTCCGTCCGCACCTTCCCCAACGCGTCCGCCAACAACGCGCCGTCGAACGCGAACACACCCGAATTGATCTCACGGATCGCGCGCTGCGCCTCGGTCGCGTCCTTGTGCTCGACGATCGCGGTCACCGCGCCCGAGACGTCGTCGCGCACGATGCGGCCGTAACCCGTCGAGTCGGCCACCTCGGCGGTCAGCACGGTGACCGCGTTGCGGTCCGCCTCGTGCGTACGCGTCAGCTCCGCCAGCGTCGCCCCGGTCAGCAGCGGGGTGTCGCCGCAGACCACCACGACCGTGCCCTCGATGGTCTGGCCCAGCTCCTCGAGCGCCATCCGGACGGCGTGCCCGGTGCCGTTCTGCTCGTACTGCACCGCGGTGCGCACCCCCGCGTCGATCGCGCCGAGGTGGGCGGACACCTGCTCGCGGGCGTGGCCCACGACCACGACGAGATGCTCGGGGTCCAGCTCACGAGCGGCGGCGACGACGTGGCCGACGAGCGAGCGCCCGCAGATCTCGTGCAGGACCTTGGGAGTGGCCGACTTCATGCGGGTGCCCTCACCCGCGGCGAGGACGACGACGGCGGCCGGGCGGGTTGCGCTCACGGAGGTGCCCTTCGGCTTCGGGGGGTGGACACCCGAAGGATACCGGGGGGTTTCGCGGATGAAATCGGGGTGGGGGCGGGGGAAAACGCGGCGGGTCCTGACTGGGACAGTCAGGACCCGAACTATCGAGCTCCCAGGGAAGGAATCGAACCCTCATTCAATGGACCAAAACCATTTGTCCTGCCATTAGACGACCTGGGATGGTCTGCCCCCTATGTCCATTTCGGCTCGTCGGCCGTGAGGGCAGCCCCTACTATGCCGTACCAGGCGCCTTCCATGCGACGGTACAGATCGACGCTATCCCGGACATAGATCGTGAGACAGCCTCGGTACGTGTCACCGGTGTTCTTCCGGAGCGTCTTGGGGTTGTGGCGCTTGAGTACGGGTTTGTTGAAGCTGGTGGGTCCGAGGCCCGTCAGTTCCGTCCAGAATCGGGTGGCTTCCTCCACATCGGCCGACTCGTGGATGTTGACGCAGAGGCGGAGCCGCTCCGGCTCGACGCCCTGCAGCCCCAGCCACCGCAGATAGACCTTGATCACGTTCGGATCGCTGTTGATGAACTTCAAGGACTCCCGACGGGACCACGGCTTGTCCTTGGCGCCCTCCGCCCAGTACAGGACCACGCCGACCAGGAACAGCTCCCGGTCGGACATCTCCCCGATGTCGTGGGCGGCGTCCTGCTTCACCGTTCGGCGCTCCTCCTCCCGTCGGCGCAGCGTCGCCTCCCACCCCTTCCGGGCGATGGCCGACGCCTCCTCGCGGGTGCGGGTGCGGTCCGGCTTGGGGAGGTCGCGGACCCACAGGGATATCGAGCTCTTCGAGCAGCCGAGTTCGACCTGGATCTGGTCGTACGTCAGGCCCCGCGCGCGGAGCTCTCTCGCGCGGTCGCGGAGGTCGTCCTTGGCGTTCGGGCGCTTGGTCCACTCCGGGGCGGGTTCGCCGTTCAGGAGTCGGTTCAGGAGGTCGTTGTTGTCGACGAACAGGCGGTCTCGGATCTGGCGGCGGCTGAGGCCCTCGCGGCGCAGGGCGATGGCCTGCTCGCGCAGGCCCTCGAAGTCGGCGTACTTGCCGGGTGTGGTCGATGTCATACGGACACGCTCGTCCGGAATGCGGACGTCCGGTCGAGGAATCGGCTGATTCACTCCATCGTGGGATGGACGGTGATTACCGGCGTGTTCGAGGTGTTTTCGTGCTGCCCGTGCTGGAGGAAAGCCGCCGGAAAAACGTTCGCGCCCGCCCGTAGTCTGGGAGCTATGACCGCAACGGGGGCTTACCAGGAAGCCACGGGGTTGACCTCCCGTGGCTGGTGGTGGTGGGAACGCAGGCGCAGCGCGGTGCTGGATGTCCTGCTCGGGTTGATCTCCGCGCTGGAGTGTGCGCTGGAGGGTGTGAGTTTCGCGGGGGACGCCGGGGTGCCGGTGCCGCCCGGGGTGGTGCTCGGGCTGGTGTCGGGGGCGTCGCTGCTGCTGCGGCGGCGGTGGCCGATCGCCGTGGTGCTGGTGTCGGTCGCGGTGACGCCCGCGAGCATGGGGCTCGTGCTGAGCGTGGTGGGGCTGTACACGCTGGCCGCGTCGGACGTGCCGCGCCGGATCACGGCGGCGCTGGCGGGGATGTCGGGGGCGGGGACGTTCATCGTCACGTTCGTACGGATGCATCAGAGCGTGTCGGGGGGCGAGTACGACCCGGGGCGCTGGTACGTGCCGCTGGTGTCGGTGGTGATGTCGCTCGGCATCACGGGTCCGCCGTTGCTGTACGGGCTGTATATAGGTGCGCGGCGGCGGTTGATGGAGTCGTTGCGGGAGCGGGCGGATTCGCTGGAACGGGAGTTGTCGCTGCTCGCGGACCGGGCCGAGGAGCGGGCGGAGTGGGCGCGTACGGAGGAGCGGACGCGGATCGCCCGGGAGATGCACGACGTGGTGGCGCACCGGGTGTCGTTGATGGTGGTGCATGCGGCGGCGTTGCAGGCGGTGGCGCGCAAGGATCCGGAGAAGGCGGTCAAGAACGCGGCGCTGGTCGGTGACATGGGCCGGCAGGCGTTGACGGAGTTGCGGGAGATGCTCGGGGTGCTGCGGGCGACGGACCCGCAGCCGGTGTCGGTGCTGGTGGATCCGGTGCCGTTGGCGGCGGTGGGGGCCGCGGCCGCGGCTGCCGCCGCGGCGGCCGAGGAGGGTCCGTGTCTGGCGGACATCGAGGCGCTGGTGGGGCAGTCCCGGGAGGCCGGGATGGTGGTGGAGCTGACGGTGCAGGGGGAGGCGCGGGGGTGTGACGCGCTGGTGGAGCAGACGGCGTACCGGGTGGTGCAGGAGGCGCTGACCAATGTGCACAAGCACGCGGCGGGCGCGAAGGTGATGGTGCGTCTGGCGTACCGGGCGGCCGAGGTGGCGATGCAGGTGGAGAACGGGCCTGCGGACGGGGTCACGGCGGACGCGGGGTTGCCGAGTGGGGGCAATGGGCTGGTGGGGATGCGGGAGCGGGTGACCGCGTTGGGCGGGGTGTTCGTGTCGGGGGCGACGGATGCGGGTGGGTTCCGGGTCTCGGCGGTTCTGCCGGACCGCATGCCGGCGGTGCCGTAGCGCGGGTCCCCCTGGGCTGCGCCCCGGCCCCCGGGGGTTCTCCCACCCACCCGCCCGTGCAAGGGGTTGGAGGGTTCGGCTTCCGGGGGCTGCGCCCCCAGCCCCCCGGCGGGGACTGCGTCCCCTGCACCCCTCCCGGGGCTCCGCCCCGGACCCCGTTCGCGCCTGAACGGCGCTCGTCCTCAAACTCCCCCAAGGCCTTAAGGGCCAGGGGGGACCCCCATGACAGGCTAAAGATGCCAGCACTGGCCCGCACCAGTACTGATAGGGGCGCGGGGAACTGCGCGAGCAACCGGGCACGGTCCGCAGCTAAAAGCGGCTCGCGGTCGGCCCAGCATCCGCACTCCGCGAGGGCCGACGCACCTGGGGGCGCGGGGAACTGCGCGAGCAACCACGCATGGTCGGCGGGCGAAGGCGGGTGTTCAGGGGCGCGAGGAACTGCGCGACGAGCCAGCCGCGGTCCGCGGTCGACGGCGAGTTGGGGGCGCGGGGAACTGCGCGAGCAACCGGCACGGTTCGCGGGCGCAGGGACAGGGGCGCGGGGAACTGCGCCAGCGGCCCCCTGCGGCTCGCCGGTGTGGGGGAGGGGGGCCGGGCGGAACCCCGGGAGGGGGCGGGTCAGGCTGAGGTGAGGCGGATGGGCTGGGTGCCGGTGATGAGCGTGTTGAGGGCGTGGTCGATGTCGGGCCCGAGGTACCAGTCCCCGGTGTGGTCGAGGGAGTACACGCGGCCCTGCGCGTCGAGGGCGAGTACGGCCTGCTGGTCGCCCTCTTCGCCGAGCGGGGCGATGTCGGTTTCGAGGGCGCGGCCGAGGTCGGCGAGGGTGCGGGCGAGGTGGAGGCCCGCGAGGGGGTCGAAGCGCAGGGTCGCGGGGGCGTTGCGGCGGCCGGGTCCCGGGGCGGTGAGGGTGAGGCCGCCGAATTCGGCCCAGGCTTCGACGGCGGCGGGGAAGACGGTGTGGCGGTGTCCGGCGGGGGAGGTGTGGCCGCGCAGGACGTCGGCCCAGGCTTCGGCCTGGCGTATGTCCCAGCGGCCGGGCTGCCAGCCGGCGGTGCGCAGGGCGGCGTCGACGGGGACGGGGAAGCGGGTGGTGGAGATGTCCGGCATCGGCCGCGGCCTTTCCGTGAGGGTTCGGTGTGGGGTTCCGTGGGGTCCTGTCAGGGTTCGACGCTGCGGACGCCGAAGTGGGCGAGCAGGGCGGTGCAGGAGCGGCAGGGTGGTGCGTAGCTGCCGTGGAGGGGGTCGCCGTCCTCGCGTATGCGGCGGGCGGTGAGTTTGGCGTGTTTGAGGGCGCGCCGGGCCTCGCCGTGGGTGAGGGGTTTGCGCTGGGCGCGTTTGGAGCGTCCTGTTTCGACGGCGGTCAGGTGTCGGGAGAGCAGGATCGCTTCGGGGCAGCGGCCGGTGAAGCGTTCGCGTTGGCCGCTGGTGAGGGTGTCGAGGTAGTCCTGGACGAGGGTGTGCAGGACGGGGGGCTGTTCGCCCTTGCCCGCGGTGCAGGTGAGGGTTTCGCCGCGTACGGACAGGGCGGCGGCGATGGCGGGGAGGATGCCGTCGCGGCGGTGGCGGAGTAAGGGCGCCGCGGTGGTGGCGGTGGCGCTCCAGCCCAGGCGTGGGTCGCCGGGTGTCTCGTTTATCGCGTTTGTTGCGGATGTTTCGCCTGTTGCGGTGTGCATGGTGCTGTGTTCCTCCCACTGGCGGCGGCTTCAGCCGCACGTGTCAGCGCCCCCGAGTTGCGGGGACAGCCTGCCAAATGCGGGTGCTGGTACGGAAGCTGGGGCGTGGTAAGCCGCGCGTCGGGGGCGCAGGGTGATGCGGGTGTGACGGTTGGTGACCGAATTGCGGGGCCGGGACCCGGTATTGCCTCACCGCATAGTCTGGTCCTCACCAGCCAGACGCAGAGCACGCAGCAGGGGGCAACCGCCATGACGACAGGTCGGCTCGGGCAGCATGCCGCGCCACCGAACGCGGCCTATGCCGGGCAGGTCGTGCACTTCCCGGACCCGGTCCGGGCCTCCCGGCATCCCAGAGGGGTGCGGGTGGACGAGAACGGCTTCCCGGTTTTCTCGGCGTACGCCCGTGCGGCGGCGGAGATCGCGGAGCCGCCCGAGGGTTTCGGGGTGGACGAGCTCCGGCTGACCGACTACGTGTCGGCGAACGCGGCGCTCGCCGCGGCGGGCCATGAGCTGTGGGACACGATCGCGCCGGTGGCGACGCCGCACGGGTGGACGTGGCACCACGTGCCGGGCGGTCGGCGGCTCGAACTGGTGCCGGTCGAGGTGAAGGCGCTGCTGCGTCATTACGGCGGTCTGGCGACGGCGCAGGTCGAGCACGACAAGCGGGGCACGCGCCCGTTGCAGGAGACGCGGCCCGCGCACTTCGGTCTGCCGAAGGGCTCGGTGTCGGTGACGGAGTCCCAACTCCTGGGTGTGGAGGAGGACTTGGGGTACCGGCTGCCGGGTGCCTACCGGTCGTTCCTGAAGGCGGCGGGGGGCTGTGCGCCGGTGGGCGCCGCTCTCGACGCCGAGTTGGGCCTGCTGGTGGACCAGCCGTTCTTCACGGTGCGGGACGAGGCGGCGGTCAATGACCTGGTGTACATCAACAAGTGTCTGCGTGATCACCTCACCAAGGACTACCTGGGCGTCGCGTTCGTGCAGGGCGGGATCCTGGCGGTGAAGGTGCGGGGTTCCGCGGTCGGTTCGGTGTGGTTCTGCGCGTACGACGACGCGCGGGACCGGGACGGGCTGAGTGTCGCGGAGCGCGTGGAGCAGTTGTTGTTGCCCTGCGGGGACGATTTCGACGCGTTCCTGGCGCGGCTCGCGGGCAATCCGCCGGAGCTGGAGACCGTGGCGAACCTGATGGTGGACGGCGGCTTCGCGCGCGCCGTCGAGACGACCTCGGTAGGGGAGTGAGCCGGCCGATGGTGACTTTCGCTCAGGCGCAGGAGCGCGCGGAGGAGTGGATCAACGGCGACGTGCCCGCGTATCAGCACCGGGAGGTGCGGGTGCGGGAGTTCGAGCTGGGTTTCGTGGTGTGGGCGGAGGACCGGGAGAACGGGCCTTCGGGCGGCGGCGGTGCGCAGCGTCTTGTGATCGCCCGGGACAGCGGCGAGGCGTCGTTGTGGCCGGGGCTGCCGGTGGGTGAGGTGATCCGCCGGTACGAGGAGGAGTACGGGGTGCCCGAGGACGCGCCGCCCGCGCCGCAGCCCGCGGCGCGGATCGATCTGAACCAGACGTCGTTCCTGCTGAGTCCGCCGGAGTGGCTCCAGGAGGCGGCGGACAAGCTGGGGATTCCGGACCGGCGGGGCGAGAGTGCCGCTTCGGGTTCGGGTGCGGCGCAGGATGCCGGTGCTTCTCAGGGTGCGGGGGTGCCCGCTCCGGCTGCGCCCGAGCCCGCCGCGCCGAAGTGGCCCGAGCCTGCCGGTGCTTCGCGCGGTGGCCCGGCTTCGGGGACTCCCGCCGGGGCCACGCCGTGGGCGGGGACGGACACCAACGCGGGGTCGGACGACGGTTCGGTGCCGCTGCCCGCGACGGTGTACGCGCCCGCGCTGTCCGGTTCGGACGGTGGGGACACCCCGCCGCCGCGGGTGTTGCCCGAGGCGAAGACCGCGTTGATGGCGGGGGGCAGCCAGCTTCCGCCGACCGCGCTCGCGCCGGCGCTCGACCCGCAGGCCGGGCCGGTGCCGGGCGCGCCGCCGCAGGGTGCGACCCCGCCACCGGTGGCTCCGGCCGTCCCGTCCGCCGGTCCCGCCGGGCTCTCGGACGCCGGGGACATCGCGGATGCCGCCACCAGCAAGGCGGCCGGGCCGCCGCCGGGTGCGCGGGCCGCGCGGGGCGGCGCTTCGACGACTCCGCCGCCGCCGGGCGCGCCGGGCACCCCGGGTGCGCGTCCGGGCGGGCCGGTGGCGCCGCCGGTGCCGGGTTCGACTCCGCCGCCGGGTGCTCCGGCGGGTGGTTACCTGCCGACGCAACTGGTCTCGCAGCTCGGTCCCGAGGGGCCGCAGCCGCCCGGCACGCCGACGCCGCCGCCCGCGCCGGGCGGGGTGCACCAGGCGGCCACGATGTTCGCGGACCCGAGCCGGATGGGCCCCGGCGGGCCCGGCGCCCCCATGCCTCCCGGTCCGCCGGGAGCTCCCGGCGCGCCTGGTGCTCCGATGCCTCCTGGTCCGCCGGGAGCCCCCGGTGCTCCGCTGCCGCCGGGTCCGCCCGGCGCTCCCGGGACGCCGCCCGGCGGGGTGCACCATGCCGCGACGATGTTCGCGGACCCGAGTCAGATGGGCCCCGGTGGGCCTGGCGCGCCGATGCCGCCGGGGCCGCCCGGCGCTCCGGGGGCTCCGATGCCTCCCGGTCGCCCGGGAGCCCCGGGTGCTCCTGGCGCCCCCATGCCGCCCGGTCCGCCCGGTGCCCCGGGTGCGCCCGGTGCTCCGATGCCGCCCGCCGCTCCCGGGGCGCCCGGGGGTGGGGTGCATCAGGCGGCCACGATGCTGGCGGGGCCCGCGCAGCTGGGGCCCGGTGGCGGGGTGCCGCAGCCGCCCGGTCCGCCCGGCATGCCGCCGGGTGGGCCCGCGCCGCAGACGCCGCCGCCCGCGTACGGCTATCCGCAGCAGCCTCCGGCGGGGCTGCCGACGGTCGGGCCCGGGTACCAGGCGGTGCTGCGCTACCGCGCGCCCGACGGTTCCGAGCAGCAGCTCATCCGCCGTTCGGCGCCGGGCATTCCGCACCCGGAGTGGCAGATCTTCCATGAGCTGCGGGCGATGAACGTGCCCGCGGACCACGTCCTGGAGCTGCACACGGAGCTGGAGTCGTGCGAGCTGCCGGGTGGTTACTGTGCGCGGATGATCCGCGAGCAGTGGCCGCAGGTGCGGATCACGCATGTGGCTCCGTACGGCAAGGACCACGGTTCGCGCCGTCAGGGCGTCCAGCATCTGCTCACCCACCAGGGCGAGTTGGCGCAGGTCGCGGACGGTCCGGCCAGGCCGCAGCCGGTGCGGGCACCGATTCCGGCGGTGCAGCCGGTGCCGCCGCTGCCGCCGGAGGGCGTGGCGCACGAGCTGGCGGGCGCGTTCGGCCCGCAGGGCGTCTTCCGCTTCGACCAGCGGGCGGTGTCGCGGCAGGGCGTGCCGGAGGCGGTCGCGGTCACGCTGGTGTGGGCGGGGCTTCCGGTGGACTTCGGGCCGTTCTTCTGGGCGCAGGCCGTGCCGGGGCAGCCGGTGCCGACGCTGGCCGAGCTGGCCCAGCAGCGCGGTGTGCAGCCGGCCGCCGACGCGGGCTCGTACCTGGTGATGGGCTCGGACTTCGGGCGGGCGATCTGTGTCCAGTACGGGACCGCGAACATCGTGGCGGTGCCGGTGGAGGCGGGGTCCCCGGCGGGAGGGCACGGTCAGTCGGCGCCGCCGCAGTTCGTGAACTCGGGGCTTCCCGAGTTCGTCCGGTCGCTCGCGCTGCTCGGCCGGATGTGGCGGCTGCGGTTCGGGCTCAACCCGGAGCAGGCGGGCCGCTGGACGGTCGACTTCCAGGCGCAGCTCGCGGCGCTCGATCCGGCGGCGCTCGCTTCGCCGGAGAGCTGGTGGTCGGTGCTCCTGGAGCAGATGTGGGACGGGCTGCTCTGAGCCTGGGGTTGTGCGGGTCGGAGGCGCTCACCGCGCGGGTCGCGGTGGGCGCCTTCGGCGTGTGGCGGCCCCGCGATTCCGCCTTCTTACGCCCTTTGGCGCATCCTTGAGCGTGTCATGTGGGCGGAGTGTCGCGTTATGACCATTTCGCTTCGATCGACCAGGATGCGATCGGTCAGGATCGTTCGGTCGGCCACCGAGCGGGCAGGACTGCTTCGGTCGGGTTCGGTCAGGTCGTTCAGGGTGAGCGCCGGGCGGCGGAAATGGCACGACCGGGTCGCCAGTGGGTGCGGGAGAGAGGCTTCAGGATGAGCGCAGCATCGATGTCACCGCCGCCGTCGGCGCCGCCGTTCGGGCCCGTCCGGGGCCGCGGCTACCGTCCCGACCAGGTCGACGCCGCGCTCGCGCGGCTCTCGCAGGAGCGGGACGCGGCCTGGGAGCGGGCGGCCCGGCTCACCGTCCTCGCCAAGGAGATGGGCGCCCAGGCCGCGGTCCTGCGCGAGCAGGTGGCGGCGCTGGGTCCGCAGACGTACGAGGTGCTCGGCGGGCGGGCGGGGGAGCTGTTCGCGCTGGCCGTGGAGGAGGCCGACGAGCTGCGGGCCTCGGCCGAGGAGGCGGCGGCCGGGCAGGTGCGCGCGGCCGAGGAGGCGGGCCGGGCGGTCAGGGACGCGGCCCGGGCGCGCAGCGAGGCGGTGCTGGCGGCGGCGGAGGCACGGGTGCAGCAGACGCTGCTGGCGGCCCGCACCGAGGCCGACGAGATGCGGGTCGCGGCCCGCATCGGCGCCAAGGAGATGCGCGAGGACGCGGCCGGTGCCCTCGACGAGATGCGTCGGCGCTGCGAGACCTATCTGGCCGGGCAGGACAAGCAGCGGGCGCAGGCGCTCGGTGCGGCCGAGCGTGAACAGGCCGCTCGCGAGGCCGAGTTGGACGCCCGTCACGCCGAGCTCACGGCGGCCGCGCAGGCGGTTCTCGACGAGGCCAAGCGTGCGTTCGCCGAGGCCGAGGAGAACGCGCGGCGCGGTCAGGAGGACGCGGAGGCGCGGGCGGCGGAGCTGGTGGCCGGGGCGCGGGCGAGCGAGGAGCGGATCGCGGGCGAGACGGAACGGGTGATGCGCGAGCACGCCCGCGCCCGCGAGGAGGTGCAGGCGCACATGACGCACGTACGCAACAGCCTGGCCACCCTGACGGGCCGTGCGGCCACCGAGGAGCCTCAATAGCCTTGCCGCGCGGGCGAGTTGGGGCGCCGCCGCTATGGAGGGGCGGTCGTGCCCGGGGTCCGGGTGGGGGGCCACCCGCCGCCCGCGGCCGGGGTGACCCGGCGGGTCACTCCTCGCTCTGTTCCGTCAGGACGGGGAAGCGGCGCGGGGCCAGGAAGAGCAGGACCAGCAGGGACAGGGCGGCCGCGGCGGCGGCGCCGAGGTAGACGTGGTCGACGGCGCTCGCGACCGCGCGGCGCAGATAGTCGGCGGCGTCGGTGGTCAGGGCCGTCGGGTGGCGCAGGGCGTGCGACACGGAGTCGAGGTCGCCGGGCAGGCCGGGCATCGGGGCGTGGGCCAGGCGGGCGGCGAGGGTGGCGTTGGCGACCGCGCCGAACAGGGCGGCGCCCACGGACTGGCCGACCTGGCGGCAGAACAGTACGGACGCGGTGGTGGTGCCGCGTTCGGACCAGCCCACCGTCGACTGGACGCCGATGATCAGCGGGAGCTGGAACAGGCCGAGCGCGCCGCCGAGCAGGAGCATGAGCAGCGCGGGCTGCCAGGCCTGGCCGGGGAAGGGCAGCAGGGGGAAGGCGAGCAGGATGAGCGCGGCGAGCGAGATGCCGGTGATGGCGCTGTTGCGGAAGCCGATGCGGGTGTAGACGCGGCTGGAGAGGGCGGCCGACAGGGGCCAGCTCAGCGTCATCACGGACAGCACGAATCCCGCGGCGGTGGGGTTGAGGCCGAGGACCGACTGGGCGTAGGTGGGCAGGAACACGGTCGGGGCGACCATGAGCAGGCCGAGTCCGCCGAGTGCCAGGTTGACGGCGGCGATGGTGCGCCTGCGCCACACCCAGCCGGGTATGACGGGTTCGGCGGCCCGGCGCTCCACGTAGACGGTGAGGGCGGCGAGGGCGGCGCTGCTCGCGAGCAGGGCGAGGGAGGGCGCCGACAGCCAGGGCCAGGCGACGCCTCCTTGGACGAGCGCGGTGAGCAGCAGGGCGCCGGTGGCGAAGACGCACAGAGCGCCGGCCCAGTCGATGCGGGGCCGGGCGGCGGGCCTGGGCCGGGCGGGTTCGGTGAAGTGCCGGACGACGAGATGGAGGGCGGCCGCGCCGACGGGCACGTTGATGAGGAAGATCCAGCGCCAGTCGGCATACGTGGCGAGGAGGCCGCCAAGGGCGGGTCCCGCGACCGCGGAGACCGCCCACACGGTGGACAACTTGGCCTGGATCCTGGGGCGTTCCTTGAGCGGGTACAGGTCGGCGGCGATCGTCTGGACGGTGCCCTGGAGGGCGCCGCCGCCGAGGCCCTGCACGACGCGGAAGGCGATGAGCGCGCCCATGTTCCAGGCGGACGCGCAGAGCACGGAGCCGGTGAGGAAGAGGATGACGCCCGCGACGAGGACGGGTTTGCGGCCGAAGGTGTCGGAGAGCTTGCCGTAGACGGGCAGGGTGACGGTCACGGCGAGCAGGTAGCCGGAGAACAGCCAGGAGAAGACGGCGAATCCGCCGAGGTCGCCGACGATCTGGGGGACGGCGGTCGACACGATGGTGCCGTCGAGGGCGGCCAGGGCCATGCCCATCATGAGGGCCGCGACGACCGGGCCGCGCCCGCGTGCGGGGGCGGCGGCCGACGGGGCGCCGGGTATCGCCGCTTCGGTGCCGGGTGTTCCGTCGGAGACGCTCACCGAAATCCCTTCACTGTGCATGCATATGGGGGACTCACCTTCTCACCCGGGCCTGGAGTAGCGGCAGGGGTGGAGGCGCCCCTGACAGGTACTGGGCCCAGGGGTGGAGACCCCTAGGGGACGCTCCCCACTAGGGGGCAGGGCGGGTTCGTCCCGGCGGAGGAGGTGGCGGGGGGCCGCCGGTCCTTACCGTGGTTTTACGTCGAGGAGCGCGGCCCGGGGTGGGGAAAGCCCCACCTCAAGACGGTGCCTGGCACCAGGGCGCGGGACCGCGGCGTTCCCGGACACTCAGGACGTACCTCAGCGACTGGCTGAAACTGACCTAGGAGAACACCGTGACAACGGCTGTGACCATTCCCCGGCACGGGGACACCGGAGGGCGAACGGCGGTCGCGGCGCGGGCGCGGCAGGTCGTGAAGGCGTACGGGGCGGGCGAGACCCGGGTGGTGGCCCTCGACCACGTGGACGTGGACATGGCCCGCGGCCAATTCACCGCGATCATGGGCCCGTCGGGGTCCGGCAAGTCCACGCTGATGCACTGCCTGGCCGGGCTCGACACGGTGACCAGCGGCCAGATCTACCTGGACGAGACCGAGATCACCGGGCTCAAGGACAAGAAGCTGACCCAGCTGCGCCGGGACCGGATCGGGTTCATCTTCCAGGCGTTCAACCTGTTGCCGACGCTGAACGCGCTGGAGAACATCACGCTGCCGATGGACATCGCCGGGCGCAGGCCGGACGCCCAGTGGCTGGAGCGGGTGGTGGAGACGGTGGGCCTGGCCGGGCGGCTGAAACACCGGCCGACGCAGCTCTCCGGCGGGCAGCAGCAACGCGTCGCCGTGGCACGGGCGTTGGCGGCCCGGCCGGAGATCATCTTCGGTGACGAGCCGACGGGGAACCTGGACTCCCGGGCGGGCGCGGAGGTCCTCGGCTTCCTGCGGCAGTCCGTCGACGAGCTGGGCCAGACCATCGTGATGGTCACCCACGACCCGGTGGCCGCCTCCTACGCGGACCGGGTGCTCTACCTCGCGGACGGCCGCATCGTGGACGAGATGTTCCGCCCGACCGCGGACGCCGTCCTGGACCGCATGAAGGACTTCGACACCCGGGGGCGGACGTCATGACCGTCCTCAAGACCTCGCTGCGCAACTTCCTCGCGCACAAGGGGCGCATGGCGCTGTCCGCCGTCGCGGTCCTGCTGTCGGTGGCGTTCGTGTGCGGCACGCTCGTGTTCACCGACACCATGAACACCACCTTCGACAAGCTGTTCGCGGCGACCGCCTCCGACGTCACCGTCAGCCCGAAGTCGGCGGGCGGCGACGGGGGCGCGCGCTCCCAGACCGGCAAGCCCGAGGCGCTGCCCGCCTCGCTCGTCCAGAAGGTCGAGAAGGTGCCCGGCGTGCGCAGGGCCGAGGGCGGCGTCGGCAGCTCCCAGGTCACCGTCGTCAACGCCAAGAACGAGAACATGGGCTCCTCGACCGGCGCCCCGACCATCGCCGCCAACTGGACCGACAACGACCACAAGGCGATGGAGATCACCTCCGGGCACGCCCCGCGCGGCCCGACCGAGATGATGGTCGACGCCGACACCGCCGACAAGCACCACCTCAAGCTCGGCGACGACCTGCGCACCATCACCGTCACCGGCGACTTCACCGCGAAGATCACCGGCATCGCCACCTTCAAGGTGACCAACCCGGGCGCGGCGATCGTCTACTTCGACACGGCCACCGCCCAGCGTGAACTCCTGGGCGCCACCGGCCAGTTCACCCAGATCAACGTCACCGCCGCGGACGGCGTGAGCGACACGCGGCTCAAGCAGGACGTGGCGGCCTCGCTCGGCTCGGGCCCGTACAAGCTCCAGACCGCGAAGGAGGCCGCGGACGCCAACCGCTCCAGCGTCGGCTCGTTCCTCGACGTCATGAAGTACGCGATGCTCGGCTTCGCCGGGATCGCCTTCCTCGTCGGCATCTTCCTGATCATCAACACGTTCTCGATGCTGGTCGCCCAGCGCACCCGCGAGATCGGCCTGATGCGCGCCATCGGCTCCAGCCGCAAGCAGGTCAACCGCTCGGTGCTCCTGGAGGCCCTGCTGCTCGGCGTGGTCGGCTCGGTGCTCGGGGTGGGCGCGGGCGTCGGCCTCGCGGTCGGCCTGATGAAGCTGATGGGCTCCATCGGGATGGAGCTGTCCACCGGCGACCTCACCGTGAAGTGGACGACGCCGGTGATCGGTCTGGTCCTCGGCGTGGTCGTCACCGTCGTCGCGGCCTACGTCCCGGCCCGCCGGGCCGGGAAGATCTCGCCCATGGCGGCGCTGCGCGACGCGGGCACCCCGGCCGACGGCAAGGCCGGTGCCGTCAGGGCCGTCATCGGTCTGGTCCTGACCGGCGCGGGCACCGCCGCCCTGTTCGCCGGCGCCAACTCCTCGAAGGCGGCGGCCGGTTCGGGCCTGCTCGGCCTCGGCGTCGTCCTCACTTTGATCGGCTTCGTGGTGATCGGCCCGCTCCTGGCGGGCGGCGTGGTGCGGGTGATCAGCGCGCTGGTGCTGCGGATGTTCGGCCCGGTCGGGCGGATGGCCGAGCGCAACGCGCTGCGCAACCCGCGGCGCACCGGGGCGACCGGCGCGGCCCTCATGATCGGCCTCGCCCTGGTGGCCTGCCTCTCGGTGGTCGGCTCCTCGATGGTCGCCTCGGCCACCAGCGAGCTCGACAAGTCGGTCGGCGCGGACTTCATCGTGTCCTCCGGCACCGGCCAGCCGATCGTGCCGCAGGCCGCCGACGCGATGAGGCGGACCCCGGGCATCGAGCACGTCACCGACTACAAGGCGGTCGACGCCCGGCTGACCGCCCCCGACGGCACGGCGCAGGACGACCAGGTCACCGCCGCCGACCCCACCTACCAGCAGGACCTGCGGCGCAAGACCGTCGACGGCGACCTGGCGGCGGCGTACGGGCCGGGCGCGATGTCGCTCGGCGACGCCTACGCCAAGGCGCACGGGGTCAAGGTGGGCGACTCCATGACCGTCGCCTTCAAGGGCGGCGCCACCGCGAAGCTGAGGGTCGCGGCCATCACCTCGGACGACACCAACGTCGACAAGGGCGCGATGTACACCAACATCACGACCGTCGCGAAGTACCTGCCGGCCGACCGGATGCCCAAGAACATGCTGATGTTCGCCAAGGCCGACGACGGCAGGGCGAAGGACGCCTACGCGTCGCTGAAGCAGGCACTGAAGGCGTATCCGCAGTACAAGGTGCAGAACCAGGCCGACTTCAAGCAGGACCTGAAGGACCAGATCGGCCAGCTCCTGAACATCGTGTACGGGCTGCTCGCCCTCGCGATCATCGTCGCGGTGCTCGGCGTGGTGAACACGCTCGCCCTCTCGGTGGTCGAGCGGACCCGGGAGATCGGCCTGATGCGGGCGATCGGCCTCTCGCGCCGCCAGCTGCGCCGGATGATCCGCCTTGAGTCGGTGGTGATCGCCCTGTTCGGCGCGCTGCTCGGCCTCGGGCTCGGCATGGGCTGGGGCGCCACCGCCCAGCGGCTCCTCGCCCTGGAGGGCATGGACGTCCTGGAGATCCCCTGGCCGACCATCCTCACCGTGTTCGTCGCCTCCGCCTTCGTGGGCCTGTTCGCCGCGCTGATACCGGCGTTCAGGGCGGGCAGGATGAACGTCCTGAACGCGATCGCCACGGACTAGCCGCCGGCCGGTCCGCAGCGGTACGCGCACCCCCGCCACCCCGGCGGCCGTCCCGACGGCCGCCGGGGTGGCGTTCTGGCGGGCCGCGGGAGGTCAGCGCACCCGGGTCTGGGTGCCGGTCGGGACGGCGTACGGGAGGGAGGGCGAGGGGGACAGGGGAGGGGCGGTGTCAGTGGGGGGAGGGGGGTAGGGGGAGCGCGACGGTACCGAGCGCGAGGGTGTGCCCCCGGTGTCCGGGCTCGGTGTGCTGGGTGCCCGGGTCGGCAGCCCCGGGCCCGGCGCGGTGGACGGCGGACCGGCGCTCGGGGTGGACGCGGGTGTGACCGGCGGGCCCTCCTCGAGCCGCGGGCCGAGCGCGGCGCCGGAACCGGCGAGCAGGCACACCGCGCCGACGGCGAGCGCGGCCCGCGTGCGGCGGCGCCGCAGTCCGCGCGCGGCGACCCGCTCGGCGGGCTCAGGCACGATCCGCCGACCGCCCGCATCGGCGGCCCGCTTCAGGGCGCGGGCCAGGGCCTCCTCCTCGGGGCGGACGTCAGACACCGTGTTCCTCCTCCAGGAGACGGGGCGCGAGGGCGGCCCGGGCACGCGACAGATGGGTCTTGACGGTGCCGGCGGAGATGCCGGTCTCGTGGGCGACCTGCTCCACGCTCAGATCGCACACGTAGTGCAGTACGGCCACGCGGCGCTGGCGGTCGGAGAGTCCGCGCAGGGCCTCGGTCAGGGCGACGGTGTTGGGGTCCGGTTCGGGGGCCTCGGCGGGGTGCGTCCGGCTGTGGCGGCGCCAGGCCTCCGCGGCCCTTCTGCCGCGCCGCCACCGGCTCACCGCGAGGCGCCATGCCACGGTCCGCACCCAGGCCTGCGGGCCCGCCCCCACCTCCAGGCGGGACCGGCGGCCCCAGGCCCGCACGAACGCCTCCTGGACCACGTCCTGGGCCTCGTGGAGGTCGCCGGTCATCAGGTACACCTGCCCGACCAGGGGTTTTACGGAGTGAGCGTAGAAGTCCTCGAACTCCTCGTCGGTCAATGCGGCTCCCGTGGCTGGACAGTTCTCCCCGGGTTATACGCCCCACCCCCACCCCGGGTTGACACCGGGCTCCACTCCGTCCGCTCCCGCTGTGACACTCTGCGGCTCCGCGTGGCCTCCGGGTTGTGGAGGGCTGAGGAAGCCCCCTGGGGCTCCGCCCCAGACCCCGGTGGGCCCCACCCCGCCCCTTCCCTAAACCCGCCGGGGGTGAGGGCGGCCCGAGGGAGACTCCCGGGGCTCCGCCCCGGACCTCGTTCGCACCTGAACAACGCTCGTCCTCAAGGGCCAGGGGACCCCAAGACAGGCTGAAGACGCCAGCACCGCCCCGCACCAGTACCGCCAGGGGCGCGGGGAACTGCGCGAGCAAGTGGGCACGGTCCGCGGACGAAGGGGTTGAGGGGGCCCGCATAGGCACCCCGCGAGGGGCGTCGTACCTGAGGGGCGCGGGGAACTGCGCGAGCAAGTGGGCACGGTCTGCGGACGAAGGGGCGGAGGGGGCTCGCATGGGCGCCCCGCGAGGGGCGTGGGGCGCCGCCCCGCGCGGGGCGGCGGGGGGCCGTGGGGCGTCGTACGCTGGAAGCCCCCGGCCCGTACGACGTGTCGGGCGGTTCGCGTTGCCCACTCCCCGGGATGGATGCCCTTCATGAGCCTGCACGGTCTGCTGGACGCCGTTGTACGAGACCCCGCGCTCGCCGAAGCGGTGAAGGCCGCCACCGACGGCCACCGGATGCACGTCGACCTGGTGGGCCCGCCCGCGGCCCGCCCCTTCGCCGTCGCGGGCCTCGCCCGGGAGGCCGGGCGCCCGGTCCTCGCGGTGACCGCCACCGGCAGGGAGGCCGAGGACCTCGCGGCGGCGCTGCGCTCGATGCTGCCCGCCGAGGAGGTCGTCGAGTACCCGTCGTGGGAGACGCTGCCGCACGAACGCCTCTCGCCGCGCAGCGACACCGTGGGCCGCCGGCTCGCCGTGCTGCGCCGCCTCACCCACCCCAGCAAGGACGACCCCGCGGCGGGCCCGGTCAGCGTCGTGGTCGCGCCCATCAGATCCGTACTGCAACCGCAGGTGAAGGGCCTGGGCGACCTGGAACCCGTCGCGCTGCGCACCGGCCAGTCCGCGGATCTGAACGAGGTCGTCGAGGGCCTGGCCGCCGCCGCGTACGCCCGGGTCGAACTCGTCGAGAAGCGCGGGGAGTTCGCCGTCCGCGGCGGCATCCTCGACGTGTTCCCGCCGACCGAGGAACACCCGCTGCGCGTCGAGTTCTGGGGCGACGACGTCGAGGAGATCCGCTACTTCAAGGTCGCCGACCAGCGCTCCCTCGAAGTCGCCGAGCACGGACTGTGGGCCCCGCCCTGTCGCGAACTGCTGCTCACCGACGACGTGCGGGCCCGCGCCGCCGAGCTCGCCGAGCGCCACCCCGAGCTCGGCGAGCTGCTCGGGAAGATCGCCGAGGGGATCGCGGTGGAGGGCATGGAGTCCCTCGCCCCGGTCCTGGTCGACGAGATGGAACTGCTCATCGACGTGCTGCCGCAGGGTTCGATGGCCGTGGTCTGCGACCCGGAGCGGGTGCGGACCCGGGCCGCGGACCTGGTCGCCACCAGCCAGGAGTTCCTCCAGGCGTCCTGGGCGGCCAGCGCGGGCGGCGGCCAGGCGCCCATCGACGTGGACGCGGCCTCGCTGCGGGGCATCGCCGACGTCCGGGACCGGGCCCGCGAACTCGGCATGATGTGGTGGTCCATCTCCCCGTTCGCCGCCGACGACGCGGACCTCGACGACGAAACCCTCAAGCTGGGCATGCACGCCCCCGAGACGTACCGCGGCGACACCCAGCGGGCGCTCGCCGACACCAAGCAGTGGCTCGCCGACGGCTGGCGCACGGTGTACGTGACGGCCGGCCACGGCCCGGCGTCGCGCACCGTCGAGGTGCTGGGCGGCGAGGGCATCGCGGCCCGGCTCGACGCCGAGCTCGGCGAACTGACCCCCTCCGTGGTCCACGTCACGTGCGGCGCCATCGACTTCGGGTTCGTCGACCCCGCGCTCAAGCTCGCCGTCCTGACCGAGACCGACCTCACCGGCCAGCGCAGCGCGACCAAGGACCTGGGCCGCATGCCGGCCCGCCGCCGCAAGACCATCGACCCGCTCACCCTGGAGGTGGGCGACTACATCGTGCACGAACAGCACGGCGTGGGCCGCTACATCGAGATGGTCCAGCGCACCGTGCAGAACGCGACCCGCGAGTACCTCCTCGTCGAGTACGCGCCCGCCAAGCGCGGCCAGCCCGGCGACCGCCTGTACATCCCCACCGACCAGCTGGAGCAGGTGACGAAGTACGTCGGCGGCGAGGCCCCGACGCTGCACCGGCTCGGCGGCGCCGACTGGACCAAGACCAAGGCGCGCGCCAAGAAGGCCGTCAAGGAGATCGCCGCCGACCTCATCCGGCTGTACAGCGCCCGCATGGCCGCGCCCGGTCACCCCTTCGGCCCCGACACGCCCTGGCAGCGCGAGCTGGAGGACGCGTTCCCGTACGCGGAGACGCCCGACCAGCTGTCCACGATCGCCGAGGTCAAGGAGGACATGGAGAAGACGGTCCCGATGGACCGGCTGATCTGCGGCGACGTCGGCTACGGCAAGACCGAGATCGCGGTGCGGGCCGCGTTCAAGGCCGTGCAGGACGGCAAGCAGGTCGCGGTCCTCGTGCCGACCACCCTCCTCGTCCAGCAGCACTTCGGCACGTTCACCGAGCGGTACGCCCAATTCCCGGTCGTGGTGAGGGCGTTGAGCCGGTTCCAGACCGACGCCGAGGCCAAGGCCACCCTTGAGGGGCTCAAGGACGGCTCGGTCGACCTCGTCATCGGCACCCACCGGCTGTTCTCGTCCGAGACCAAGTTCAAGGACCTGGGCCTGGTCATCGTCGACGAGGAGCAGCGTTTCGGCGTCGAGCACAAGGAGCAGCTGAAGAAGCTCCGCGCCAACGTGGACGTCCTGACGATGTCGGCGACGCCCATCCCCCGTACGCTCGAAATGGCGGTCACGGGCATCCGCGAGATGTCGACGATCACCACCCCGCCGGAGGAGCGCCACCCGGTCCTGACCTTCGTCGGGCCGTACGAGGAGAAGCAGATCGGCGCCGCCGTCCGGCGCGAGCTGCTGCGCGAGGGCCAGGTCTTCTACATCCACAACCGGGTCGAGTCCATCGACCGGGCGGCCGCCCGGCTGCGCGAGATCGTGCCCGAGGCGCGCATCCAGACCGCGCACGGGCAGATGGGCGAGAGCCAGCTCGAACAGGTCGTGGTCGACTTCTGGGAGAAGAAGTTCGACGTGCTGGTCTCGACGACGATCGTCGAGTCGGGCATCGACATCTCCAACGCCAACACGCTGATCGTCGAGCGCGGCGACAACTTCGGCCTCTCCCAGCTGCACCAGCTGCGCGGCCGGGTCGGCCGCGGCCGCGAGCGGGGCTACGCCTACTTCCTGTATCCGCCGGAGAAGCCGCTGACGGAGACCGCGCACGAGCGGCTCGCCACCATCGCCCAGCACACCGAGATGGGCGCGGGCATGTACGTGGCGATGAAGGACCTGGAGATCCGCGGCGCGGGCAACCTGCTCGGCGGCGAGCAGTCCGGGCACATCGCGGGCGTCGGCTTCGACCTGTACGTCCGCATGGTGGGTGAGGCGGTCGCCGACTACCGGGCGCAGATGGAGGGCGGCGAGCAGGAGGAGGCGCCGCTGGAGGTGAAGATCGAGCTGCCGGTCGACGCGCACGTTCCGCACGACTACGCGCCGGGGGAGCGGCTGCGCCTCCAGGCCTATCGGGCGATCGCCTCGGCCAACTCCGAGGAGGACGTCAAGGCGGTGCGCGAGGAGCTCACCGACCGCTACGGCAAGCTGCCCGAACCGGTCGAGAACCTGCTCCTGGTGGCGGGCCTGCGCATGCTGGCGCGGGCCTGCGGGGTCGGCGAGATTGTGCTCCAGGGCCCCAACATCCGCTTCGCGCCGGTGGAGTTGAGGGAGTCGCAGGAGTTGCGCCTCAAGCGGCTGTACCCCCGTACGGTCATCAAGGCGGCCACCCGGCAGATCCTGGTGCCCCGCCCGACCGCGGGCAAGATCGGCGGGAAGCCGGTCGTGGGGCGCGAACTGCTGGCGTGGACGGGCGAGTTCCTCACCACGATCCTGGGGTCCTGAGGCCAGGGCGGGGGGCGGGGCGGCACCCGGGGTGCCGTCCGCTTTCGTACGGGGCTCCTGACGGCCGGCGCCCGTGCGGGCGGGCCGCGCCCGGTCCCGTACGCCGGTCGCGCGGTGGTGATCAAGGGCGTAGGGCCGTCCCTTTCGGGACCATTGGCCCGCGGCGGCCTGGGTAGGACTCCCTAGGATTACGAGGTTCCGCCAACTGCTGCCAGGACGGCCCGCCTTGATGCGCACCTTTCGAATCGCCCTGCCCGCGACCGCTCTCGCGGCGTCCCTCGTCCTCACCGGGTGCGGGGGCGACGGCACGAAGAAGGGCGCGCCGGGGGCGGGGGGCCCGGCGGGGTCCGCGCTCGCCGCCGTCGACTCGCTGACCGTCAAGGGGCGGGCGCCCAAGACCGGTTACACGCGGGACGAGTTCGGCAAGGGCTGGACCGACACCGACCACAACGGCTGCGGGACCCGCGAGGACATCCTCAAGCGGGACCTCGCGGACGTGAAGTTCAAGGACAAGTGCGACGTCGCCTCCGGGACGCTCGCGCACGACCCGTACACCGGGCAGTCCATCCCGTTCACGCGCGGCGCGAGCAAGGTCGACATCGACCATGTGGTGGCCCTGTCGGACGCCTGGCAGAAGGGCGCCCAGCAGTGGGACAAGCGGAAGCGGACCGAGTTCGCCAACGACCCGCTCAACCTGATCGCCGTCGACGCGAGCGCCAACCGCCGCAAGAGCGACGGCGACGCGGCGACCTGGCTGCCGCCGTACAAGGCGTACCGCTGTCCTTACGTGGCGGGCCAGGTGGCCGTGAAGAAGAAGTACGGCGTGTGGCTGACCGACGCCGAGAAGGCCGCCATGAAGACGGTCCTGGCCGAGTGCCCCGACCAGAAGCTCCCGGCGGGCTGAGCCGCCGGGAGGTGTGCGGGGAAGTCAGAGGGCGACGGAGGCCCTCGGCGGGGCGACCGCGTGGACGGGCTCGCCGAAGTGCGAGAAGGCGAGGGTGCCCGGACTGTCGCCGCCGACGGTGACCATCTTCAGGAGGTAGGGCCTGCCCGAGGTCGCCACGTCCATGGTGTAGCTCTCGGCGCCGTCCTTCTCGGTGAGCACGAGGGCGGGGTGGCCGTCGACCGTGGTGGTCGCGCCCTTCTTGGCCTCGGTGTCCTCGCCCTTGAAGCCGCCGACGAAGGTGTTCAGGTCGCAGACCGAGGCGAGGGCCTTGCCGTCGGCGGACGTCGTGCTCGTCTTCGTCCACTTGCCGCCCACGCCCTGGGGCCGCAGGTAGACCGTCTTGCCGATCTTGATGATGGCGATGGTGTCCTTGCCCTGCGCGATGGTGCCGGTGCAGTCGCCCTTGGTGTCCAGGGAGAGGTCCATCCTGTTGGCGCCCTCCTTGGCGTTGGCGATGTCCGCCTTGAGGTGGAGCGAGGTGGCCTGTTGGTTCGCCTTGAGCGCGTTGGTGAGGACCTGGCCACCCGTCAGGTCCGCGTACGGGGCCTTCGACGCGGTGGCGGTCGGGCTCGCGGCGGCGGACGACGCGGGGGCGGGCGACGCGGGGGTGGCCGCGCCCTGGGTGGAGCCGGAGCCCGAACAGCCCGTCAGGGCCGTGCCGGCGCAGACGATCAGGACGGTGGTGGTGGCGATGGTGCGGCGACGCATGGCGTGACTCCCCCTGGGGGCGGTGGTGCGGGACGGCGGGTGTGGCGGGGCCGGGCACATCAGAGCAGAGTGCTGTGAACCGAGTCAACACGATGTGCTGAATCGTGATTGTTCACGCCGTGTATGGAGTGCTTCAGTGTGGTTCGGTAGGCTCGGTAATACGCCGACGAGGGGAGCGAGTTCAGGTGTCGGAGCACGCAGCAGAGGTCACCGCTGCCACGATCGCCCGGCTCGCCGGGGTGGGCCGCGCGGCCGTCAGCAACTGGCGGCGCCGCCACGCCGACTTCCCCAAACCGGTCGGAGGCACCGAGACCAGTCCCTCCTTCGACCTCCACGAGGTCGAGCAATGGCTGCGCGCCCAGGGCAAGTTGGCCGAGGTCCCGCTGCGCGAACGGATCTGGCAGCAGCTCTCGGGCCACCCCGCGGGCGCCGTCACCGCCCTGGTGCACGCGGGCCGCGCCCTGCTCGTCGTACGGGACCGGCCCACGCGCTGGCGGGAATTGGCCGGGCTTTCCGACGCCCGGCTCGCCGAACGGCTGCCGGACGTCCTCGACGAGGTGCTGGGGGAGCGGTTCGGCGAGGCGGCGGAGACGGGGGCGCGGCGCTCCGGCCCGGCCGAGCTCGCGCCGTCCGTGCCGCTCCTGCGCGGGGTCGCCGAACTCGCCGCCGAGACCGGGCCGCGGGAGGCCTTCGAGTTCCTGCTCGGGCGCCACCTCGACGCCAACCCCCGCCAGTACACGCTCACTCCGCAGGGCCCCGCCGAGCTGATGGCCGCGCTCGCCGGACCGGCGGCCACCGTCCTCGACCCGGCCTGCGGCACCGGCACCCTGCTGTGCGCGCTGCCCGGAGCCACCGCCCCGCACGGCCAGGACGCCGACCCCGAACTCGCCGCCCTCACCGGGCTCCGCCTCGCCCTCGCCGGCCGCGCCACGATCCGTACCGCGGCCGCCGACTCGCTGCGCGCGGACGCCTTCGGGCAGCTGGCCGCCGACGCCGTGCTCTGCCACCCGCCGTTCAACGAGCGGGCCTGGGGCCATGACGAACTCGCCTACGACCCGCGCTGGGAGTACGGCCTGCCCGCCCGCACCGAGTCCGAACTCGCCTGGGTGCAGCACGCGTTGGCCCGGTTGCGCGAGGACGGCACCGCCGTGCTCCTGATGCCCCCCGCCGCCGCCTCCCGCCGCTCGGGGCGCCGCATCCGCGCCGACCTGCTGCGCCGCGGCGCCCTGCGCGCGGTCGTCGCGCTGCCCGCCGGGGCCGCGCCGCCGTACGGCATCCCCCTGCACCTGTGGGTGCTGCGCAAGCCGGGCGCCACCGCCCGGCCCGCCCCCGAGCTGCTCCTCGTCGACACCGCGGGCATCGAGGGCGTCACGGTGGACGGCGGCCGCGACCGGCTGCCCTGGCCCGCCCTGCAGGCCGCCGTGCTCGCCGCCTGGGCCCCCTTCGACCGCGACGGCACGGCCGCCGAACAGCCCGGCGTCAGCCGGTCGGTGCCGGTCATCGAACTCCTCGACGACGACGTCGACCTGGCCCCGGCCCGCCATCTCCCGCCCCCCGCCGCGCAGGGCGGCGCCGCGGCCCTCGACGCGCTGCGCGACGACCTCGGCGCCACCCTGCGGCTGGCCGCCGAGCTGACCCCGCCGCTCGCGGGGTCCCCCGCCGCGGGGACCGCCCGCTGGTCGCTCACCACCGTCGGCGAACTCGCCCGCGCGGGCGCGCTGGTGCTGCGCACCGGAGGCGCCGGTACCGGGAGCGGGCCCGCGGTCCTCACCGAGCACGACGTGCTGGCCGGCACCGCGCCCTCGGGCGCCCTGCCCGAGGGGCCCGCCGAACAGCCGGTGCTCACCCGGCCCGGCGACGTGGTGGTGCCCGTGCTCGGCGGCGGCGCCGTCGCCCGCGTCGTCGACGACGCCACCGCGGGCGCCGCCCTCGGCCGCAACCTCCAGCTGCTGCGGCCCGAACCGGCCGCGCTCGACCCGTGGTTCCTGGCCGGATTCCTGCGCGGCACCGCCAACAACCGCCAGGCCAGCAGCTACGCCACCACCGCCTCCCGGCTCGACGTGCGCCGCCTGCACCTGCCCCGGCTGCCGCTCGACGAACAGCGCCGCTACGGCGAGCGGTTCCGCACCCTCGCCGCGTTCGAGGACGCGCTGCGCCTCGCGGGACGGCTCGGCGAGCAGCTCGTCCAGGGCCTGCACGACGGACTGACGGACGGCACCGTCGGCCCCGCGTGAGCTGCGGCGGATGACGGTTGGATACCGGCCGGGGGATCGCCAGGACCGCTGTCAGTGGCGGTGTATACGCTCGTATCCCTGACCCGTCCAGGTCCCGGCCCGCTTCTGCCCCGGGCCCGTCCCAGTTCCAGGAGCAGCGATGCACGGCCCCGGCTATGGACCGCCGCAGCCCCGCCCCTCGGGCGCGGGGGCGATCGTGCTGCGCGTCCTGTTCGCGCTGCTGCCCCTGGTCAGCATCGGCATGCTGTCGTGGATCGCGCCGCTGAGGCTCGCGATCGTGACCCGGCGCGCGGCGCACTGGGTGCTGTTCTGGGTCCAACTGGCCGTGTTCGTCTTCTTCTTCGCCTTCATCATGGCCGCGCCCGACGAGTACGACTGGCGGATGGACGTCGGGATGATCGGGCTGCTCGTCCTCGCCGTGGCCAGCACGTCGCACTTCCTGTACGCCGACATCCGCCACTCCGCCCGCCCGCCGTTCGCCCCGAGCCCGTACGGCCGGTACACGGGACCGGTGGCCTACGGCCCGCCCCATATACCGCGCACCACGGCCCCGCACGTCGGGCCGTACGCGAACCCGTACGCCGACACCCCGCTGCCGGGCGGCCACCCGGCACAGGTGCCCGGCGCCGCGACGGCGCCCCCGGCGCCCCCGCAGTCACCGGGTGCGCCCAGGATCGACCGGGTCAGGGCCGAGCTCGACGAGCTGTCGCAGTACCTGCGCAAGGGGACCGGGAGCGAGGGCCGGTGACCGAGGGACGGCTCGTCGCCGGGCGCTACGAGCTGGCGGCGCTCCTCGGGCAGGGCGGCATGGGCCAGGTGTGGACGGCGTACGATCGGCGCCTGGACCGCCGGGTCGCGGTGAAGCTGCTGCGCCCCGACCGGGTCGCGGGCGGCGGGGCCGGTGAGGACGCCGAGGAGCTGCGGCGCCGCTTCGTGCGCGAGTGCCGGGTGACCGCGCAGGTCGACCACCCCGGGCTCGTCACCGTGCACGACGCGGGCAGCGAAGACGACGACCTGTATCTCGTGATGCAGTACGTCGAGGGCGCCGACCTCGCCGACCATCTCGCCGAGCACGAGCCGTACCCCTGGCCGTGGGCGGTGGCCGTGGCCGCGCAGCTGTGCGCGGTGCTCTCGGCGGTGCACGCGGTGCCGATCGTCCACCGCGACCTCAAGCCGCGCAACGTCATGGTGCGGCCGGACGGCACGGTGACGGTGCTCGACCTGGGCGTCGCCTCCGTCCTGGACTCCGACACGACGCGGCTCACGCACACCGGCTCGCCCATCGGATCGCCCGCCTACATGGCGCCCGAGCAGGCGATGGGCGGGACGGTCGGCCCGTACACCGACCTGTACGCGCTCGGCGTGCTGCTGCACGAACTGCTCAGCGGCGACGTGCCGTTCGCGGGTTCCACCGCGCTGGGGGTCCTGCACCGCCATCTGTACGAGCCGCCGGTCCCCGTGCGCCGGCTGCGCCCCGAGGTGCCCGAGCCCCTCGAAGCGCTGGTCCTGCGGCTGCTCGCCAAGGACCCGCAGGACAGGCCGAGTTGTGCGCAGGAGGTGTACGAGACGCTCGCGCCGCTGCTTCCCGGCCGGGGCGGGCCCGGACCCGCGGGGCCGCTCGACCCGACCCGGCCGTTCCTGCGCCCGCACGCGCCCTGGCCGGACCGCGCGGCGGCCCCGGCGGTCGCGCCCGTTTCGCCGCGCCCGGACGTGGCGGGGGCGGTCGACGAGGTCAAGCGGCTGCTCGGCGAGGGCCGGATCACCCAGGCCGTCGACATCCTCGGCTCGATCCTGCCCGCCGCCGCGGCCGAGCACGGCGAACGCTCGCCGGTGGTACGCGTCCTGCGCAAGCAGTACGCGGCGACGCTGATGGACGACGGCCAGTACCGGCGGGCCCTGCCGGAGCTGCGCCGGCTCGCCGAGGAGCGCGCGGCCGAGGCGGGCCCCGCGGACGCGCAGGCGCTGGAGTTCCGGCACGACGCGGCGCAGTGCCTGGAGCAGCTCGGCGACGCGGCGGCGGCCCTCGCGGAGTACCGGGCGGTGCTGCCCGGCTTCGAGGCGCTGTACGCGGCCGCCGACCCGTCCCGCCCCTTCGCCGTCCGGCACCGGATCGGCCACCTGCTGCTCGCCGTGGGCGACCATGCGGCGGGGCAGCGGCAGCTCCAGGGGCTGCTGTGGGATGCGGAGCGGGTGTACGGGGTGCAGCACGCCTACCCTGGCGAGCTGCGGCGGGCGCTGGCTCGCCAGCGGGAGGTTCGGGGGGTGTAGCTCGCCCCGCCCGGGCGCGGCCTGCCCCTGCGGGGGGCCGGGCGTCTTCTTCGGCCTGCGGCCGGGGCGGCCGTCGTTCGTCCGCGGCCGCACCGGGTTGCTCGCGCAGTTCCCCGCGCCCCTGGGTACGTCGCACCTCGCGGGGTGCCCGCGCGGGCCCCCGCTCCCGGGCCCCTTCGGTCTGCGGGCCGTGCTCGCTTCTCGCGCAGTTCCCCGCGCCCCTAACAGCACCGGTGCTGGTCGGCATGGGCATCTTCAGCCCGTCATGGGGGTCCCCCCTGGCCCTTAAGGCCTTGGGGGAGTTTGAGGACGAGCGCCGTTCAGGCGCGGGCGGAGGCCCGGGAAGGTTTCGCCTTGTTGGGGAGAGTGCGGCGGAGGCGGGGCCAGGCTGCCAGGGGGAGCAGGGCGAGCAGGGCCGCGGCTCCTACCAGCGTCCCCGACCGCAACCCCGGTGGCCGGAAGTCGCAGGCGACCGACCGCGCCCCGGAGGGCAGCGGAACCGCCACCAGACCCAAGTAGTCCCCGGCGGGAGCCGACGCCGCGCCGTCGACCCGGCACGACCACCCCGCGATCCGGGGCATCGCGAACACCGCCGTCCCCCGCGCCCCGGCAGGCAGTTCGGCCCGTATCGAGGAGTCCGAGACCGCGACCCGGGTCGCACCCGTCGCGCGCAGACGGCTCACCGCGCGGTCGAGGGCCGCCCGGTCCAGGCAGCCCAGTTCGGCGTGCGGGTCCGCGGGGGTCAGGGTGATGTGCGAGGCGCGGCCCGGCCCGGCCGACGTACCGAACGGGATGAGCGGGGCCCGCCGGCTGGGCGCGCCGCCGCGCATCTCGACGGCCGGGCCGTCGCCGAGCCGCGCGGAACCGAAGTGTTCGGGCGCCCACAGGAAGATGTCGGTCCCCGCGGGGCAGCCCTGCGTGAGGGTGCGGGTCGTGTAGACCCGGGCGCCGAGCAGGAGTTCCTGGTTGCGGAACGGATTGGAGCCGTACGCCGGTTCCGGCGCGGGCGGCCGGAGCGTGACCAGCGGCGGGGTGGCGGCCGCCCGGATCAGCACCGGGTCGCCGCCCTTCTCGGCGACCCGCACACGCGCGCCCACCGAGAAGATCGCGTCGGTCACCGGGTTGTCCAGGCTCTGCACCGCCCGCCCCCGCGAGGTCCAGCCGCCGCCGAGCGCGGTCATGGTCCGGTTGAGGACCTCGGGGGTGAGGCTGGAGTAGTAGGCGCCGCCCTCGCCGCCGAGCAGCAGCGGGTCGTTGTTGGTGATCTGCCGCTGCCCGGGGTCGGTGCGGTAGCCGGGCCAGCCGGAGGCGTCCGATGCCAGGGCGGCGCGCGCCGAATGCGCGGCGCCCCAGGCGGGATAGCCGTCCATCCGGGCCGCCCGCTGCTGGTCGCCGTACGCCGCGGTCACCCCCGCCTGCGCGATCTGCGCCCCGGCCAGCAGGGCGAGCGCCACGAGGGTGGGCCCGCGCCTGCCCCGGCGGGCCAGGAACAGCCCGCCGGCCACGGCCGCGAGGCCCGCCGCGAACAGCGGGTACGTCCACGCCGAGATCAGCTCGCTGAAGGCCGCGCCCGCCGCGATCAGGGCGAGCACGCCGGCCCCGCCGAGCAGCGCGCGGCGCTCCGGGACGCCGTACGACAGGGAGATCCAGGCGGCGATCACGAGGATGCCGCAGAGCACGAAGGTCTGCCGGTAGGGGCTGCCGTTGGGGGTGACGAAGGCGTGCCAGGCCAGATGGGTGGGCTTCCACTGGAAGGAGAGCGCGACGGCGAGCGCGAGGCCGCTCCAGGCGTACCGCTCGCGGCGCGGGACCGCCCGGTGGAAGGCGAGGGTGCAGGCGAGCAGCAGCGCGCCGGTGCCGAGGAAGACGGCGGGGGAGGAGAAGGAGTACGTGCCGGGCAGGGTGCGGGCCAGGTAGTCGGGCCAGGACACCGGCGCGAACTCCCGCACCCAGCCCGGGTGCGCGTGCTTCGTGCCCAGATAGACGGTGAACAGGACGGGCGCCGAGAGCCCGATGCCGATCGCGACCGAGCGCGCGGCGAGCAGCACGGCCCGCACCCGGCCCCGCGCGTCGGTGCCGCGGTCCGTGAACAGCAGCAGGAGCAGGACCAGAGCGGCGCCGATGGTCGCCATGTACGCGGTGTAGAAGTTGGCGATCCAGGCGAGCGCCACGACCAGCGGGCCGAGGACCGGCCGCCGCCCGGACCTCGCCCAGTGGCCGACCAGGCAGAGCAGCGGGAAGGCGATCAGGCCGTCCAGCCACATCGGGTTGTACGTCGACTCCAGGATCGACCAGCCGCACAGCGCGTACGAGGCGCCGAGCACCCCCGCCATCCAGCGGCGGGGGGCCGCCGGGCGCAGCGCGAGCAGCAGCACCGTCATGGCGGAGGCTGCCGCCGCCATCTTGAGGACGGTGATCGTGTACACGGCGAGGTCGATCCGGTCGCGCGGGAAGAGACCGACGAGCAGGGCGAACGGGCTGCTGAGGTAGGTACCGAGGTCGGGCAGGAACGAAGTCCCGTATCCGGACTGCCAGTTGAGGAGCAGCCCGCCCTCGGCGCGGCCGTGCAGCAGGTCCCACAGGTGCTCGTGGAAGGGGACGAACTGGTTGCCCAGGTCGTTGATGCTGCGGGTGTGCCGCTGGAGCGGGCCGAGCGGGACGACCCCGGCGACGGCGTCCGCGCCGCACACCGCGAGCAGGGTGATCAGTGCGGACAGGGCGGCGGCGCGGGTGGCCGGGCGGCGGGCGGCCGCGATCCGCACCGGGGCCACCGGCGGGGCGGGGGCGGCTTCGAGGGTCGGCATCGAGGTCCTTTGCTGTGCGCTGCCGTCGAATATGCCGGACCCCCGGCGGCAACACAGCGGGCCGGGAACTCAGTTCACGCAATGGACGGCACGGCTTCATCCGGCTTCACCCCCGCGACCGACGGGGGTCGCGAATCGTTGGGCGAATCAGTGGCCCCGGCCACGCCGACTGCCTAACATCGATCACCGCAAGGTCTTAGCAAGGTTCGTCGCCACGCCGCACGTATCTGCTCCGCCGGGAGGCTCCTTTGCACCGCCGCCGTCGCACCGCGCTCTCCGTCTCCGTCGCCCTCCTCGCCGCGGGCCCACTCCTCACGGCCTGCGGCAGCACGGCCCACCCGGGGGCCGCGGCCGTCGTCGGGGGCGAGCGGATCGAGGTCTCCGCGCTCCAGGCCGAGGTCAAGGACGTACGGACGGCCCAGCAGAAGTCCCCGCGGTCCGCCCAGCTGATCAAGGACTCGGGGCAGCTCGGCAAGGTGAAGCTCAGCAACATGATCTTCGACCGGGTCCTCGCGCACGCCGCCGAGAAGGCCGGGGTGAGCGTGAGCCCGAAGGAGGTCCAGGACGCGCGGGCCGCGATGGTCCAGCAGGCCGGCGGCGAGGACCAGCTGCGCGAGCAGGCCCTGACCAACGGCGGGCTCGCCCCCGACCAGATCGACGCGTACGTCCAGCGGCAGGTCACCGAGCAGAAGCTGGCCACCGCGATCGGCGCCCGCACCCAGCAGGATCTGCTGCCCGCCCTGGTCAAGGCGTCCAAGGACCTCGGGGTGGACGTGAACCCCCGCTACGGTGCCTGGAACGCGAGCCAGATCCAGCTCGCCGACTACCAGGCGCCCTGGATCGCCAGGACCAAGCAGGCCGCGGCACCCCAACCCGCCCCCGAGGAGCAGCAGAGCGACCCGGGGGACTCCGCGTCGACCGGCTGAGCAGGGAGGTAGGTTCGACGGGTGACTGCTGCTCAAGAGCCCGGCCGAATCGTTCTTCTCACCGCGAGCCACCGGGTCGCCCCCGGACTCCTGTCCTGGCCCGCGTGGCAGACCCTGCGCGCCGCCGACCTCGTGCTCTGCCCCGACGCCGGGCACCCGCAGCTGCCGTACCTGCGCGAGGCCGGTGTGGCGGTCGAGCTGTCCGCGCCGGACGCGCAGGAACTGGTCGAGGCCTGCGCGGGGGGCCGCACCGTCGTCGTGCTGCCCAGCGGCGAGGGTGACCGCCGCCTCACGGACGGACTGGCCCGCCTCGCCGGATCCGGGCGGGTCCAGATGCCCGACCTGGAGCTGCTCCCCGGCTCCTACGATCTGCCGGGCGCGCGCCTGCTCGACCTCGTCCAGGTCATGGACCGCATCCGGCGCGAATGCCCCTGGTCCTCGCAGCAGACCCACAAGGGGCTCGCCAAGTACGCCCTGGAGGAGGCGTACGAGCTCGTCGAGGCGGTCGAGGACGGGGACCGCGACGAGCTGCGCGAGGAGCTCGGCGACGTGCTGCTCCAGGTCGTCTTCCACGCCCGGATCGCCGAGGAGGGCGGGGCCGGGGAGGGGGAGGAGCCGTTCTCCATCGACGACGTGGCGGGCGGGATCGTGGAGAAGCTGATCCACCGCCATCCGCACGTCTTCGGCTCCGAGACCGCCGAGACGCCGGAGGAGGTCAAGGCGCACTGGCTGGCGATGAAGGCGGTGGAGAAGCGGCGGGCGTCCGTGACGGACGGGGTGCCGTTGGGGCAGCCCGCGCTCGCGCTGGCCGCGAAGCTGTCCTCGCGGGTGCGTTCCGCGGGCCTTGAGGTCCCGCTCCCCTCCGGGGAGGGCGTGGGCTACCGCCTTCTCGCGCTGGCGGCGGAGGCGGAGGCGGCGGGGGTGGACCCCGAGAGCGCGCTGCGGGCTGCCGCCCGCGCCTACCGGGCGTCGATCCGCGCAGCAGAATCCCCCTGACCCAGGGCTCCGCCCCAGACCCCGGTAGGCCCCCACCCCGCTCCTGGGGGCTCCGCCCCCAGACCCCCGTTCGCGCCTAAAGGGCGCTCGTCCTCAATCGCCGGACGGGCTAAAGATGCCAGCACTGGCCCGCACCAGCACTGATAGGGGCGCGGGGAACTGCGCGACGAGCCACGCACGGCCCGCAGGCCGAAGGGCTCCGAGGGCCGGGGCCCCGCGTGGGCACCCTGCGAGGCCCGACATACCCAGGGGCGCGGGGAACTGCGCGAGAAGCGGGCACGGTCCGCAGACCGCAGGGGGGCGCGGGGAACTGCGCGGGCGACCGGGCACGGTGGACGGAAGGAAGTGGGTTCGGCGGCGGAACCCCCAGCCCCTCCGGCGATTGAGGAGCGGGCCGGGATCAGGGGGTGGCCGCGCGGCACCGGCTCGGCAGCGCTTCCCTCCCCCGGATACGGTCGAGGGGTGCAGGACAACGACCCCCTTCCGCCCGCCCCGCCCGCCCCCGAACTCTTCACCTGGGAGTTCGCCACCGACCCGTACCCGGCCTACGCCTGGCTGCGCGAGCACGCCCCCGTGCACCGCACCCGGCTGCCGAGCGGTGTCGAGGCGTGGCTGGTGACGCGGTACGGGGACGCCAGGCAGGCCCTCGCCGACCAGCGGCTCTCCAAGAACCCCGCGCACCACGACGAGCCCGCCCACGCCCGGGGCAGGACCGGCATCCCGGGCGAGCGCAAGGCCGAGCTGATGACGCACCTGCTGAACATCGACCCGCCGGACCACACCCGGCTGCGGCGCCTGGTGTCCAAGGCGTTCACCCCGCGTACGGTCGCCCGATTCGCGCCCCGCGTGCAGGAGTTGACCGACCAGCTCATCGACGCGTTCGAGGCGCGGGGCGAGGCCGACCTCATCCACGAGTTCGCCTTCCCGCTCCCCATCTACGCCATCTGCGACCTGCTCGGCGTGCCGCGCGAGGACCAGGACGACTTCCGGGACTGGGCGGGCATGATGATCCGCCACGGCGGCGGGCCGCGCGGCGGCGTCGCCCGCTCGGTGAAGAAGATGCGCGACTACCTCGCCGAGCTCATCCACAAGAAGCGCGAGAACCCCGGCGACGACCTCATCTCGCGGCTCATCGAGGCCAGCGACCACGGCGAGCACCTGACGGAGAACGAGGCCGCCGCGATGGCCTTCATCCTGCTCTTCGCCGGGTTCGAGACCACCGTCAACCTGATCGGCAACGGGGTGTACGCGCTGCTGCGCAACCCCGGACAGCGGGGGCGGCTCCAGGACTCGCTCGCCGCCGGGCGGAGCGACCTCCTCGAAACCGGCGTCGAGGAGCTGCTGCGGTACGACGGGCCCGTGGAGCTGGCGACCTGGCGGTTCGCCACCGAGCCGCTGACGATCGGCGGCCAGGACATCGCCTCGGGCGACCCGGTGCTCGTGGTGCTCGCCGCCGCCGACCGCGACCCCGAGCGCTTCGCCGCCCCGGACGTCCTCGACCTCGGCCGCAGGGACAACCAGCACCTCGGGTACGGCCACGGCATCCATTACTGCCTCGGCGCCCCGCTCGCCCGGCTCGAAGGGCAGACCGCGCTCGCGACGCTGCTGCGGCGCCTTCCTGACCTGCGGCTGGGGGCGGAACCTGACGATTTGCGCTGGCGCGGCGGGCTCATCATGCGCGGACTGCGCACCCTGCCGGTCCAGTTCACGCCGCCCCGCTGACCGGCCGGGACCGGGCCGGAACTGACGGACCGTCAAGACTGTGACTTTTATGTGATCTCTGGTGCATCGACTTGTGACAGGCGTTCGAGTACGGCTACGTTCACCGTTCATTCGGCTCAGCAGTCACACGGAAGGCCTTATTCATGCGCTCCGGGAATGGACGGCATCGTCGACCCCGCCAGGCACCCGCTCTCGTCGTCGCGGCGGGAGTGACCGGCTCGGCCATCGCCCTTCCCCTGCTCGCCGCGACCGGCGCGAACGCCGCGGACGCGAGCACCTGGAACCAGGTCGCGGCCTGTGAGTCGGGCGGGCTGTGGAGCGCCGACCTCGGCAACGGCCTGTACGGCGGCCTCCAGTTCTCGCAGCCCACATGGGAGGCGTACGGCGGCACGGAGTACGCCCAGCGCGCCGACCTGGCCAGCCGCGCCCAGCAGATAGCCGTGGCCGAGAAGGTGCTCGCGGCCAAGGGCCCGGGGGCCTTCGCGAACTGCGGCAGCGGCGCCGGGCTCGCCAAGGGCGGCGGCTCGGCCAACGTCGACCCGGGCGTGCCCGACACCTCGGACGGCACGACCGCGCCCCTCCCCGCGACCCCCGGCACCCCGCCGGCCAAGACGCCGGGCGCCACCCCGGCGCCGGGCGGCTCCGCGCCCGCCACGCCCGCGCCGGGCGCCCCCAAGCCGAGCGACCCGCCCAAGTCCCCGGCGCCGTCCGCCTCCACCCCCGCGGCCCCCGGCAAGCACCGCGGGGCGCCCTCGCCCGAGGAGAGCGCGGGCACGGCTCCGGGCGGCACCCCCTCGGGCGCGCCGGCCGGCCGGACCGAGCCGGGCGCTCCGGGCAGTCCGGCCGACGGCCGCGACGCGGGGCAGCACCCCTCGCGAGGTGACGGTGCCTCACGTGAGACCGGTAACACCCTTCCCGCGAGCGGCGACTACACCGTGCGCCCCGGCGACAATCTCTCGGCCATCGCCGACGCGAACAAGATCGAGGGCGGCTGGCCCGCGCTCTACCACGCCAACGAGCACCTCATCGGCACCGACCCGAACCTCATCCTGCCTGGCCAGAGCCTGGACCTGAAGGCCACGGCGGCCGCCGCCGCGACCCCGAACTCGGCGCCGAAGCAGGGTTAGTTCGCGGGCCTATGTCCGTTCTGCGCAAGTGAGACATGGGTCTCTTCGCCCCAACTGGCGTGTCCCGTCTGCCCGGTCCGTCCGTCCCGCCCCTCACCTGCGGAAACATCCCTTGTGTCGCCGCAAGTAGGGGGGATTTCTCCGCGATGTGCGTCTTTGAACATTGGCGGGGCGTGTGTTTTCGTCGTTCTCGCTCGTCACCGCGAGCCCCTTCGACCGAGCACGCCGAATCCTGCCGTCGGCCGGAGGGAACAGTCGACGCTTATGCGCCGTAGGCAGGAGCGGGGGACCCAAGGTAGGCGCCGGGCCCAGCAGTTCACATGACTGCCGGAACCGGCTTGGGGTGAAGACGGGCGCACCGACGCTCGGCCGGGCAGCTCACGCCCGAACCCGACAGCTCACCTCGCAGGCGTCGGTGAGGAGAACCTCCATGCTGCTTTCCGGCAAGGGCAAGCACCGCCGCCCGTCCAAGGCCGTCCGTGTCGCCACGCTGGCCGGTGTCACCGGCGCCGCCGTGGCCGCCCCGCTGATGGCGGCGGGCAACGCCTCCGCCGCCTCCGTCCAGACCTGGGACGCCGTCGCCCAGTGCGAGTCCGGCGGCAACTGGTCCATCAACACCGGCAACGGCTACTACGGCGGCCTGCAGTTCTCGCAGTCCTCCTGGGCCGCCGCCGGCGGCACCCAGTACGCCTCGCGCGCCGACCTGGCCACCAAGGGCCAGCAGATAGCCACCGCCGAGAAGCTGCTCGCGATGCAGGGCCCGGGTGCCTGGTCCTGCGCCGGTGCGGGCAACCTGACCTCGGGCGGCGGCAAGGCCGACGTGGACACCTCCGGTTCCTCGTCCTCGTCGAAGCCGTCGAAGCCGTCCAAGCCGAAGCAGCAGGCCCAGCCGCAGCAGAAGTCCGAGCGCGCCGAGTCGGCGCCGAAGGCCAGCCGCGACGAGCAGCGCAGCGAGCCGGTCAAGCAGGGCAACGGCGAGTACGCCGTCAAGTCCGGCGACACGCTCGGCAACATCGCCGCGGCCAACGGCGTCAAGGGCGGCTGGCAGAAGCTGTTCGACCTGAACAAGGACATCGTCAAGGACGCGAACCTGATCTTCCCGGGCCAGAAGCTGCACCTCGGCTGAGTCCCGCCCCCTTCAGGCCGCCCCGGCCCGGCGCGTTCCCCCCGTACGCGCCGGGCCGGGGCTTCGTCATTACCGGGCAGTAGTGTTGTGGTCCTTTGCCCGGGAATCAGGGTCCTTGGGCCCTTTTTCGTCCCAGGAGGCGGGCACTCGGCTGGCCGGAGCTCCAGAGCCGGTTAGGCTCTTGTCGCAAGGCGAAGCGACCCCGCATGTCCCTGCACTGCTTGCGTCACATCTAGCGTCACATCCCAGAAGGAGATGCTCGTGCCGTCCATCGACGTCGTCGTAGCCCGGGAAATCCTGGACTCCCGAGGCAACCCCACGGTCGAGGTCGAGGTCGGCCTCGACGACGGCAGCACCGGCCGTGCTGCAGTTCCGTCCGGCGCCTCCACCGGTGCCTTCGAGGCCATCGAGCTCCGCGACGGCGACCCGAACCGCTACGGCGGCAAGGGTGTCGAGAAGGCCGTCCTCGCCGTCATCGAGCAGATCGGCCCGGAGCTCGTCGGCTACGACGCCACCGAGCAGCGCCTGATCGACCAGGCCATGTTCGACCTGGACGCCACGGACAACAAGGGCTCGCTCGGCGCCAACGCCATCCTCGGCGTCTCCCTCGCCGTCGCGCACGCCGCCTCCGAGGCCAGCGACCTGCCGCTGTTCCGCTACCTGGGCGGCCCCAACGCGCACCTGCTGCCCGTCCCGATGATGAACATCCTCAACGGCGGGTCGCACGCCGACTCCAACGTGGACATCCAGGAGTTCATGATCGCCCCGATCGGCGCGGAGTCCTTCTCCGAGGCCCTTCGCTGGGGTGCCGAGGTCTACCACACGCTCAAGAGCGTCCTGAAGCGCAAGGGCCTGTCCACCGGCCTCGGTGACGAGGGCGGCTTCGCGCCGAACCTGGAGTCCAACCGCGCCGCCCTCGACCTCATCCTCGAGGCCATCAAGGAAGCCGGTTACGCCCCGGGCAAGGACATCGCGCTCGCGCTCGACGTCGCCGCGTCCGAGTTCTACAAGGACGGCAAGTACGAGTTCGAGGGCAAGTCCCGCTCGGCCGCCGAGATGACCGAGTACTACGAGGAGCTCGTCTCCGCGTACCCGCTGGTCTCCATCGAGGACCCGCTGTTCGAGGACGACTGGGCCGGCTGGAACACCATCACCTCGCGCCTGGGCTCCAAGGTCCAGATCGTCGGTGACGACCTGTTCGTGACCAACCCCGAGCGCCTGTCGCGCGGCATCGAGGAGGGCTCCGCCAACGCCCTGCTCGTCAAGGTCAACCAGATCGGTTCGCTGACCGAGACCCTGGACGCCGTCGAGATGGCCCAGCGCAACGGCTTCAAGTGCATGATGTCGCACCGCTCCGGCGAGACCGAGGACGTCACCATCGCCGACCTCGCCGTCGCGGTGAACTGCGGCCAGATCAAGACCGGCGCCCCGGCCCGCTCGGACCGCGTCGCCAAGTACAACCAGCTGCTGCGCATCGAGGAGATCCTCGACGACGCCGCCGTGTACGCGGGCCGCAGCGCGTTCCCCCGCTTCAAGGGCTGACGTCGTGAAGGGCTGACGCCCTAGCCAGTCGTACGTACGTCCCCGGCCGCGGTCCCGTACCGTGTCCGGGGACGTCCGTGTGTAACGGGGAGGCGGGAGAGCGATGGGCAAGAACGCCAAGGGCGGTGACCGCGACCGGTTCTCCACCGCGGCCCGGCTCAAGGTGCTCGGCGAGCAGACCGCCGCCCGCGTCTACCGCTCGCAGAGCAAGCGCCAGGCCCGCCGCTCCCGGCTCACCGGCCGGGCGGCCCTCCTCGCCCTGGTGCTCTGCTCCCTGATCGTGGCCCTCGCCTACCCGATGCGGCAGTACGTCTCGCAGCGCGCCGACATCTCCGACCAGCAGCGCAAGGCCGCCGACGCCCAGCAAGCGGTCGAGCGGCTGCGGGACGAGAAGGCGCGGCTCCAGGACGACGCGTACATCGAGAAGCTGGCCCGCGAGCACCTGCACATGCAGTTCCCGGGGGAGACCGGCTTCACCGTCGTCGACCCGGGCGCGGCCGACAAGCACCGCGAGGACAAGGGCGCGACCGGACGCGCCTGGCACTCCAACCTCTGGGACGGCGTCGACCGGGCCGACCGTCCCGCCAACTGACCACCGCTAGCGATAGAGACTGACCCAGGCATGGAAACGCCCCCGCCCCAGACCGACCGCACCGAGCCCACCGACGCGGACATCGCCGCCTTCAAGCAGCAGCTCGGCCGCCCGCCGCGCGGGCTGCGCGCCATCGCGCACCGCTGCCCCTGCGGCAACCCGGACGTCGTCGAGACGGCCCCGCGCCTGGAGGACGGCACGCCGTTCCCGACGACGTACTACCTCACGTGCCCGCGCGCGGCCTCCGCGATCGGCACCCTGGAGGCGAACGGCGTCATGAAGGAGATGACGGAGCGCCTCGCGAGCGACCCGGAGCTGGCCGCCGCCTACCGCGCCGCGCACGAGGACTACATCGCGCGCCGCGACGCCATCGAGGTCCTGGAGGGCTTCCCCAGCGCGGGCGGCATGCCGGACCGGGTGAAGTGCCTGCACGTGCTCGTGGGCCACTCGCTGGCGGCCGGGCCGGGCGTGAACCCGCTCGGCGACGAGGCGATCGCCCTGCTGCCCGAGTGGTGGGCCAAGGGCCCGTGCGTGACGCCGTGCGGCGGGGAGGACGACCAGTGACGCGCGTCGCCGCGATCGACTGCGGCACGAACTCGATCCGCCTCCTGGTCGCCGACGCGGACCCCGCCACCGGCGAGATCACCGACCTGGACCGGCGGATGACGATCGTCCGGCTCGGCCAGGGCGTGGACCGCACCGGACGGCTGGCCCCCGAGGCCCTGGAGCGGACGTTCGCGGCGTGCCGCGAGTACGCCGCCGTGATCAAGGAACTCGGCGCGGAGCGCATCCGCTTCGTGGCGACCTCCGCCTCGCGGGACGCCGAGAACCGGGACGACTTCGTGCGCGGGGTCCTCGACATCCTCGGCGTCGAGCCCGAGGTGATCTCCGGCGACCAGGAGGCCGAGTTCTCCTTCACCGGCGCCACCAAGGAACTGCACGCCGACGGCTCGTACCTGGTCGTCGACATCGGCGGCGGCTCCACCGAGTTCGTGGTCGGCTCCCGCAGTGTGGAGGCCGCCCGCTCGGTCGACATCGGCTGTGTGCGGATGACCGAGCGCCACCACCCCGGCGATCCGGCCACCCCCGAGCAGATCGCCGCGATCCGCGCCGACATCGAGGCCGCCCTCGACCTCGCCGAGCAGAGCGTGCCGCTGCGCGAACCGCGCACCCTGGTCGGCCTCGCGGGCTCGGTCACCACCGTCGCGGCCATCGCCCTGGGGCTCACCGCGTACGACTCGGCCGCCATCCATCATTCACGTATCCCTCACGAGGACGTGGCCGCCGTCGCCGCGCGGCTCCTCGCCTCCACCCACGAGGAGCGCGCCCGCATCCCCGTGCTGCACCCCGGGCGCATCGACGTGATCGCGGCCGGTGCGCTGGTGCTGCTCGCCGTCATGGAGCGGACCGGGGCCCGCGAGGTCGTGGTCAGCGAGCACGACATTCTGGACGGAATCGCCTGGTCGATCGCCTGATCGCGGTCCGGAGGGGGCCTTCTGGGCGCCCCGGCGGAGAAAGTTCGTGAAGTTCTTCACAAGGAAATCGGGTCCCGGGGCCGAGGTTTGTGGTCCCGGGACCGCTTTCTGAGGCACCGGGGGCTCATCCGGGCGCATTCCAGACGGTGAAGGGCGCGTAACGCCTGCGTTTCCCACGGCAGTGGTCCACCGAGTCCCGGGCGGTGCAGGCCAGTTCAGGAGGGGTGAACAACGCTCTCCCTGCTGCCGTGGTTCCCTCCGGGCGCCATGACCTCGGTCACGTGGGCCGCGCAGTGTAGCAGAGCCCCCTGCGAACCTTGTGAAGGGGCGCACGAGCGGGGGTCCACGGGCGGGTGGATACTCGATGGCATGAGCACCACGGAGCGTCCCAGGATCCTCGTAGTAGGTGGCGGGTACGTAGGCCTGTACGCAGCGCGACGCATTCTCAAGAAGATGCGTTACGCGGAAGCGACCGTCACGGTCGTCGACCCGCGCTCGTACATGACGTACCAGCCCTTCCTCCCCGAAGCCGCCGCAGGCAGCATCTCGCCGCGTCACGTCGTCGTCCCGCTGCGGCGCGTCGTGCGCGGAGCCGAGGTGCTCACCGGCCGGGTCACCAGCATCGACCAGGACCGCAAGGTCGCCACGGTCGCGCCGCTCGTCGGCGAGGCCTACGAGCTGCCCTTCGACTACCTGGTCATCGCGATGGGTGCGGTCTCCCGCACCTTCCCGATCCCCGGTCTCGCCGAGCAGGGCATCGGCATGAAGGGCGTGGAAGAGGCCATCGGCCTGCGCAACCACGTTCTGGAGCAGCTCGACAAGGCCGACTCCACCACGGACGAGGACGTCCGCCGCAAGGCGCTGACCTTCGTCTTCGTGGGTGGCGGCTTCGCCGGTGCGGAGACCATAGGCGAGGTGGAGGACATGGCCCGCGACGCGGCCAAGTACTACACCAACGTCAAGCGCGAGGACATGCGCTTCATCCTGGTCGACGCCGCCGACAAGATCCTTCCCGAGGTCGGCCCGGAGCTGGGCCGCTGGGGCAAGGAGCACCTGGAGGGCCGCGGCGTCGAGATCTACCTCTCGACCTCCATGGACTCCTGCGTCGACGGCCACGTCGTGCTGAAGAACGGCCTCGAGGTCGACTCCAACACCATCGTGTGGACCGCGGGCGTCAAGCCCAACCCGGCGCTGTCCCGCTTCGGCCTCCCGCTCGGCCCGCGCGGCCACGTGGACGCCCAGCCGACCCTCCAGGTCACCGGCACCGACTACATCTGGGCCGCCGGCGACAACGCCCAGGTCCCGGACCTCGCCGCGATCAAGGCCGGCGTCCCGGCCGAGCGCGCCTGGTGCCCGCCGAACGCCCAGCACGCGCTGCGCCAGGCCAAGGTCCTCGGCGACAACGTGGTCTCCGGCATGCGGGGCTTCCCGCAGAAGGAGTACGCGCACTCCAACAAGGGTGCGGTGGCCGGTCTCGGCCTCCACAAGGGCGTCGCGATGATCGTCATGGGCAAGATGAAGATCAAGCTCAAGGGCCGTCTCGCCTGGTACATGCACCGTGGCTACCACGGTCTGGCCGTGCCGACCTGGAACCGCAAGATCCGGGTCTTCGCCGACTGGACGCTCGCGATGTTCCTCAAGCGCGAGGTCGTCTCCCTCGGCGCGATGGAGACCCCGCGCGAGGAGTTCTACGAGGCGGCCAAGCCCGCCCCGGCTCCCGCGGCCAAGGCCGAGGAGAAGACCGAGCAGAAGGCCAAGGCCTCCTAGCTCGTCCAGCGTCACCCCCGAAGGGGCCGTCCGCCATCCGTGGTGCGGGCGGCCCCTTCGGCGTACCCGGCCGCGTCCGGCCCCGTCCGAGACCGGTTTCCGGCCAGAAGCTTGGTGTATGCAGCCACCCTGTCACTCCCGCGCGCGGTAGCGGGATTGCCGCGCGCCCGGGCAGTGTTGTCGGGGGTGCTGAGACATTTCTGCGAGGCACGGAGGTGTGCACCATGGCCGACGCGGCGCTACGGCTGACCGCTCTTGCCGAGGAATTGCTGGGGGAGGCCCTCCCGGTACGTATCCGGGCCTGGGACGGCAGTGAGGCGGGCCCGCCCGGCGCCCCGGTCCTCGTCGTACGCCACCGGCGCGCGCTGCGCCGACTGCTGTGGAAGCCGGGCGAACTCGGCCTGGCCCGCGCCTGGGTGGCCGGTGAGATCGACGTCGAGGGCGATCTGTACGCGGCGCTCGACCGGCTCGCCGGGCTGATCTGGGAGCGCGGCGGCGAACCCAAGGACGCCGTGCACCCCATCCGCGACCCGCGGCTGCGGGCCGCCGCCAAGGCCCTGGTGAAGCTGGGCGGCGCCCTGCCTCCGCCGCCCCCGCCCGCCGAGGAGATGCGGCGCCGCACCGGCCGCCTGCACACCAAGCGGCGCGACAAGGAGGCGATCAGCCACCATTACGACGTCGGCAACGACTTCTACGAGCTGGTCCTCGGCCCGTCGATGGTCTACTCGTGCGCGTACTGGGAGAGCCCCGGGGCCACCCTCGAAGAGGCCCAGCGCGACAAACTCGACCTGGTCTGCCGCAAGTTGGCCCTCAAGGAGGGCGACCGGCTGCTGGACGTCGGCTGCGGCTGGGGCTCGATGGCCATCCACGCGGCCCGCGAGTACGGCGCCCGCGTCGTCGGCATCACGCTCTCGCGCGAGCAGGCGGCGTTCGCCCGCAAGCGGATCGCCGAGGAAGGGCTCACCGACCGCATAGAGATCCGCGTGCAGGACTACCGCGACGTCAAGGACGGCCCGTTCGACGCGATCTCGTCGATCGGCATGGCCGAGCACGTGGGTTCGGTGCGGTACGCGGAGTACGCGGACACCCTGTACGCGCTGCTCAGAGACGGCGGGCGGCTGCTCAACCACCAGATCGCGCGGCGCCCCGAGCGGGACGAATCGGCGTACACCGTCGACGAGTTCATCGACAAGTACGTCTTCCCCGACGGGGAGCTCGCCCCGGTCGGCCGGACCCTGGGCATCCTGGAGGAGGCCGGTTTCGAGGCCCGCGACGTCGAACCGATCCGGGAGCACTACGCCCTGACGCTGCGTCAGTGGGTGGCGAACCTGGAGGCGGACTGGGCCCGCGCCGTGCGGTGCACCAGCCCCGGCCGGGCCCGGATCTGGCGGCTCTACATGGCGGCCTCCGCGCTCTCCTTCGAACGCAACCGGATCGGCGTCAACCAGATCCTGGCGGTGAAGACCCCCGAGTCCGGCGCCTCGGGCATGCCGCTGAGGGCCCGTACCTGGAACTGAACCGGGCGCACGACGCCGAGGGGCCCCGGGAGACGAACTCCCGGGGCCCCTTCGACTGCCTTGTGCGCAGGGCGCGTTGACGCTACTCGGTCTTGATGGCGGTCAGCATGTTGAGCTTCGCGGCGCTGCGGGCCGGCCACATCGCGGCGAGCACGCCCACCAGGGCGGCGAGCAGCAGGAAGATGCCGATCCGGTCCCACGGGATGACCAGGGCGTAGTTCGGGATCGACTTCTTGATGGTCTGGCCGATGGCCCAGGCGAGGAAGGAGCCGAGACCGACGCCGATCACCGCGCCGAAGAGCGAGATGACGACGGCTTCCAGGCGGATCATGGTCTTGACCCGGCGGCGGTCCAGGCCGATGGCGCGCAGCATGCCGATCTCCTGCTGGCGCTCGAACACCGACATCGCGAGGGTGTTGACGACGCCGAGGACCGCGATGAGCAGGGCCATCGCGAGCAGGCCGTACATGATGTTGAGCAGCGTGTTGATCATGCCGCCGAACTCGTTGCGGATGTCCTGCTGGTCCATGATGCTGATCGCCGGGTTGTCCCCGAGCGCGCTGACCAGGGCCTTCTCATGGGCGCTGGTGGCGCCGCCGTCCATCTTGACGAAGACCTGCGGGATGTAGGGCTTCGACTGGTGCGGGTCGAGCAGCGAGGTCGGGGCGATCACGGAGTCGAGGAAGTCGTTCTCCTTGTACGTCGCGCCGATCGTCACCTGGCCCTTCTTCTTGTCCTCGAACTCGACCGGGAGCCTGGAGCCGGGCTTCCACCCGTGCTTGGCGGCGGTCTTGTCGTCGACGGCTATCTGGCCCTGGCCGAGGGTGGCCAGCGAGCCGGAGACGGGCTCGATCCTAATGAGCTTCTCGATGTCGCCGGGCGTCACACCGGCCACCGACTGGCCGGTGCTGCCGAGCTTGAGGTACGAGGACTGCTTGGGGGAGACCGCCGAGACGCCGGGCGCCTTGCGCAGCGAGGAGACGACCTCCTGGTCGAGCCCGGAGCCGTTGGCCGCCATCTGGACCATGTAGTCGGCCTTGATGTTGTCCGTCGTCATCTTGTCGATGGCGGTGCCGAGCGTGACGCCGAGCACCGAGAGGCCGGTGACCAGGGTGAGGCCGATGGCGAGCGCGGAGGCGGTGGCGCCGGTGCGGCGCGGGTTGCGCACCGCGTTCTGGCTGGCGAGCTTGCCGGAGACGCCGAACACCTTGCTCAGGCCCGGGCGCACGAGGGCGATGACCGGACGGGAGAGCAGCGGGATCAGGATGATGATGCCGACCAGGGCGAGGAAGGCGCCGAGGCCGATGAGCATCTTGCCGTCCTTGCCCGCGGCGGCACCGCCCATGATCGCGGCCGCACCGGCGAGGGTGATCACGCCGCCGATGGAGTTCCGCACGACCAGGGACTTGGTGGTGGCCACGCCGTGCACGCTGTTCATCGCGGCGACCGGGGGGATCTTCGCGGCGCGCCAGGCGGGCAGCAGGGCGGCGATCAGGGTGACGAACACGCCGACGGCGAGCGCGGCGATCACCGGTGTCGCCGACACGATCAGCGGGCCGGCCGGCAGCTTGGCGCCGAACGCGCCCATGGCGGAGCGCAGTCCGGTCGCCAGGCCCAGGCCGAGGGCGAAGCCGATCACGGAGGCGACCGTGCCGACCACCAGGGCCTCGGCGAGGACCGAGCGCCGCACCTGGCCGCGCGAGGCGCCGACGGCACGCATCAGGGCGAGCTCGCGGGTGCGCTGGGCGACCAGCATGGTGAAGGTGTTGGAGATGAGGAAGATGCCGACGAACAGCGCGATGGCGGCGAAGGCGAGCAGCGTCTGGTTGAGGCCGCTGAGTCCCTGCTCGATGTCCTTGGCCTCCTGGTCGGCGAGCGCCTGACCGGTCTTGGCGTCGGCGTCCTTGGGCAGGAGCGGCTTGACCTCGGCGAGGATCTTCTGCGCGTCGGCGCCGGGGGCGGCGGCCACGCTCACGTTCCGGAAGTAGCCCGGCTTGAGGTAGAGCTGCTGGGCGACGGCGGTGTCGAACAGGACGAGGCTGCCACCGGCGTTGACCGCGCCGTCCTCGGTGGTGAAGATGCCGGTGAGCTTGTACTGCTTGACCGGCCCGTTGGTGGCGACCCGCACGGTGTCGCCGACCGCGTACTTGCCCTTGTCGGCGGTGTCCTTGTCGAGCGCGATCTGGTCGTCGCGCACCGGGCCCGAGCCCTGGGCGAAGGTGTAGGACGGGTCCTTGCCGTCCTTGCCGGGGGCGAAATTGCCGCCCTTGTTGGCCCAGCCCTGGCCGATCAGCTTGCCGTCGGTGCCGGCCACACCGGCGAAGCCGTCCACCCGGCCGGTGGCCGAGGCGACCCCGTCGAGCTTCTCGATCCTCTCCAGGGTCTGCTTGCTGACACCGGTCTCCCGCTCGGCGTCGTCACGGCTGCCGTACGTGGTGACGGCGACGGCCACCTTGTCGTAGCTCTTCGACGACTGGTTGCGGAAGGCGTTGCCGAGGGTGTCGGTGAACACGAGCGTGCCGGAGACGAAGGCGACGCCGAGCATGACGGCGAGCACCGTCATCAACAGCCGGGCCTTGTGCGCGAGCACGTTGCGCAGGGCGGTTTTGAACATGGGGTTTCTCAGTCCTGGTGATCTGGCGATCGGTGCCGGGGGCGAAGACTCAGCCCCTCCGGCGATTGAGGAGCGGGGTCCGGGGGCGGGGCCCCCGGGGACACCGGGTACGGGCGCATGGGCCCGGCGACAAGGGCTAGGGGGTTCGGGGGCAGCGCCCCCGGCGGCTCGGGGTCAGCTGGTGCGGCCCTTCGCCTCGAACGCCTTCATCCGGTCGAGCACCCCGTCCGCGCTGGGCCGGAGCATCTCGTCGACGATCCGCCCGTCGGCGAGGAATATGACCCGGTCCGCGTAGGAGGCGGCGACCGGGTCGTGGGTCACCATGACGACGGTCTGCCCGAGCTCGCGCACCGAGTTGCGCAGGAAGCCGAGGACCTCGGCGCCGGAGCGCGAGTCCAGGTTTCCGGTCGGCTCGTCACCGAAGATGATCTCGGGCTGGGAGGCGAGCGCGCGGGCCACGGCGACGCGCTGCTGCTGGCCGCCGGAGAGCTGGGTGGGGCGGTGCGAGAGCCGGTCGGAGAGGCCGACCATGGCGATGACCTGGTCCAGCCACTGCTTGTCGGGCTTGCGGCCCGCGATGTCCATGGGCAGCGTGATGTTCTCCAGGGCGGTCAGCGTGGGCAGCAGGTTGAACGCCTGGAAGATGAAGCCGATCTTGTCCCGCCGCAGCTGGGTGAGCTGCTTGTCCTTGAGGGAGCCGAGCTCGGTCTCGCCGATGCGGACCGAGCCGGAGCTGAAGGAGTCGAGCCCCGCGACGCAGTGCATCAGGGTGGACTTGCCGGAGCCCGACGGGCCCATGATCGCGGTGAACTCGCCCTGCCGGAAGTCGACCGTGACCTGGTCCAGGGCGACCACCTGGGTCTCGCCCGTGCCGTAGACCTTCGACAGCTCGATGGCGCGGGCGGCCACCGCGGTCGCGCGGTGTGCGGTGGGGATGGTGGTCACGGAGGTACTCCTGTCGAACGGCTTTCGGGGACTTCTCCATCCTCGCGGCCGCACGGCGCCACATCGTCAGTCCCTGTGCCCGTTCTCCGGCCCTCTTGAGTCGGACGGAAGGACCCCTCCCGTCCTCCTGAGGTATGACGGCACCCCTGAGACGGGCCGCCCGCTCCAGGCGGGCTCCACCACGGCTCGACCCATGGGCGGGCGGCCTGTGCCACCGTCAGGTGCGAGGCGGTCACCGGCATCGACTTTCCGTCATTCCCTGCCCCTGTACAGGGGTCGTCGGGCAGCCGTGCCAACCGCCTCCGGCATGTGCCAACACCACCCCGAGCTGTGCTGACGCACCCTCAGGCGTCAATAAAATAAGACAACATCGGGTGGTTGTTCCGCTGTTCGGGGGATGCGTCGGGCTAGGCTCGTCCCGCGAAACGCGGAGCCGCGCGCCCTTGCCCGGATGGTGGAACGCAGACACGGCGAGCTTAAACCTCGCTGGCCTTCGGGCCGTGCCGGTTCGAGTCCGGCTCCGGGCACTCGTGCAGGTTCCGGCTCCCCCGCGCGTCGGGGCGTCGGACCCTTGCACCCCCCTCTCCGCCGAGTGAAGATCCTCCCTAGGCAGTACGTCGCTTTCTTTGCGTGCCCATTACCCTTGACGGCAAGGCCGCACTCGGCGGCCACGGAGGAGTGAGATGAGGAGCAGCAACCCGGTCTTCTCGCGACGGGGGTTCAGCCGCGACAACGGCTACGCCGGTTTCAACACCGCGCAGCAGCCGCAGGCCGGGGGCAACCCGTACGCGCAGGCGCCCACGAACCCGTACGCGACCAATCCGTACGCGCAGCAGGACACGCAGTACGGCGCCCCCCAGGCGCCGGCCCGCTCCGGTGCGATGACGATCGACGATGTGGTGTCGCGGACCGCGATCACGCTCGGCACGGTCGTCGCCGGCGCGGTCGTGGCCTGGCTGGCGCTGCCGGTCGACGCGGCGAACATCGGCAAGTCGTACGGCATCGCCTTCGGCGCGGCCCTGATCGCCTTCGTCCTGGCCATGGTCCAGTCCTTCAAGCGCAGGCCGACCCCGGCGCTGATCCTCGGGTACGCGGCCTTCGAGGGCGTCTTCCTCGGTGTGATCAGCTCGGCCGTCACCACGCATGTGTCGGCGGGCGCGGTCCCGCAGGCGGTGCTCGGCACCATGGCGGTCTTCGGCGGTGTGCTCATCGCGTACAAGACCCGGCTGATCAGGGTCAACCGCCGCTTCACCGGCTTCGTCATGGCGGCCGCCATCGGCTTCCTGCTGCTGATGCTCGCGAACACGCTGTTCGCGGTCTTCGGCGGAGGTGACGGCCTCGGCTTCCGCAGCGGCGGCCTCGGCATCCTCTTCGGGATCATCGGCATCATCCTCGGCGCCTGCTTCCTGGCCATCGACTTCAAGCAGGTCGAGGACGGGATCACCTACGGCGCCCCGCGCGAGGAGTCCTGGCTGGCGGCCTTCGGCCTCACCATGACCCTGGTGTGGATCTACCTGGAGGCGCTGCGGCTGATCTCCATCCTCCAGGGCAACGACTGACCCCACCGCTGACGACCAGGGGCCCCGCCCGGCACACCGCCGGACGGGGCCCCTTCGCCTTTCCCGCCGCTCACCAGCCGATCGACAGCGTCAGCTCCGTGGGCGGGTTCGCGTTGCCCAGGATCTGGACCGAGGACTGGTCGTCGATGTCGTCGTACGGGAAGCCGTACGCGCGACCGGCCAGGCCGACCGTGTGGAAGAAGGCCGCGTAGTCGTTCTTCGGGGCCGCGCCCTTGTAGTACGCGGACGGGGTGTGCCACCGCGAGGTGTCCTCGGCCACACCCCGGTTGAAGGCGGCGCAGAACTCCGCGCCGAGCCGCTTCTCCACGTCGCCGCCCGAGGCGAGCGCGCCCGAGCAGGCCATGACCTCGCGCGAGGTCGGCTTGCGCAGGGTGAAGGGGCCGGCGCCGTTCCTGGTGAACGTCAGGGTGTCGCCCGCGACGCGCCCGGCGAACGTCTCGCCCGGCAGGCTCAGGGTGAACGGGTGGGAGGCGTAGTGGCTCCAGGTCCGGTCCACCGTCGCGGTCAGGTAGTCGGCCGGGAACCCGGCGGCCGAGCGCGGGGCCACGATCCGGTGGGCGGATCGCAGCGGCCTGAAGGCCGGGCCCACCGCGGCCGCGTACGCCGACATCACCTGGGCGCGGCTCTGGGTGATGCCCCGGGTCGTGTCGTAGCCGCTGGACGTCTGGCGCACCCGGGCGGTCATCGGGAAGCCGAACTGGTCGACCTGGGTGGTGTTCCCGCCGTACGCCGCCTGCCCGTTGACGAAGGTGTACTCGTACCAGTCGTAGAAGACGTCGTTGTTGGGGTCGGAGGGGTTGTTCGGGTCGGGGCCGCCCCAGCCCCGGTCGTCGGGCGAGACCGGGATGTACAGCGGCGAGCCGAGCGAGAGGTAGACGCGGCCGCCGCGGATCGAGGACGGGGAGGGGACCCGGCCGCCCGCCCGGGCCACGGTGAACGACATGTTCGGGTAGTTCACGCCGTTCTTGGTCAGGTGGCCCGGCGCGTTCGCGTCGAGGTGATTGATGTGGGCCGTGCCGCCGTCGGGCAGGAGGTACGACCACTGGCCGGGCGTGATCTGGCCGAGCACGGTCACGTAGATCTGTGTGTCGGCGTAGGCCCCGTGGGTGTTGTTCTGGAAAGCGATCGGGAAGCCCGCCGCCGTGGCCCGCGGGGTGCCTGCGGCCGTGGCGGTGCCGCCGGCCGCGGTGAGGAACAGCAGGGCGCTGGTGGCCGCGGCCGCGAGGAGGAGCCGTACGGTCTTCATGGCTGCCCCTTCGTCAGTGGCCGAAGCCGAACCAGTTGACGTTCACGAAGTCGGCACCCTGGCCGCTGGTGAAGGTCAGATAGACGTCGTGGGTGCCGGTGACGTCGCTGATGTTGGCCGGAATCGTGCGCCAGCTCTGCCAGCCGCCCGTGTTGGCGACGGCGAAGCTTCCCACGGGGGCGTTGTTCCGGCTGTCGAGGCGGACCTCCACCAGACCGCTGACCCCGCCCGCGGCGCCACTGGCGACCCTGGCGGAGAACTGCCTGGCCGGTGTCGTACCGAAGTTCACGCCCTTGTAGAGGGCCCAGTCACCGTTGGCGATCGAGCCGATGTCCTGGCCGCCGCCGCTGTCGGTGGTGGCCTCCTGGACGACTCCGGACTGCTGGTCGTAGGACTCGGCCTGCACGGTGCCGTAGGCGTCCCGGCTCCCGGGGGGCGGAGTGGTGGGCGGGGTGGTGCCCGAGCCCCCGGCCTGCCGCACGGTGACGTAGTCGACGACCAGGGCGTGGCCCGGCTGGGTGCCCGCGTCGGGGCCGCCGCCGAACGCGTCGGGGAAGCCGCCGCCCATGGCGACGTTCAGGATGACGAAGTAGCCGTGGTTGGTGGCGTTCGCCCAGGTCGTCGCGTCGACCTGACTCTGGTTCACGGTATGGAAGTTGACGCCGTCCAGGTAGAAGCGCATCTGCTCGCTGGGGCCCGAGCGGTCCCATTCGACGGCGTACGTGTGGAAGCCGCCCTGGCAGGTCGTTCCGTCGCAGGCCTTCTGGCCGCCGATGCCGGTCGTCTCGTTGCAGGGGCCGCCGGGGCTGGTGCCGCAGTGCATGGTGGACCAGTTGTTGTTGAGGCCCTGCACGTTCTCCATGATGTCGAGCTCGCCGATGCCCGGCCAGTTCCACCAGTTGCCGCGGAAGGGCGCGCCGAGCGCCCAGAACGCCGGCCAGTAGCCCTTGGCGGCGGCGCCCGTCACGTCCGGCATCTGAAGGCGGGCCTCGATGCGGAGCTTGCCGCCGGCCGGGGGCTGGAAGTCGGTGCGCCGGGTCTCGATGCGGCCCGAGGTCCAGTTGCCCGCGGCGTCGCGCTGCGGGGTGATGCGCAGGTTCCCGGCGCCGTCGAGCGCCACGTTGCTGGTGGACGAGGTCATCGTCTCGACCTCGCCGGTGCCGAAGTGGGCGGGGCCGCCGGGATAGCTGGTGCCCGTCGTGTACTGCCAGTTCGCCGGGTCCACCCCCGACCCGGCCGGCCCGTTGAAGTCGTCGGAGAACACCGTGGTCCAGCCCGCCGGGGGCGGCGGGGCGGAGGCGCTGGCGGGCAGGGCGACCACGGCGGCGGAGGCCGCGGCGAGGCCGAGGGTGGAGAGCACGGCGATCAGGGCTCGCCGGGCGGGGCCGCGTCTGTGGGGTGTCGGGCGCATGTGGGGGGTGCCTCTCTCGGAAAGAGAGCGCTCTGAGAGCGCTCTCAGCGGCAGGCTGCGCGGTCACTGTGCTCCCCGTCGTCCGGAGCGTCAAGAGGTAAAGCGGTGAAACGCCTTGCGGGGAAGGGGAGTTCACCTACTGAAGGCGGCCTGCGTGGAGGCGGGCGGGCAGCACTTCGCCCCGTCGGCCGGGGACCGACGGGGCGAAGGGGCGGTGCGCCTCCGGCGCGGGAGCGCGGGGGCCGGACAGTTCCTCCCGGAGCTAGAGCAGGCGGCGCGCGGCCCGCCTCAGGTCGTACTCATGGATGATCGCCTTGGCGTGTCCGTAGGCGAGATCGTGCTCGCTCCGGAGCCAGCTGACCTTCTCCTCGAAGCGGAAGAGGGAGGGGCCTTCCTCGACGGTGCGGAGCCAGTCGGACACTTCACGACCGGTGCAATGGGGGATGCGGGAGAGCAGGTTGCGATGGGTCTCTTCGGAGAAGACTTGGGACATCGGCGCCTCCGGAGGCATTGCGCTTACTGGTCCTTCACTGCACCGTGCCTGAGGGTTCGCGTATTGGCAACAGTGCGGGGCGGGCGCGTAGGGTCGCGGCGTGCTCGATGTGAACCCGTTGATCTTGGCCGTGGACCGATTCGCCGACCGGTTGCGGTCGGCCCCCGAGAGCCGCCTCAGGCGCGGCGCGGCGGCCGAAGGCCTGGCGCTGGCCCGGGAGTTGGCCGTCCGCGCGCAGCGCGTCGAGGACCCCGAACGCGAGCCGCTGGTCATGCCGGACGCCGGGGTGTTCGCGGTCGCGGACCAAGTGCTGGTCGCCGGAAGGGATTTGGCGCAGGCGCTGAGCACGGCGAAGACCCCGCCCGGCGGGGAGCCGGACGGGGCCGTGGAGCTGGTGGAAGCCGCGCTGGCGCGGGCCTTCGGCTGAGCCGGGAGCGGCTCAGAGCGAGGCGATGACGCGGTCCGCGAGGATGTAGACGCTCTCCTCGCCGCAGGAGAAGGTCAGCGCGTACGCGCCGGACACGCCGGAGCCGCCGAGCAGCACCGGGGCCTCGCCGTCGCGCAGGGCGTCCGCGAGGCGCTCCGCGGTCTCGCGGTGGCCCGGGGTCATGCACAGCGTGGTGCCGTCGGCGAAGACGTACACGTCGAGCGTGCCCAGCGGGCCGGGGCGCACGTCCGCGAGGGCGGTACGCGACTCGGCGAGCTCCTCCAGGCGGGAGACGGTGGACTCGTGGTCGGCGACGACGGGCGTCTGGACCGGCACGAAGTCGGGGTGCGAGGGGTGGCGGCGGCGGGCCGCGGCGAGCTCGGGGGAGTCCTCGGGGAACTCCTCCGCGATCTCCAGGGCCTCGGCCTCCAGGCCCACGAAGTCCGCCTGGCGGGGCAGGAAGAACGCGGCGTCCTCGCCGAGCCCCGCGAGCCCGCCCAGCATCGGGGAGGGCGCGTCGGCGGCGTCCCTGGCCTCCTGGGCGGCCCAGAAGGCACGCGCCTCGGCCAGCTCCCGCTCCCGCTCCTCGGCGAGGGCCTCGGCGACGGCGGCGCGTATTTCGGCGGCCGGGGTCGCGCTGGAGCGGGCCTGCTGGGGCAGGGAGACGCTGTGGTCGGCGCGGTGTTCGGCACGGGCGGCTGCCAGGTCTTCGCGCAGAGCCACCACCTGCTTGCGCAGCCCGTGGGCAGCGTGCAGGGCAGCGGCGCCCACGGCCGTGGCAGCGGCCGTGGTCAGCAGCAGGGCAAGAGGCATGGCGCTCACTGACTTACTCCCGGATTCAAACGATTCCCCGACTTCCTACATCAGCTTGTCGTGAGCCCGCTCCCGGTGTCAGTGCATTACGTCACGAAATGGACAGGTCTTTGGGCCCGGGGTTTACCGGCGCAACTGCTCTGACCTGCGAAGTTACTCTTCCCGCAGGAGATACGTCACATCCTGGGGGAGATTCGGTCACGGTTGGGACGCGGTGGGGTTGGCTGTGTGCGGGCTGTGGGACGCGGGAGGCCAGGTCAGCGGGGTCGGCGTCGCGCTGTGCGTTCAACCTGTGGCGGCCGGGGCGTCAACACCGCGTCGACCGGCGGTCAACGCAGTGTTCCGGCCGCCCGGGGGCCGCTTGCTAGCTGAGGCGCTCGATGACCATCGCCATGCCCTGGCCGCCGCCGACGCACATGGTCTCCAGACCGAACTGCTTGTCGTGGAACTGGAGGCTGTTGATCAGGGTGCCGGTGATGCGGGCGCCGGTCATGCCGAAGGGGTGGCCGACCGCGATGGCGCCGCCGTTCACGTTCAGCTTGTCCAGCGGGATGCCGAGGTCCTGGTAGGACGGGATCACCTGGGCGGCGAAGGCCTCGTTGATCTCGAAGAGGTCGATGTCGTCGACGGTGAGCCCGGCGCGCCTCAGCGCCTGGCGGGACGCCTCGACCGGGCCGAGGCCCATGATCTCGGGCGACAGGCCCGTGACGCCGGTGGAGACGATGCGGGCCAGCGGGGTCAGGCCGAGCTCGCGCGCCTTGGTGTCGCTCATGATCACGAGCGCGGCGGCGCCGTCGTTCAGCGGACAGCAGTTGCCGGCGGTGACCAGTCCGTCGGGGCGGAAGACGGGCTTGAGGCCCGACACGCCCTCGACGGTGACGCCCGCGCGCGGGCCGTCGTCCTTGCTGACCACGGTGCCGTCCGGGGTCGTCACCGGGGTGATCTCGCGCTCCCAGAAGCCGTTCTTGATGGCTTCCTCGGCGAGGTTCTGCGACCGCACGCCGAACTCGTCCATCTCCTGGCGCGAGATGCCCTTGAGGCGGGCGAGGTTCTCGGCGGTCTGGCCCATCGCGATGTAGGCGTCCGGGACCAGGCCGTCCTCGCGCGGGTCGTGCCAGTCGGCGCCCTCGGACTGCGCGACGGCGGCGGTGCGCGCCTCGGCGTCCGCGAAGAACGGGTTGTGGGTGTCGGGAAGGCCGTCGCTGCTGCCCTTGACGGAGCGGGAGACCATCTCGACACCGGCCGAGATGAACACGTCGCCCTCGCCCGCCTTGATGGCGTGCAGGGCCATCCGGGAGGTCTGGAGCGAGGACGAGCAGTACCGGGTGATCGTGCAGCCCGGCAGGTGGTCCATGCCCATCTGCACGGCCACGATGCGGCCGAGGTTGTGGCCCTGCTCGCCGCCGGGGAGGCCGCAGCCGAGCATCAGGTCGTCGATGTCGCGCGGGTCGAGGCCCGGCACCTTGGCCAGCGCGGCCTCGATGATCGTGGCGGTCAGGTCGTCCGGGCGCAGGTCCTTGAGGGAACCCTTGAAGGCGCGGCCGATGGGGGAACGGGCGGCAGAGACGATCACGGCTTCGGGCATCACGGCTCCAGGGGATGGGAAGGCAGGACTCCCTGGGAAGTTACCCGCACGTACCGGATTGGTCATCCGGGGTGGCGTGTGATGCGGGACTCTTTTCTAAGCGGTCGCTCAGTGGCGGTCAGGGGGGTCCCCGGGCGGCGGCTCCGGCGGCGCCCCGTGCGCGGGCGGAGGCCTGCCCTTGCGGGCTGTCTGGTGGTGGCCGACAGGGGTGCTCGGACGGGCTGTCCGGGGGCGGGTGGCGGTTCCAGGGGTCGGTGCCCCTCCCGTGTGGTGCCGGTGGCCTCCGCCGGGGGCGATCCAGGCGTCGCTGGCCCCCGCCGGGTGGGCGGTTCCAGGGGCCGGTGGCCCCCGTCGGGGCGGACCAGGGGCCGGTGGGGCTCCCCGGGGTGCCACCGTCACCGTCTTGTGTGGGAGCCGTTGCGGGTCGGTTCGACCGGGGCGGGCAGCCGCCGGCGGCGGCGGTGCTTGAGCAGGGCCCAGGGCGCGCGGGCCGCCGTGACCTCGGTGCCCGCCTGCGCCGCCGCGGCCGAGGCCGCCTTCGCCACCGGCAGGATGTCCTCGTCGCGCGAGGCGTCGGGGTGGTCGGACTCCGGCCACAGGCCGAGCGCGGCGCAGAGCGTGGGCAGCACCGCCATCGCGGCGGTCGCGTACCCCTCGGCCGAGGGGTGGTAGTTGTCCGGCCCGAACAGCTCCCGGGGGTTCGCCTCGAACTCGGGGCCCAGCAGATGGCCGAGCGAGACCGTGCGGCCGCCCTGCTCCACCACCACGATCGTCTGCGCCGCCGCGAGCTGGCGCGAGACCCGCCGGGCCAGCCAGCGCAGCGGCTGGTAGACGGGCTCGATGGTGCCGAGGTCGGGGCAGGTGCCGACGACCACCTCGGCGCCCGCGGCCCGCAGGCGGCGGACGGCGGTGGACAGGTAGCGCACCGAGGTGGTGGGTGCCATCCGGGTGGTGACGTCGTTCGCGCCGATCATGATCACGCAGACGTCGGGCAGCCGGGCCGGGTCGTCGAGCAGCAAGGACACCTGACGTTCGAGGTCGTCCGAGCGGGCCCCGGGCAGTGCCACGTTCCGCAGCGTGACCATGCGCTCGGCGACCGCCGCGAGCCCGGAGGCCAGCAGCGCGGCCGGGGTCTGGCCCGCCCTGCGCACCCCCTGCCCGGCCGCCGTGGAGTCGCCCAGCATGCCGAGCCGGAGCGGCGGCGTGCCGTCGGCGAACGCCGTTCCGTACAGGCCGTCCGCGTTGGGGGCCTGGGCGGAGCCGCCGCCCACCGAGCGTTTGGCGAGGGCCACCTCGGCCAGGACCACGCCGACCGCCGCCCCGGCGAGCAGCCCGATGCCGCCACCGCCGAACGCCGCGCCCGTCGCGATCCGCCGTGCCACCCTGGCCCTGGACAGAGTCCCCGCCACCGCCACCTCCCTGGAGCTCGCAGTCGTACAACAGCTAACTGCCCGGTAGCGGGTGTCGCTCAATCCAGTGCAAAGGTGAACACCCCGTCGTGATCCGCATACGCTGGCGGTACCTAATCGGAGACCCGGAGACAACGGTGCGATTCCACGACTCGATGATCAGCCTCGTAGGCAACACCCCGCTGGTGAGGCTCAACAGTGTGACCCAGGGCATTCAGGCGACAGTCCTGGCCAAGGTCGAGTACTTCAACCCGGGCGGCTCGGTGAAGGACCGCATCGCCGTCCGCATGATCGAGGCGGCCGAGCAGTCCGGCGCGCTCAAGCCCGGCGGCACCATCGTGGAGCCGACCAGCGGCAACACGGGTGTGGGCCTGGCCATCGTGGCCCAGCAGAAGGGCTACAAGTGCATCTTCGTCTGCCCTGACAAGGTCTCCACGGACAAGATCAACGTGCTGCGGGCGTACGGCGCCGAGGTCGTGGTCTGCCCGACCGCCGTCGATCCGGAGCACCCGGACTCGTACTACAACGTCTCGGACCGCCTGGTGCGCGAGACGCCCGGGGCCTGGAAGCCGGACCAGTACAGCAACCCCAACAACCCCCGTTCGCACTACGAGACCACCGGTCCCGAGCTGTGGGAGCAGACCGAGGGGAAGATCACCCACTTCGTCGCGGGCGTCGGCACCGGCGGCACCATCTCCGGCACCGGCCGCTACCTCAAGGAGGCCAGCGAGGGCCGGGTGCGGATCGTCGGCGCGGACCCCGAGGGCTCCGTCTACAGCGGCGGCTCCGGCCGGCCGTACCTGGTGGAGGGCGTCGGCGAGGACTTCTGGCCGACCGCCTACGACCAGGACGTGACCGACGAGATCGTCGCCGTGTCCGACAAGGACTCCTTCCAGATGACCCGGCGCCTGGCCAAGGAGGAGGGCCTGCTCGTCGGCGGCTCCTGCGGCATGGCCGTGGTGGCCGCGCTGAAGGTCGCCGAGGGCCTCGGCCCGGACGACGTGGTGGTCGTGCTGCTCCCGGACTCCGGGCGCGGCTACCTCTCGAAGATCTTCAACGACGAGTGGATGGCGGACTACGGCTTCCTGGAGGAGGCCGGACCCTCGGCCCGCGTCTCCGACGTGCTCGGCTACAAGGAGGCCGGTCACCTGCCCTCGCTCGTGCACATGCACCCCGAGGAGACCGTCGGCGAGGCCATCGAGGTGCTGCGCGAGTACGGCGTCTCGCAGATGCCCATCGTGAAGCCGGGCGCGGGACACCCCGACGTGATGGCCGCCGAGGTCATCGGCTCGGTCGTCGAACGCGAGCTGCTCGACGCCCTGTTCACCCAGCGAGCCTCGCTGGACGACGCGCTGGAGAAGCACATGAGCGCGCCGCTGCCGCAGGTCGGCTCGGGCGAGCCGGTCGGCGACCTGATGTCCGTGCTCGGCAAGGCCGACGCGGCGATCGTGGTCGTCGAGGGCAAGCCGACCGGTGTGGTCAGCCGCCAGGACCTGCTGGCCTTCCTGGCCCGCACCCCGCAGTAGGCCCCCGGGCCGCCGCTACTCCCGCAACTCGCCCGCGAGGTGCGGGAGTCGGCGAACCAGCCGAAGTCGCGCAACCGGTACGAGCGCGACATGTGCGCGCAGCACCCGCTTAACACGGCTCGTGCACAGTGGTGGATGTCGGCGGGGGACCCCGGGCAGGGGCCCCGGCCGGCACACCAGCGGCGTCGAGGAACCTCCGGAGCGGCTCCCGGACCTCCCCGATCGCCCAGGACGCGGAGACCGGCCCTGACCCGGGACCGTGTCCCTCGCGGGGACCGCCGTCGTCCCGCCCCCCGGGCGACCGGGGGTGCGGCGGTCCCCGCGATCACCTCTTCCCGCTTCGTCGGCGTCGGGCCAACCCGGCCTGCCCGTCGGGCGGTTGGGGCTCAGTCGTCCTCGCGGGACCGCCGCGGGCGCAGCCACGGCCAGCGGTGCGCCGCGTGCACGGCGTTCACCGCCACGATGCCGAGCCAGGTGGTGAGCAGTCCGCTGTACCCGGCGTGCGCCGCGCCGATCGCGGAGAGCGGTATCGCGAGGATCAGCGAGATCATGGCGAAGCCGAAGCGCTCGCCGAAATGGTTCTCCTGGTCGCTCCGGGGCGGGCGGCCGCCGCGGGCCACCACCATCTGCTGCTCCGCCAGTTGCCTGCGCACGCGCCGGTCGACCGAGCCGTCGACCCGCTGCTCGACCTTCTCCAGGAAGGAGTCGACGAGCGCGGACTCGTACTCGGGGCCGAGCTCCCTGCGGGCGTTCAGGGTGGCGTCGAGTTCCTTCTTGAGCTCAGCGTCCTTCACGAGACTGGGCCTGGGCTCGGTGTCACGGGCATCCATGCATGTCACGGTACGGATCCGACGCCGTCTCCACACGGGGGCTACCCCCCGTATTCCTCGCTCGTGCCAGCACGAAGAAGAGCGCCGCCGGGACCGCGAGCCCCACGATCCAGGAGACGTCGGCGCCGCCGAGCCGCTCGACCAGCGGGCCGGTGTAGAAGCTCGTGGCCAGGAAAGGGAGTTGGGCGAGCACCCCGAGGACGTAGACCGACAGCGCGTCCCAGCGCCAGGCGCCGTAGCGGCCGCGCGGGTCGAACAGAGCCGGGATGTCGTAGCGCTCGCGGGAGATCAGGTAGTAGTCGACCAGGTTGATCGCGGACCACGGCGTGAAGGAGGTCAGCAGGAACAGCAGGAAGTCCTTGAACGAGGTCAGGAACGAGTCCTTGCCCGCGAGCGCCACCGCCGTGCCGGCCACCATGATGCCGCCGATGTAGAGGGCGCGGGCGCGCGGCCCGATGGTCTTCTGGGCGCGGAAGCCGCTGACGCTGGTCACCATCGACATGAAGCCGCCGTAGGTGTTGAGCACGTTGATGGTGAGCTTGCCCAGCGCGATCGTGAAGTACAGGAACGAGGCGATCAGGCCGGTGCCGCCGAGCCCGACCACGTAGCCGACCTGGTGGGCGAGGAAGGCGTCGCCCGCCGTCGCGGCGACCAGCACGCCGAAGGTCATCGACCACTGCGAGCCGAGCGCCGAGCCCGCCAGCGTCCACCAGAAGGTGGCGCGGGCGCTGGTGGTGCGGGGCAGATAGCGCGAGTAGTCCGCGACGTACGGGCCGAACGCCAGCTGCCAGGACGCCGAGAGGGAGACGGCGAGCAGGAACATCGGCAGGTGGAAGGCGCGGTCGTGCAGGACCGCCGTCAGGTCGATCCGCTCCAGCAGGCGTATGCCCAGGTAGACGAAGGCCAGCGCGCAGACCGCGCTCGCCACCCGGCCGAGCGCGTGGATCACCCGGTAGCCGATCGTGGCCGTCACGGCCGTGACCAGGGCGAAGACGACGATGCCGGGGGTCTCGCCGAGGTGGGTGAGCTCGCCGACCGCCTGGCCCGCGAGCACGCTGCCGCTGGCGAAGAAGCCGACGTACATCACGATCACCAGGAGCAGCGGCACCACCGCGCCCCGCACGCCGAACTGGGCCCGCGAGGAGATCATCTGCGGCAGGCCGAGGCGCGGGCCCTGCGCCGAGTGCAGCGCCATCACGGCGCCGCCGAGCAGGTTGCCCACGACGAGGCCGATCAGGGACCAGAACGCGCCGCCGCCGAAGACCACCGCGAGGGCGCCGGTCACGACGGCGGTGATCTGGAGGTTGGCGCCGAGCCAGAGCGTGAACTGGCTGAAGGCGCTGCCGTGGCGCTCGTCGTCCGGGACGACGTCGATGGAGCGGCGCTCCACGAGCAGGGCGCCCAGTGCTGCGGGCTGGAGGGGCTGAACGGGCTGGTCGGGCTGGGCTGGTTCGGCTGCTTCGGCCATGGAGGGGGTGTGCTCCTTCGCGACGAGGAGGCGGTGCGGGCTTGCCCGGCTGTATATGGTCATGCAGAGTTCTGGGTGTCTGAATAACTTGTCAATGGTTCGCGCCCGGACCGTTGGCCCCGCGCCCGGAAAAGGTGGTGTTCGCGCATGTTGTCGTCCCACGTCGTGGACGCCCCGCAGGGTGCGACGCAGGCGATCGACGAGGAACTGCCCGGCCGCGAAGTGGGCGGGATGCTCGTGGTGCGGGCCGGCCAACTGCTGGCGACCGGTGCGGGGCTCGGGCCCGCCGTCGTCACCGCGCCGTGCGAGGTCCCGGCGGCCGGGGCGCGGCCGGTGGCCAAGGAGTTCGGCCCGGTCGGCACCGGCGACCACGCCGCCCTCGGTGAGCTGCGGGCCTTCACCGCCCCGGCCCCGCTCGGCCACGCTGTACTCTCTCGGGGCGTCGAGGAGCGGGCCGGCTCCGCCTCGCTCGCGGCCCGTCGGAGCACGCGGCCCGGCGGGGCGCCGCGGCTGGTGGCGGGGTGCGAACGGGGCGCCGTGGCAGGGGTGTTGTGCCACCGCGAGCTGCGGCCGGACCCGCAGCCGCCGGTCGGGCGGGCGTGCGCGCTCGCCGACTCCGTACCCGGCGAGGACGCCACCGACCGCCCGCCGACCGCGGACGTCGACCGGGCGGCCGCGCCGCTCGACCGGTTCAAGGAGCTGAACGTATGAAGGGGGACGGCATGAGCGAGGGCCCTGCCGCACGGCTGCAACAGCTCTTCGAGGGGCGCAGGCTGACCCCGACGCAGCGGCGCATCGCCCACTGCATGGTGCGCCGCGCCGCCGACGTCCCCTTCCTGTCGAGCGTCGAACTCGCCGAACTCGCCGGGGTGAGCCAGCCGTCGGTCACCCGGTTCGCGGTCGCCCTCGGCTTCGACGGCTACCCGGCGCTGCGCCGGCACCTGCGCGAGGTGGCCCCCGCGGTGACCGGCGAGGCGGCCGAGACCTCGTACAACGAGTACCAGCAGGCCGTGCAGGCCGAGATCGAGAACCTCCAGCACCTGGCCGGGCTGCTGGCCGACCCGGGGCCGGTCGAGGACGCGGGCCGGCTGCTCGCGGCCTCCCGGCCGCTGCCCGTGCTCGGCCTGCGCGCGGCCTCCTCGCAGGCCCGCGGTTTCGCCTACTTCGCGGCCAAGGTCCACCCGGACGTGCGCCTGCTCGACGAGGGCGGCACCATGCTGGCCGATCGGATCGACGCGGCGCTGCGGGCCGGGGCCTCGGCCCTGCTGTGCTTCGCGCTGCCGCGCCATCCCCGGGAGGTCGTCGAGGCGCTGGCGTACGCGCAGTCCGCCGGGCTCACCGTGGTCACGGTCGCCGACTCGGCGTTCGCGCCGGTCGCCAAGTACAGCGACCTGCTGATCCCGGCGGCCGTCGGCACCGGGCTCGCCTTCGACACGGCGTGCGCGCCGATGCTGCTCGGCCGGGTCCTGCTCGAAGCCATGTGTGACGACCTGCCGGACGCGCAGGCCCGCCTGGAGGAGTTCGACGCGAAGGCGGCCGCGCGCGGCCTGTTCGTGGAGTAGCCGACTCGCGCGCCTCTCACGAACCGCTCATCTTGTTTGGCTACCCTCCGCGCCAGGATTTCGAGGCACGGAGGTGTGACGTGGGGCGCGGAGGGCAGGCGCTGGCGCGCGTGGCGGTGATCGTACGGGCCGGGGCGGCTCCGCTGTGGTGGTTCGGCCTGCTGGCCGCGGGCCTGGGGGCGGCGCTCCCGGTGAGCGTGACCGGGCGCCGGATCGGTCTGCTCGCGGGGGCCGCGCTGTTCCTCGTCGCCGCGGCCGCCGTGCTGGTGACCCGGCGCCGCCGCTACACCCACTTCGCCGGGGCCGCCTCCCGCGCCGCCAAGGCGGACTTCCTCCAGGACCGCTCCGTCACCGTGCGCACCTGGCGGCGGGCCTGGCGCTGGTGGCTGCTGCTCGGCTTCGCCGCGGCCGCCGGGTCCGCCTTCGCGCTGCCCGGCGCGGGCGGACTGCTGATGGCGGGGGCGGGCGCGGGCCTGTGGCTGAAGGCCGCCTGGCTCGGCCGGGTCGAGCGGGCCGCCGACGCGCTGCTCTGGGTCCGCACCGACTGGGTGCCGCGGGGTGCGCCGGTGGGCAAGCGGGTGCGCGGCTTCCGGACGACCGGCCTCGGCGCGGGCGACGCCGCGCCCGGCGGGGCCCGGCGCCGCTGAACGCTCGGGGCGTCAGAGCAGGGCGTCCGCGTGGGCGCCGCCCGCCTCCGCGACGAGGTCGGCGATCGGCTGCGGGCTGCGCACGGTCGCGAACTCCACTCCCTCGGCCGTGGCCGTGAAGCCGTGGATCCCGGGCCGGGCAAGGGAGTTGTAGGAGTAGTGGTGGGCGAAGTAGTACGCCCCCGTGTCCAGCACCGCCACGTGGTCGCCCTGTTCGAGCAGCGGCAGCGGGCGGTTCTCGGCGAGCAGGTCCCCGGCGAAACAGGCGGGCCCGGCGATGTCCTGCGCGACGGGCGGGCCCGGCTTGGGGCGGCCCTTCGCGTCGTACGCCTCGATCCGCAGCGGCCAGGACGCGGGCGCGTACACGGTGCGGGCCGCGATCTGCACCCCGGCGTGGGTGACCGCGATGGGACGGCCGCCCGAGCTCTTCGCGTACTCCACCCGGGCGAGGACCGTGCCGTGCTTGGCGAGCAGGGAGCGGCCGAACTCCGTCACCAGGCCGTACCGCCCGTCGAACAGGCCCGGCACCTCCTCCTTGAGAAGGCGGGCGTAGGCGGCGTACGTCGGCGTCTCCTCGTCGGAGCCGAAGTTGACCGGCAGCCCGCCGCCGATGTCGAGGGTGTCGACCTGCTGCCGGCCGACCGCCGCGTTGATCTCCTCGGCGAGCTCGTAGGCGGCCCTGACGCCCTGGGCCATGAGGGCGAGTGCCACGCCCTGCGAGCCGGAGTGCGTGTGCAGCCGGGTCAGCCAGGGGCGTTCCGCGTACGCCCGCACCACCGACTCCCGGGCGCCGTCGTCGAGCAGCGCCACCCCGAACTTGGACGTGGCCGTCGCCGTGGACAGCGCGTCGATGGACCCGGCGCCGAGCTGCGGATTGACCCGCAGTCCGATCGGTGAGGCGCCCGGGCGGCCCTCGTGGGAAGGGACCAGCGCGTCCAGGCGGGCCAGCTCCTGCGGGTTGTCCGCGTTGACGGCGATGCCGAGGGCGAGCGCCTCGCGCAGCTCGGCCGGGGTCTTGGCGGGGGAGTCGAGCACCGTGTCGGCGGGGCTGATCCCGGCGGCTCCGGCCAGGGCCAGCTCGCCCGGGCTCGCGACCTCCGCGCCCAGACCCTCGGCGCACAGCAGCCGCAGCACCGGCACCAGCGGGCAGGCCTTCACGGCGAAGGCGTGCAGCACGGGCGCGTCGGTGACGGCGGCGAAGGCGGCCCGCAGCGCGGCCGCGCCCGCGCGGATGCCGGTGGTGTCCAGGAGGGCGACGATGGGGGCGTCGGGCCCGGCCAGGCCCTGCTCCACCGCGGCCCGCACGGCCTGTTCGCGGCGCTGGGCGGCGGCGGTCCCGGCCGCCGGGGACGTTGCCTGGGGAGTCATGGGATCAAGCCAATCACCGGGCGGCCGGACGTGCAGGGGGACCGGTCTATTGACTAGTTCTATTCAGTGACACAGGATGTGAATATCTGGATCAGGTCACGAGGAGGCATCGCCATGTCAGGACCCCGCCCCGTACGGGCACCGCGCGGTACGGAACTGAGCGCCCTGGGATGGCAGCAGGAAGCCGCGCTGCGCATGCTCCAGAACAACCTCGACCCCGAGGTCGCCGAACACCCCGACAAGCTCGTCGTCTACGGCGGCACGGGCAAGGCCGCCCGCGACTGGCGCTCCTTCGACGCCATGGTGCGTACGCTGCGCACCCTCAAGCAGGACGAGACGATGCTCGTCCAGTCCGGCCGCCCCGTCGGCGTCATGCAGACCCACGAGTGGGCGCCGCGCGTCCTGATCGCCAACTCCAACCTGGTCGGCGACTGGGCCAACTGGGAGGAGTTCCGCCGCCTTGAGCAGCTGGGCCTGACCATGTACGGCCAGATGACGGCCGGCTCCTGGATCTACATCGGCACCCAGGGCATCCTCCAGGGCACGTACGAGACCTTCGCCGCGGTCGCCGCCAAGAAGTTCAACGGCACGCTCGCCGGGACGATCACGCTGACCGCGGGCCTCGGCGGCATGGGCGGCGCCCAGCCGCTCGCCGTCACCATGAACGACGGCGTCGCGATCTGCATCGACGTCGACCCGCGCGCCATCGAGCGCCGCATCGAGCACCGCTACCTCGACGTGAAGGCCGACTCCCTGGAGCACGCGCTCCAGCTGGCCGTCGAGGCCCGCGACGCCCGCAGGCCGCTCTCCATCGGCCTGCTCGGCAACGCGGCGGAGCTGCTGCCCCGGATGCTCGCCGAGGGTGCCCCCATCGACATCGTGACGGACCAGACCTCCGCCCACGACCCGCTCTCCTACCTCCCCGTCGGCGTGGACTTCGACGACATGGCGGCGTACGCGGCCAAGGACCCGGCGGGCTTCACCACCCGCGCCCGCGAGTCGATGGCCCGGCACGTCGAGGCCATGGTCGGCTTCATGGACGCCGGGTCCGAGGTCTTCGACTACGGCAACTCCATCCGCGGCGAGGCCCAACTCGCCGGTTATGAGCGGGCGTTCGCCTTCCCCGGCTTCGTGCCCGCCTACATCCGGCCGCTGTTCTGCGAGGGCAAGGGCCCCTTCCGCTGGGCCGCCCTGTCCGGCGAGGCGTCCGACATCCACAAGACGGACAAGGCGATGCTCGAACTCTTCCCGGAGAACGAGTCCCTGCACCGCTGGATCAAGATGGCCGGGGAGCGGGTCCACTTCCAGGGTCTGCCCGCGCGCATCTGCTGGCTCGGCTACGGCGAGCGCGACAGGGCGGGCGAGCGCTTCAACGACATGGTGGCCTCCGGCGAGCTGGCCGCCCCGCTGGCCATCGGCCGCGACCACCTCGACTGCGGCTCCGTCGCCTCCCCCTACCGCGAGACCGAGGCCATGCTGGACGGCTCCGACGCGATCGCCGACTGGCCGCTCCTGAACGCGATGGTCAACGTGGCCTCCGGCGCGTCCTGGGTCTCCATCCACCACGGCGGCGGGGTCGGCATGGGCCGCTCCATCCACGCCGGGCAGGTGTCGGTGGCCGACGGCACGAAGCTGGCGGGCGAGAAGATCCGCCGCGTCCTCACCAACGACCCGGGCATGGGTGTCATCCGGCATGTCGACGCCGGGTACGACATCGCGGAGTCGGTGGCGGACGAGCGCGGGGTCCGCATCCCGATGCGGGAGGGCGAGTGACCCCGCCCGGCCCCACCCCGGCGACTCCGCCCCCGAACCCCCGCCCGCCCCTGCCCGGCATCGACCCCGCCAGGGGCCCGGGGGTGCCCGGCACCGACCCTGTTGGGGGCGCGGGGAACGGCGCGAGCGGCCACGCACGGCCCGCGGTCGAAGACGCGTCGTCCTCCGGTGCCGCGGGGGCCACGGGGGTGCCCGGCACCGACCCTGTTGGGGGCGCGGGGAACGGCGCGAGCATCCACGCACGGCCCGCGGTCGAACGAGAGCCGCAGGCCCCCGGCCCGGCCGAGGGCGCGGGGGTGCCCGGTGTCGATCCTGCCGGGGACGCGGGGGTGCCCGGGGTCGCCTCCTTCCAGGAGATGTGGCGCGAGCTCGCGCCCATCGGCCGTCACGCCGACACCCACGGCTACCGCCGCCACGCGTGGACCGGAGCCGACCAGGAGTGCCGGGACTGGTTCCGCGCCCAGGCGGAGTCCCGAGGCCTCACCTACGAGCTCGACCGCAACGGCAACCAGTGGGCCTGGGCGGGTGACCCGGCAGCCGGGGACGCCGTCGTCACGGGGTCGCACCTCGACTCCGTACCCGACGGCGGCGCCTTCGACGGCCCCCTCGGCGTCGTGTCGTCGTTCGCCGCCCTCGACGAACTCCGCCGCAGGGGAGCGGAGTTCAGCCGCCCGCTCGCCATCACCAACTTCGGCGACGAGGAAGGCGCCCGCTTCGGCCTGGCCTGTGTGGGCTCGCGGCTCACCGCCGGACAGCTCACCGTCGAGGCCGCGCACCGCCTGCGCGACCAGGACGGCGTCAGCCTGCCGCAGGCCATGGAGCGGGCCGGGTACGACCCGGACGCCATCGGCCCCGACCCCCAACGCCTCGCCCGCATCGGCGCGTTCGTGGAGCTCCACGTCGAACAGGGCCGGGCGCTCGACCTGAGCGGGAACGCCGTCGGCATCGCCTCGGCGATCTGGCCGCACGGCCGCTGGCGGTTCGACTTCGCGGGCGAGGCCAACCACGCGGGCACCACCCGCCTGGTGGACCGCCGCGACCCGATGCTGACGTACGCCGAGACCGTCCTGGCGGCCCGCCGCGAGGCCCAACTCGCGGGCGCCGTCGCCACGTTCGGCAAGATCTCCTGCGAGCCCAACGGCGTCAACGCCATCCCCTCGCTCGTGCGCGGCTGGCTGGACTCGCGGGCCGCCGACCAGTCCACCCTGGACACGGTCGTCGCCGCGATCGAGCAGGCCGCCCGGGAGCGGGCCGAGCGCGACGGGGTGGACCTCAGCGTCGTGCGCGAGTCCTTCACGCCCGTCGTGGAGTTCGAGCACGCGCTGCGGGACGAGATCGCCAAGATCCTCGGCGGTGACACCCCGGTCCTCGGGACCGGGGCCGGACACGACGCCGGAATCCTCTCCGGCTCGATCCCGACCGCCATGCTGTTCGTACGCAACCCCACCGGCGTCTCGCACTCCCCGGCCGAGTTCGCCGGTGAGGACGACTGCGTGGCCGGGGTGCTCGCACTCGCCGATGTACTGGAGGGCCTGGCGTGCAGGTGACGTACTGGCTGGAGCACGCCTGGCTCGACCCCGTGGTCGAGCCGGGCGTGGTCGTGGAGGTGGCCGACGACGGCCGGATCTCCGCCGTCCGCACGGGGATCGAGGCGCCGCCGCCCGGCGCCGTCGTGCTGCGCGGGTTCACCGTGCCGGGCCTCGCCAACGCCCACTCGCACGCCTTCCACCGCGCCCTGCGCTCCACCGTGCAGGTCGGCTCCGGGACCTTCTGGACCTGGCGCGAGGTCATGTACCAGGTGGCCTCCCGGCTCACCCCGGACTCGTACCACGCGCTCGCCCGCGCGGTGTACGCGGAGATGGCGCTGGCCGGGATCACCGCGGTCGGCGAGTTCCACTACCTCCACCACGCGCCGGGCGGCACCCCCTACGACGACCCCAACGCGATGGGCGAGGCGCTGATCGCCGCGGCCGCCGAGGCGGGGATCCGGATCACCCTGCTGGACACGGCGTACCTGTCCTCGGGGTTCGGCGCCGCGCCCGACCGGCACCAGCAGCGCTTCTCCGACGGCACGGCCGAGGCCTGGGCGGAGCGCTGCTCGGCCCTCAAGGAGCGGCCGCACGCCAGGATCGGCGCGGCCGTCCACTCCGTACGGGCCGTTCCCGCACGGGAGTTGGGCACGGTCGCGCGGTGGGCGCAGGAGCGGCGGGCGCCGCTCCACGTGCACCTGTCCGAGCAGACGGCCGAGAACGACGCCTGCCTGGACGCGTACGGGATGACGCCGACCCGGCTGCTCTCCGAGCACGGGGTGCTCGGGGAGCGCACCACCGGCGTGCACAACACCCACCTCACCGACGCGGACATCGCGCTGCTCGGCACCACGCGCACCGGCACCTGCATGTGCCCCACCACCGAACGCGACCTCGCCGACGGCATCGGCCCCGCGCCCGCCCTCCAGCGGGCGGGCTCCCCGCTCTCGTTGGGCAGCGACAGCCACGCCGTCATCGACATCCTCGAAGAGGCGCGGGCGATGGAGCTCGACGAGCGCCTGCGCACCCGGACGCGGGGGCACTGGACGGCGGCAGCCCTCCTCCGCGCGGCCACGGCCGACGGGCACGCGGCGCTCGGGTGGGACGAGGCGGGGCGGATCGAGGCGGGCGCGCTCGCCGACCTCGCCACGATCGCGCTGGACTCCGTCCGTACGGCGGGGGCGGTGCCCCGGCTCGCCGCCGAGACGGCCGTCTTCGCCGCGTCCGCGGCGGACGTGCGGCACGTGGTGGTGGGCGGCCGTCAGGTGGTGCGGGACGGCTCCCACACCCTGGTCCCCGACGTCCCGTCCGCCCTGTCCAAGGCCCTGACCACCCTGCGAACCTGACCCCGCGCCCCTGCCGGGAACAGCCCTGCCGGGGGGCGCGGGGAACCGCGCGACCCCGCCCCCACCGGGCCGCACCCGACGCACTCCGCCGGAGGCTTTCGGGAAGGGGCGGGGCGGGGGACAGAAAGGAACCCATGAGCACCACCCTCGTACGGAACATCGCCACCCTCGTCACCAACGACCCCGAGGGGGGAGACGGCCCCCTCGGCCTCGTCCACGACGCCGCCCTCGTCGTCGAGGGCGACCGGGTCGCCTGGGTGGGCCGCACGGCCGACGCGCCCCCGGCCGACGAGGCCGTCGACGCGCGGGGCCGCGCCGTGATCCCCGGCTTCGTCGACTCCCACAGCCACCTCGTCTTCGCGGGCGACCGGACCCAGGAGTTCAACGCCCGCATGTCCGGCCAGGCGTACGCGGCCGGCGGCATCCGGACGACCGTCGCCGCCACCCGCGAGGCGAGCGACGAGGAGCTGGGGGCCAACGTCGCCCGCTACCTCGCCGAGGCGCTGCGGCAGGGCACCACCACCCTGGAGACCAAGTCCGGGTACGGGCTCACCGTCGAGGACGAGGCCCGCGCGCTGCGCGTCGCGGCCGAGCACACCGACGAGGTCACCTACCTCGGCGCGCACATCGTGGCCCCCGAGTACGCCGACGACCCCGCCGGATACGTCGAGCTGGTCACCGGCGAGATGCTCAACGCCTGTGCCCCGTACGCCCGTTGGATCGACGTCTTCTGCGAGAAGGGCGCCTTCGACGGGGACCAGGCGCGCGCGATCCTCACCGCGGGCAAGGCCGCCGGGCTGCTGCCGCGCGTCCACGCCAACCAGCTGACGTACGGGCCCGGGGTGCAGCTCGCCGTCGAGCTGGAGGCCGCGTCCGCCGACCACTGCACCCACCTCACCGACGCCGACGTGGACGCGCTCGCGGGCAGCGCGACGGTCGCGACCCTGCTGCCCGGCGCCGAGTTCTCCACCCGTGCTCAATGGCCGGACGCCAGGCGGCTGTTGGACGCCGGGGCCACCGTGGCGCTGTCGACCGACTGCAACCCGGGGTCGTCCTTCACGTCCTCGATGCCGTTCTGCATCGCGCTCGCCGTACGCGACATGAAGATGACGCCCGACGAGGCGGTGTGGTCGGCGACCGCGGGCGGCGCGGCCGCGCTGCGCCGCACCGACATCGGCCGGCTCGCCCGCGGCGCCCGTGCCGACCTGGCGTTCCTGGACGCGCCCTCGCACGTCCACCTCGCCTACCGGCCCGGCGTCCCGCTGGTGAGCGAGGTCTGGCGGGCCGGGCGCAGGGTCTGAGCGGCCTCACGCCGCCACGGCCCGCCGCTCCCGGCGGGCCACCCAGCCGCGCAGCGCCAGCGAGAACGCCGCGGCCAGGACGAACAGGCCGGTGGCGACGAGCACGGTGGTCCAGCGCAGGTCCTTCGAGACCAGCAGCCCGGTGCCCACGCCCGGGTGCAGCTGGTTGAGCAGCACGTGGAAGAAGAGGACGAGGGCGACCAGGTAGATGCCGTACCAGGCGGCCCTGTTCCACCGCTTCAGGGTGCGGCCGTCCATGCCGGACAGCGGCAGCATCCCGAACACCACCACCTCGACCCCGCCCACCACGATCAGGGCGACCGTGTAGGCGAGCACGTACGGCAGGGTGCCGGGTCCGGCGCCGCGCCCGGCCTCCAGGAGCGGCGCGCCCAGCGTCCAGACGAGCAGCGAGGCCGCCAGGGTGCAGATCCCGGCGATCAGGACGGTCTGGCCCTTGGGCATGGCGCGCGAGCCGGGCGGCGGAGTGCCCAGCACCAGGTACACCGCGACGAGCCCGTAGACGTACGGCACCGGGGACGCCAGCCAGCGCGAGAGCGCGGCCATGAGGACCGCGAGCACCAACCCGGCCGGAACCACCCGCAGTTCGGACCGCAGCCCGAGCTGCCCGGACCGCGCCAGGCAGTCCTTCGTCTTCTCGTACGTCATGAGGACGAGCAGCATTCCGGCCGTGGCGCCCAGGACCTTGACGACGGTTCCCGCGCCCCAGTGGGTGGTCGCGTCGGCCCACACCACGAGCGTGCCGCCGCCGAGCGCGTAGCCGCCGAGCCGCAGCCAGGCCGGCACGCGGACATCGCGCCGCCGCACCGTGCGCCACCAGCGGGCCAGCGCGTTCTCGGCGGGCTGGGAGGGGAACGCCTTCTCCAGGAGCAGCACCAGCAGCAGGAACCAGACGGCGAGGAGGCCCGAGCCCGCCAGGTCCTTGAGCGCCCAGGACACCTCGGCGGGGGTCCGCAGACTCCCGACGAGTCCGGCTCCGTGCCCGCCCCCGGACGGTGGCAAAGGGGCCGGGGGGACGGGGCCGGGTACGGAGCCCGAGGCCCCGGGCGAGGGCGCCGGGGGCCCGCCCCGGCCGGTGTCCGAGGGGGTGGGATGCGCTGCCGCGCGCCGCGTGGCCCGGCCGGTGGGCGTGTCGTCCGGGGTGGCGCCGGGGGGCGAGGATGTGCGGTCGTCCTGGTCGCGGTCCTGGGGGGACGGCGTGATCGCGGAGCCCCTGCCGTCCCCCGACGGCGTCGGGGGAACCGGGGAGGCCGGTGTCGTCGGCGGGACGACCACCGCGGGCGCTTCGACCGTGTAGCCCGCCGTCGCCAAGAGGTCCGCGCCCTGCGTGGTGCGGCCGCCGTCGACGCCGTTGGCGAGGCCGCGACAGGTCACCGCCACCCGGTGCGGGCCCGCCGCGGCGCCGTCCGGCACCTTCAGCGTGGTTTTGATCGTTCCCGTCCGCGCCGCGGTGGCGGATCCGACGGCGCTCCCGTCCCACAGGACACGGGCGCTCTGGGCGCACGAGAAGCCCGTGCCCAGGACGCTCACCGGGCTGCCGGGCCGGCCGGACCCGGGTGTGAGGGTGAGCGCGGGCGGCGGCAGGTCCGGCGCGCTGACCCGGAAGGTTCCGCTGCGGCTCACCGCGTGGGGCGAGGCGCAGGCCGCGGTGACCGTGTGCGTCGAGCCCGGGACGGCGTTGGCGGGGACGACGTACCGGTGGGTGAAGGCTCCGGACGCGTCGGTCCACCCCGTGACCGGCGGGAAGAGATCGCTGGTCAGCGTGAGCGGCCCGGCGGATCCGGTGCCGCGCCCGGCGCAGTCGAAGCCGCTTCCGTTCACATGGAGCGGCCCGTCCGGCTCGGCCGTCGGGTACACGCTGAACACCGGGTTCGCGGACGGCAGCCGCGTGGTGGGCGACGGCTTCGGCGCGGCGTGAGTGGGCCCGGCCAGTGGCGTGGAAGGGCCGGGCCCCGGCGTGGACCGCGCGGGTGCGGAGCCGACCGCGGCGGCCGTCGCCGCCGTGGTCACCATGCGCGCGGGCGCCGCCGGATCCGGCCCCCCGGCGACGGCCGGCAGCGCTGCCGCCGTGCACGCCGCCACGCACACACCCCGTTTCCACAGCCTCTTCTCCACAGGCTGTGCCCCCTTGGTCCGCGCGGCCCTCCCCGGACCGCTCCGCCTCCGGTTACCTGTCCTAGGACGCCACGGTCCCCGGCAGAGGGTTCCGGTGCGGAGGCGGCGCACTGGAGCGCGATTGCCCGGCGGATATGCGCCGTGCGCCCCGGGTCAGGAACCGGCCAGGCGCTCGATCTCCGCCGTGTCACCCCGCGCGAGCAGCCCGAAGAGCCGCAGCACCTCGTCCTTGGACACGCCGGACAGCTGGCGCGGGGGCGCGTCCGGCTCGTCCAGGTTCTCCCACAGGAGCCAGAGCAGCTCGCCGCTCGGGAAGGCGCTCATGGACCAGCCGTTCTCGTGGGTCAGGGAGACGTCGGGGTGCTCGTCGTCGGCGTCGGCCAGGCCGTCGAGGATCGTGCGCATCGTCGCCTCGTCGGGTTCGTCGACGGAGGTGCCCGACAGATCGGTCATGAAGTAGCTCATACCGTGCATTAGCTCACGCCGGGCGCCCCCTCCGTGCGCCGGGCCCGCCCGCCCCGCCCGCCGCCCGGCCCGCGGGGGCCGGAACGACGACGCCGTACCAACCTTCACCGTACGGTCACAAACCACGTGGGAGTACCTACCGTCGGGTGAAATCGACCGGTACCGTCCAGGTTCAGCGTGGCTCAGGGGGAGACCGGGGGGTCGAGGGTGAGCAGTCTGCGCGGGAGCGGCGCCGCCGAGGGCGCACGGGGCCGGATACGAGTGGTGCGGCCCGGCGATCTGAGCGCCGGGGAGCTGGAGGTCTGGCGCGAACTGCGGGCCAAGTCGCAGGCGCCGGAGAACCCTTTCCTGGAGCCGGAGTTCACCCTGGCCGTGGGCCGGGTGCGGTCCTCGGCCCGGGTCGCCGTGGTGCACGACGACGACGGCGAGCCGGCCGCCTTCTTCCCGTACGAGAAGGGGAAGGTGGGCCGGGGGCGGGCCATCGGGTTCGGCGTCTCGGACTGCCAGGGCCTCGTGTCCCGGCCCGAACTCGCCCTGGAGCGCGACGCGTTGATGCGCGCCTGCGGGCTGTCCTCCTGGGAGTTCGACAACCTGGAGGCGGGCCAGCCGCTGTTCGCGGCGGACGCGGCCGCCGAGTACGCCTCCTATGTGATCGACGTGGGGGCCGGTTACGCCGCGTACGAAACGATCCTGCGGCGGCACTCCCCGAAGTTCTTCAGGACCACCGCCGCCAAGGAGCGCAGGCTGGGGCGGCAGGCGGGGGAGGTCCGGTTCGTCTTCGACGAGCGGGACCCGGCGGCGCTGGCCCGGCTCATGGAGTGGAAGTCCGCGCAGTACCGCCGCACCGGGCGGCGCGACCGGTTCGCCCAGGAGTGGATCAGCACCCTGGTGCACCAGCTCGCCCACACCCGCGCGCCCGGCTGCTCGGGGGTGCTCTCCGTCCTGTACGCGGGCGGCAGGCCGGTCGCCGCGCACTTCGGGCTGCGCTCGCGCACCGTGCTGGCCTGCTGGTTCCCGGCGTACGACCCGGAGTTCGCCAAGTACTCGCCCGGTCTCGTGCTGCATCTGCGGATGGCCGAGGCGGCGGCGGCCGAGGGCATCGGGATGCTGGACCTCGGGCGGGGCGCCGCCGAGTACAAGGACGCGCTGAAGACCGGCGAGATACCGGTGTACGAGGGGGCGTCGACCCGCCCCGGCGCGGGGGCGGTGCTGCACTGGATCGGCCGGGAGCCCGCCCGCAGGGCGCACGGGTTCGTCCGGGAGCGGCCGAGGCTCGCCGAGTTCGCGCAGCGCAGCCTCAAGCGGGCCGGGCGGTTGCGCGGCGCCGGAAAGTAGCCCCGGACGGGGCACGGCCATCAACGGCCATCAAAGGACCCGGAGTTACGGGGGGAAGCACAGTGTCGGACAGGTCGTCGCACGGGCCGGAGGCCCAGGGCCTCGTGAGACCGCGGGGCATGGGTGGGGGGATCAGCGTGGGGGAGCTGGATCTCGACGGACTGGACGGGGACGTGCTGTCCCTGACCCCCGCGCCGGGCGGGCCGCCGATCGGCCCCGGCGAGGTGTACGTCCTGGTCAGGCTGCGGGGGCGGCCGGTCGGGACCGTGCTCGGCCAGGTCGGGCGGGGCGACGACGCGGCCGAGGTGCTGGCCACGGCGGCCCGCAAGCAGCTCACCGGGTTCGTGCCCGAGGAGCCGCCCGCGCCCACGCGGCGACCGCCGCGCGCCAGCGTCATCGTCGCCACCCGCGAGCGGTCCGGCCAACTCGCCCGCGCGCTCGACTCGTTGCTGGACCAGGACCATCCCGACCACGAGATCCTCGTCGTCGACAACAACCCCGCCACCGATCAGACCCGCGAACTCGTCGAGGGCCACTACGCCGCGCTCGGGGTGCGCTACGTCGTGGAGCCCGTGCCGGGCCTGGCCGCCGCGCACAACCGGGGCGTCGCGGCCGCGCACGGCGAGGTCCTCGCGTTCACCGACGACGACGTGATCGCCGACCGGCGCTGGCTGTCCTCGCTCGCCGCGCCCTTCGCGGACGATCCCCGGCTCGGCTGCGCCACCGGCCTCATCCTGCCCGCCCGCCTCACCACGCCCGCGCAGATCCTGCTCGAAAGCCACGGCGGCTTCACCAAGGGCTTCGCACCCCGCCACTTCGACCCGCGCAGGCCCCCGGCCGACGAGCCGCTGTTCCCGTTCACGGCCGGCCGGTTCGGCTCCGGCGCCAACATGGCCTTCCGGGCCGGCGTGCTGCGCTCGGTCGGCGGCTTCGACCCGGCGACCGGCACCGGAACCCCGGCCCGCGGCGGCGACGACCTGTACGCCTTCGCCCGGGTCGTGGTCGCGGGCCACCGGCTCAGCTACACGCCCGAGGCGCTGGTGTGGCACCACCACCGCGAGACCTGGCAGGACCTGGAGAACCAGGCGTACGGCTACGGCGCCGGGCTCACCGCCTACCTCACCGCGATCATCGTGCGCCGCCCGGCGCTGCTGCCCGCGCTGCTCGCCCGGGTGCCGCGCGGCCTCGCGCACGCGCTCGCGATCAGCGCCCACCGCGACGCGGGCGAGCAGTCGGTGCCCGGCGAGCACGGCGCGCAGAGCTACCCGTGGCCGCGCTCGCTGTCCCGCCTGGAGCGCAGGGGCATGCTGTACGGGCCGCTCGGCTATCTGCGCGCCCGGTGCCGGGTGCGCGGCCACCGGCGGCCCTGGGAGACGGGCCGATGAGCACCGGCGCGGCCCCCGTGCCGGTGCTGCTCTACCACGCGGTGATGGACGACCCGCCCGGCTGGATCGCCGAATTCACCGTCGCGCCACGGCAGTTCGCGGCCCAGCTCGACGTCATCCGCGCCAGCGGACGTACGCCGGTGACCATCGGGGCGCTCGCCGCCCACCTCGCCGGACGCGCCCCGCTGCCGCCCCGGCCCGTCGTGCTCACCTTCGACGACGGCTTCGCCGACCTGCCGGGCCGCACCGCCGAGGCGCTCGCCGAGCGCGCCCTGCCCGCCACGGCCTACCTCACCACCGGCGCGATCACCCCCGGCGGCCGGAGCCTGCTGCCGCCCGCGCCGATGATGAGGCTCGACCAGGCGAGGGAGCTGGAGGAGTACGGCCTGGAGGTCGGCGCCCACACCGTCTCGCACCCCCAGCTCGACACCCTCCGGGCGACCGCGCTCCAGCGCGAACTCGCCGACTCCAAGGCCGCGTTGGAGGACGTGCTGGGCCACCGCATCGCCCACCTCGCCTACCCGCACGGCTACAACAGCCGCGCCGTGCGCAGGGCCGCGCGGGCCGCGGGGTACGAGACGGCCGTCGCGGTGCGGCACGCGCTCAGCTCGGAGCACGACGAGGCCTACCGCATCGCCCGGCTCATCCTGCGCCGCACCCACACCCTCGCCGACATCGAGGCGTGGATGCGCGGCGAGGGGGCACGGGTCGCCCCGTACAACGACTCGCCGCGCACCGTGGGTTGGCGCTTCTACCGGCGGACCAGAGCCGCCGTGAAGGGGCCCGTCTTCGCGGGATGACGGCGGCGGGAGGCGATGACGGTGTAGCCACACAAACGCGAAGAGTGTTCCTATACTTCGCTCAAGGGACAGCCAGGGGACAGCGGCGTGACGGCCGCGACCACATCTGTGGGGGGAGTCGCACTGTGCAGCAGCGTGTGCCCACGCCGGTCCAGGGGAGCAAACGGCAGCCCTCCGGCGATCCGGCCATGGAACAGATGGCCGACGCGCCGGGCAGGGGCTCCCGGCGCTGGTCGAGACCCGCTCCCCTCCAGCTCCAAACGCTGCTCACCTGGCTCCCGTTGGCGGCGGCCACCGCCTTGTGGGTGTACTCGCTGCCGCACATCGACTACCGGCACATGGGCGACTGGGGCCTGCTCGACCAGCTGCCCGCCGCCTTCTACCTCTCCCTCGCCGTCCTCACCGGCGGCTTCGTCGTCAGCCTGCGCCGGGCGGGCACCGCGCCCTGGTGGCCCGGGCTCTACAGCGTCGCCCTGCTCTTCGCCCTGAAGGCGCCGACCGCGATCCTGTACGACTCGGTGCGCTACCCCTGGTCCTCCAAGCACGACGCGGTGGTCAACCACCTCCTGGCCAACCAGGAGCTGCGGCCGGGCGTGCCGCTCTCGGGCAACATGGCGGCGTACGACCAGTGGCCCGGCTTCTTCACCCTCAACGCGGGCCTGGTGCGCGCCTTCGGCGTGGACACCGCGGCCTCGTACCTCAACTGGGCCTCGCTCTTCTACGGCGTCGTCCTCATCCCCGTCCTCGTCCTGATCTACCGCACCTTCGCCGAGGACTGGCGCCTCGTGTGGACCGGTGTGTGGATCTTCGAGGTCGCCAACTGGGTCGGCCAGGACTACTTCTCGCCCCAGGGCATGGCGCTGATCCTGGACCTGTCCGTACTGGCCGTGGTCTTCCGGCACTTCGTACGCCCCGGCGCGGCGGGCGAGCTGCGCTCACGGGCCAACCTCGACCCCGCAGCGGCCAGCGTGCCGCCGCCCACCACGGGCCGCCAGCGCGCGGTCTGCGTGGCGATCCTGGCCCCGCTGATCGCCGCCATCAACTTCACCCACCAGCTCACCCCGGTGATGCTGTGCGTCGCCCTGGTCGCCCTCAACCTGACCCGGCGCTACCGCAACCCCGGGCTGCTCGTCGTCACGGCCGTGATCATGCTGATCTGGGACGTCACGATGGGCCGCCCGCTGTTCGTGGAGACGCTGGCCTCCCTCAAGGAGTCCGTGGGCAACCTCCTCAACAACTCGCGGGCGGGGTACGCCGGTCAACTCACCGGCCCGGGGCCGGTGTTGCAGGGCCGGGCCGACGTCGTCATGGTCCTGGTGATCGCCGCCCTCGCCGTGGTGGCCGTCGTCCTGCGCCGCAAACTGGTCAAGAGCGCGCTTCCGCTGCTCCTGGTCTCCGTCGCGCCGGTGCCGCTGTTCGCCGTCAACGACTACGGCGGCGAAATGCTCTTCCGCGTCTACCTGTTCGGGCTGCCCGGGGCGGCGTTCTTCGCGGCGGCCGCCCTGGTGCCGGCGGCGGCCGGGCAGGACACCGGGAGGATCAGCCCCGTGGTGCGCCGACGGGTCGCGGCCGTCGCCCTGCCGCTGGTGCTCGTCCTGCTGGTGGCCGGGTTCGTCCCCGCGTACTACGGCAAGGAGCGCATGTACTACACGCCGCCCGCCGAGACGGCGATGGTGACCAAGGTCCTCGACAACGCGCCCAAGGGCTCGATGATCCTCGCCGTCACCGGCTCCTTCCCGCAGGCGCTGCACCGCTACGACCAGCTGGAGCACTGGTACGTCGCGGAGCAGGAGGAGCCGCAGAACGCGATCATGCTGCGGGATCCGGTGGGGTATCTGGAGCCCCAGCTGCCCAAGGACGGGCGGCCGGTGTACTTCATCCTCACGCGTACGCAGGACGTCTACACGGCGGGGGAGGGGCTGCTTCCCGCGGGGGGCTTCCAGGAGCTGAAGTCGAAGCTCGAGGCTTCGCCGAGGTTCCGGGTGATCGACGGCAACGCGTACGGAACGGTGCTGCAGTATGTGGCCCCGCCGCGCCGCTGACCCCGCTGAGGCCGCCCACCCGGGGCTCCGCCCCAGCCCCCGTACGCGCCCGAACGGCCCTCGCCCTCAATCGCCGGACAGGCTGAGGATGTCCATGCCGGGCCCCCTACAGGGGCGCGGGGAACTGCGCGAGCAACCACGCGCGGTCGGCGGACGAAGGCGGGGTTGGGGCCCCAGGGCGCCCGCCATCGCACCCGGCCAGGGAAGACCCACTAGGGGCGCGGGGAACTGCGCGAGCAACCGTGCACGGTCGGCGGACGAAGGCGGGGTTGGGGCCCCAGGGCGCCCGCCATCGCACCCGGCCAGGAAAGACCCACCAGGGGCGCGGGGAACTGCGCGACCGGCCACGCACGGCGGGCGGACGAAGGGGAGTTGGGGGCGCGGGGAACTGCGCGAGCAACCGCGCACGGTCGGCGGACGAAGGCGGGGTTCGGGGCCCGGAGTGGCCCGCCTTCGGACCCGGGCAAGGAAGGCCCGCCAAGGGGAACCACGGGATGGACAGTCAGCCAGGCTCACCGACCGGGAGGTCGTCGCACATGCGCCTCAACCAGACGCACATCAGAACCACCGTCGCCCTCTCCGGCTGGCTCGCCCTCGCGGCCACCGCGCTCCCCGCGGCGAGCCCCCTGCGCTGGATCCCCGTGCTGCTCTTCGTCTCGCTGGGCCCCGGCTTCGCGCTGCTCTACCCGCAGCCCGACATGCTGCGGCCCGGCGCCCGCCTGGAGGCGCTCGCGCTCGCGGCGCCGCTCAGTCTGTCGTTCGGGGCGCTCGTGTCCACCTGCCTCTTCCTCGTGCACGGCTTCTCGGCGACCGCGTTCCTGATCTCCCTGGCCGCCTTCTCGACCGTGGCCTGCGCCTTCCCGGGGCTGCCGCTGCCCGCCGCGACCCGGGGCGCGGTCGAGCGTACGAGAGGCGGGAAACCCAGCAAGCGCAGCACCCCCGGCAAACCCGGCAAACCCGGTCCCGCCCGGTGAGCGGGGCGCGCGGCCGCTTCAGGCGGGCCGTTCCCGGTCGCTGAACCAGCGGTACGTCAGGGCGGCCGCCGTGGCCGCGCACAGCCCGGCGAAGACCGGCAGCGCGGCCGCGGCGAACGCGTGCTGGGCCGCCCAGCCCGCGACCGCGAGCACCCACACCACGACCGAGACGACCCGCCAGTGCGCCCGCAGCGCGCGCAGGGCCACCGTCGCCAGGGCCAGGCAGAGCAGGTGCAGCACCGCCGGCAGCCAGCGCTCGATGCCGTCGCGCGAGGCGAGCCCGGCGCTCTCGGCGAGGAACCGGACCAGGGGGGTGTGCCAGGGTCCCGACACCGGGTCGGGCGGCACCCCGAGGATGACCGGCGCGGTGTGCAGGGCCGCCACCGTCACCCACAGCCCGGCCACGAGCAGCCCCGGGCGCGGCCGGTACAGCGACACCGCCGCACTGCACACGACGATGAGCAGCACCCCCGCGGTCAGGCTCACCGGCGGCAGGTGGGGCAGGAGCCCGGTGCCGTTGAGGTCGCCGCCGGGCACGTCCGCGGCGCGCGACAGCGGCACCCAGAACAGGCCCGCCGCGAGGCCGAGCAGCAGCCACAGGGCGGTCGTCAGGAGCGACTCGTCGCTCTCGCGGGCCGCCGGGTCGGGCAGCGTGCGCAGGTGCAGGGTGGTCGCGGAGCCCGGTTCGGGGTGGATCCCGGGGACGTACACGGGGATGCCGAGCGCGGGGGTGGCGGTGTCCATGCCACCGCGCAGATACGCGGTCTGGGTGGCCCAGCGGGTGCCGTACTCGCGGGCCTCCTCGGTGCGGGCCGCCTGTGCCAACAGGGCCCAACGGGTGCCGTACTCGGCCGACTTGGGGGCGCGCGGGGCGCGGACGGCGGCGCGGCCCGCGAGCGCGGCGCGCAGCCCGGGCACACAGCACAGCGCCATCACGGTCATCGCGCACAGCTGGGCCCAGCCGGCGCCGGAGATCCCGTACACACCGAGCAGCACCGCGGCGCTGCCGAGGACCAGGGCGCACATCGCGCCTTGGAGGATCGCCAGCATGCCGGTGCGGCCCTGGACGCGCAGGACGCCGATGTACAGCTCGACGGCGACCCGCGGGATCGCGGCGGCGGCCAGCAGTTGGAGGACGAGGGTGCCGTGCTGGGCGTAGTCGTCGCCGAACGGGCGCAGGATCTGGCGCGCGAACAGGAGCAGGAACAGCACCACCGGGATCAGCAGCAGCGCCATCCGGCGCAGCGCTCCGCGCACCCCGTCGGCGAGCTTGTCCGGGCTGTGCGAGGAGTGCGCGGTCAGCGAGGAGGCCATGTTGGTGGCCATGAACTCCATGGTCCCGCCGACCGTGTACGCGATGAAGAAGAACCCGTTCTGGGCGGCCGGGAAGCGGACCGCGACCATCACCGGCAGCAGGTTGATCATGGCGAGCGAGAACAGTGCCCCGACCGAGTCCCCGGCCAGGAAGCGGCCGATCTCGCGCAGCTCGGGCACCGGCCGGTCGCGGTCGGCGGCGGCCTGCGCGGGGATCAGCCTGCGGAAGACCAGCCAGCCCAGCGGCACGATGGAGAGCACCATCGCGGAGGCCCAGGACACGAACACGCCGAGGGCGAGCGCCGAGAACACGGCGAGCAGCAGCAGCTTGCCGAGCGAGAACACGGCGTTGCCGACCGGCACCCAGATCGCCTTGCGCAGCCCGGTCAGGACGCCGTCCTGGAGGGTGAGGACCGCCCAGGCCACCGACGACACCGTGAAGACGACCCCGGCGGTGAGCCCGCTCAGCGGCGCGTACGAGGGCCCCCACAGCGGCAGGCTGCACAGGAAGACGACGCAGGCCACCGTCACCACGACGGTGCTTCCCAGGTAGGCGCGCCGCACGAGCATCCCGGTCGAGCGGCCGGCCCGGGGGACGTAGCGGACCACCGCGCCGATCATGGTGGTGGCGGTGATCGAGGCGAGCAGCTTCATCGCGGCGATGGCCGCCGAGCCCTGCCCGACCGCCTCCTCGCTGTAGTAGCGGGCCGCCACCAGCCAGAAGCCGAGGCCGAGCGCGGCCGAGACGGCCGTGGACAGCATCAGGGCGTAGGCGTTGCGGAACATCGAGTCACCGGCGTCCGCGGGCGCCGTGCCGTCCGTGACGGCCTGGTCGGACGGCACCGGGGTGATGTCCTCGATCTCGGTCCTGGCCGTGTCAGCCACCGGCGGGGCCGCCCCTCGCGGGCCGGACGCCCGCCGCGCGCAGCACCTCGATGGTGCGCCCGGCCTTCAGCGGGTCGGCGGGCAGGGCGTGCCGGGCGAACCAGCGGCCCGGCCCGGGCGCGGGCGAGGGGTCGGTGAAGGCCTCGCCCGCGTAGTCGTCGAGCGGCGGGTCGTACAGATAGCCCACGGTGATCCGGGCGCGGGCGAGCGCCGCGCGGGCCGCGTCGCGGTCCTCGACGAGCAGCGGCACCCGGAACAGGGGCTGCGCGGGCCCCGGCCCCGGCCGCGCCCACTCGGTGGCGAGCAGCTCCTCGGCGCCCCGGCGGTGCGCGTCGAGCACGGCGTCGAGCCCGTCCAGCTTCCGCCGGATGCGGGCGGTCCGGGCCCGGCCCGGTGTCGCCCGGTAGTCGTGCATGTCGACGCGGGCCCAGGAGTGGAAGGCGGCGAGGTCCGGCGCGGCCCGCAGGGCGCGGCTCAGGTCGGAGGGGCGCAGCGGCATCCGGATGTCCTCGCGCTCCTGCCGCCCCAGCATCCGCAGCACCGACCACGCGGCGGGCGCGAGGCGCAGCCCGCGGACGGTCGCCTCGGCGTACGGCCGGGCCCAGTAGGCGAGTTCGGCGCCCGCGCGGACCGGCTCCAGGAGGGTGTCGCGGGTCTTGGCGAGCGCCTCGCGCAGGCCCGGGTCGGCGATCGCGAGGAAGCCGCCCGCCTTGGCCGCGGTGTGCTTGGAGAGGCTGAAGACGGAGGCCTGGCCGAAGGTGCCGACCCCGCGCCCGGCGACGGTGCTGCCGATGGCGTGGGCCGCGTCCTCGATGAGCGGGATGCCCAACCGGCCGCACCGGTCGGCCAGTTCGGGCGCGGGGTCGGGGTTGCCGTACAGGTTGGTGGTCAGCACGGCGGACAGCCGGGGCCAGAGCGCGTCCGGTACGGCGGCCGGGTCGAGGGAGCCGTCGCGCGGGTCGAGCGGCGCCTGCACCGGGCGCAGTCCCGCCGCGAGCACCACGAAGAAGATGACGTCGTCGTTGACCGGCGACATCAGCACCCGGCCGCCCGGCGGGCACCAGTGTCTGAGGGCGAGGTAGAGGCCCAGCCGGCAGGACGGCACATAGAGGCACTCGCGCCCCAGCCGTGCGCGCATCGGCCCTTCGAGCTCTTCGTACGCCATGAAGTCCCCCCAGACCCCCCGCAACCCCAGCGCTCAATGTGACCCAGTCCACACCGCTTCGTCAACAATGCGGAAGGGCCCGTACCTTGACGGTACGGGCCCTTCCGCACAGGGTGACGCGGCAGTGCGTCACTCCTCGACGGTCAGCCCCTTGCGCAGCTTGCGCAAGGTGCGCGAGAGCAGCCGGGAGACGTGCATCTGGGAGATGCCGAGCTCCTCGCCGATCTCGGACTGCGTCATGTTGGCCACGAAGCGCAGCGAGAGGATCTTCCGGTCCCTGGCGGGGAGTTCGGCGATCAGCGGCTTCAGCGACTCGACGTACTCGACGCCTTCGAGGTCGTGGTCCTCGTAGCCGATGCGGTCGGTCAGCGCGCCTTCGGAGTCGTCCTCCTCGGGCTGGGCGTCGAGGGAGCTCGCGGTGTACGCGTTGCTCGCCGCCATGCCCTCGACGACTTCTTCCTTGGTGATGCCGAGGCGCTCGGCGAGCTCGCCCACCGTGGCCGAACGGTCCAGCTGCTGGGCGAGTTCGTCGCCCGCCTTGGCGAGGTCCAGGCGGAGCTCCTGGAGCCTGCGCGGGACCCGCACCGACCAGGAGGTGTCGCGGAAGAAGCGCTTGATCTCGCCGACGATGGTCGGCATCGCGAAGGTGGGGAACTCCACGCCGCGCTCGAACTCGAACCGGTCGATGGCCTTGATCAGGCCGATGGTGCCGACCTGGATGATGTCCTCCATCGGCTCGCTGCGGGAGCGGAAGCGCGATGCGGCGAACTTGACCAGGGCCAGGTTCAGTTCGACGAGCGTGTTGCGCACGTAGGCGTACTCGTGCGTGCCCTCTTCGAGCGTGTCCAGGCGGGCGAAGAGCGTCTTCGACAGCGCCCGGGCGTCGACGGGGCCGACCTCGGTGTAGGGCGGGATCTCGGGAAGTCCCTCAAGTCCCTCTGCTGTGTGCGATCGTGCGAGTGGGGGGCGGATGTCCTGCGGGTCCTGCTTGATCGACGTATCCGCTTGCGATTCGTCGAGCCGGGGTGACATGGGTCTCCTCCATCGTTCTCGGCATATGGCTGCCGATGCCCATACGTGTTGTCCGCGGTGTGCGGCGCCTCCGTGGCCGGTCGTGTTGAATAGCTGTCCCTACTACCCCTACCCGCTTTGAGCACGCTCTCGCAAGGCTTCTTTGTCCTTGTATGTCCGGTTTGTTGGGATGTTCGGGTTCCGAATGGCGTGGGGAAGGCGTAGTGTTCTTGGGAAGTTACGACGAATCGGCGAAGAGGGACGGCATGGACCGCGGCACGGTCGGCAGCACGAATCGGGGCCGGCTCCGGGTCGGAGTCCGCACCGCGGGTCGCAGTGAGGTTCTGACACCCGCGGGTGAGCTTGATCACCACACCGCGGATCTGCTCAGGGAGCCTCTGGAAGCGGCCATCGATCAGGGGCGCACGCGACTCGTCGTCGACTGCTCGCAGCTGGAGTTCTGCGACTCCACCGGACTGAACGTGCTGCTCGGCGCCCGCCTCAAGGCGGAGGAGCTCGGCGGCGGGGTCCACCTGGTGGCGATGCAGCCCGTCGTGGCGCGAGTATTCGAGATCACGGGGGCGGAGGCCGTCTTCACCGTGCATGATTCGCTCGATACCGCTCTGTGTGACTGACCCCGATTCGTCCGGGCAGGAGAGCAGACTGAAGACATTGGCGAATCGGTGAGGTGAAGCGCTGATGAGCACCACCCGGGAGCAGGCTCCGGGCGACCGTGGGCCCGAGCCCCAGGGAGCCCGGCCCGACACCGTGCCGTTGGAGCCCGACGGCACGGGCGCCGTCGCGTCCTCGCGCGTTCTCGCGCTGGCCGGCGCGAGCGGCATCGTCCCGATGGCCCGGGACTTCACCCGGCAGGCCCTCTACGACTGGGGCTGGATGCCGGCGGCGACGGCGGAGGGCCGCGCCGCGTGCGAGGACGTGCTGCTCGTCGTCTCCGAACTGGTCACCAACGCCTGTCTGCACGCCGAGGGCCCCGAAGGGCTGAGGGTCTCGCGCACCGCGAAGGTGCTGCGTCTGGAGGTCAGCGACCTCGGTGCGGGGCAGCCCGCGCCCCGCACCCCGCACCGCGCGGGGCGGCCCGGCGGCCACGGCATGTTCATCGTGCAGCGGCTGTGCCTCGACTGGGGCGTGGTGCGCACGCCGGGCGTCACCGGCAAGACGGTCTGGGCGGAACTCGCGGCACCCGCGTAACTCCTGTTCACGGTTACCGGCGGTTCGGACCGCCGGTCCACAGCCGTGCCCGGACCTCGATCCCACCCTGCTCTTTGTCTTCCCTCGACAAGGTCCCCGGCGTACCTTGGCCGCCCGATCTGATGTGCCGTCAGTAACTTGGCGGCCCTCGATACAACCGGCAAAGGGGAATTCGAGGTGTCGTACCAGAAGAGGACAGCGCTCGCGCTGGCGGCGGCGGTCGCGGGCCCGGTGGTGCTGATCGCCGCACCGGCGGCCCAGGCCTCCGTCGTGGACGTCAACTACAACTGCCAGACGCCGATCGGCGCGAAGAGCGCGGTCTCGCCCATCGACATCAAGGCCGTCAAGAGCGGCAGTTCCTACAACGTGACCATGTCCTTCCAGAAGGGCGTCTCCTCCAGCCCGGTCGCGCTCGGCGCGGGCGCGATGAGCCCCAGCGCGGTGATCGACCTCGGCGGCGCCGACAAGGGGACGCTCTCGGTCAAGGGCCCCGCCAACTCCGCCGAGATCCCCGCCAACTCCCCCATCAAGATCAGCGACTTGTCGGGTACCTACGTACCCAAGGCCAACGGCAAGGTCACCTTCACCGCGGGCGTCCTCACCATCAAGGCGCTCGGCACCACCACGACCTGCACGCCCGGCAACAGCCCCGGCCCCTCGCTCGAGCTGGACGTCTCCGGGGCCGGCGGCAGCGGCGGCGGCGCGGCCCCGGCCGCCCTCCCCAAGACCGGACCCCTCGACTCGGCCGTGGCCCTCGGCACCCTCGGCGGCACCGTCGTCCTGGCCGGCGCGGCCGGAGTGCTGTGGCTGACCCGCCGCAACCAGCGGGCCTGACCCCGACTTCCGCACGCCCCGACCGGGGAACCCCCTCGCACCCGAGGAGCCGCCGATGCGTCCGATCCGCCTGGCCCCGCCGGCCGCGGCCCTGCTGCTGTGCGCGCTCGCGGCGCCCGTGGCCCAGGCCGCCCCGGCGGCGAGCGGGGACTGGACCGCCGCGCCCGCAACCGGCGGCGGGACCCGCTCCAGCGCCGACGGCAGGCCCTGCTTCTACCTGGAGGGAGCCCCCGGCGCGGTCCTGGAGGACAAGGTCTCGCTGAGCAACCCGAGCGGCAGCCCGCTCACCGTGAAGCTGCGCGGAGCCGCCGCCCACAACGCCGCGGACGGGGCCTTCGCCGTGCGAGGGGAGCCTGACCCCTGGATCGCACTCGCCGCCCCCGAGGTGCGCGTTCCGCCGCGCACCCGCGCCGACGTGCCGTTCGCGGTCACCGTCCCGGCCGGCGCCCGGCCCGGCGACCACCCCGCGGCCGTGCTCGCCTCGGCGGGCGGCCGCGAGATCGGCGTCCTCGTCCAACTCCGCGTCGCGGGGCCCACGTTGAGCGCGCTGACCGTCGAGTCCGTACGCGTCGACAAGGCCCACGGTCTCATCCGGTACGCCCTGGTCAACCGCGGCAACACCGCCCTGGTCCCGCGTCTCGCGCTGCACGCGGACGGTGTGTTCGGCCGCGCCCTGGACCGCCCGGCCCGCACCCTGCCGCTCGAACTCCTGCCGGGGCAGCGCGTCGAGCTGACCGAGCCCTGGCCGCACCCGCCCGCCCTCGACCGGGTCACCGTCCGCCTCGACGTCACCGCGGACGGCGGCGCCCGCGCCGACGCCCGGGCGAGCGTCGCCTTCGTGCCGTGGGGCGCGGTCGCCGGGGCGGTCCTCGTGCTGCTCGGGTGCGCGGCCACCGCCCTGCGACTCGTCCGGCGCAGCCGGTCGCGGCCCGTGCCGAGCGGTGAAACACCCGTACCAGAACGCGAGTTGGCGCAGACGGGAGCCCTTCAGTGACGCCACGCCCGAGGGGCGCGACCCTCGCCCTGATGCTGCTCGGCCTCCTCGGCGCGGTGACGGCCCCGCTCGCGTACGCCGACACCGGCAAGCCCGCCCCCGCCGTCGCGCTCTCCCGGGCCGAGGCCGCCAAGGGCGCCGACATCACCGTCACCGGCACGGGCTGGCGGCCCGGCGCGCTCCTCATGCTGCTCGTGTGCGGACAGTCCTCGCCCGACCGGGGCGTCATCGGCGGCACCAACTCCTGCTCCAACGCCGACGGCCAGGCCGTCACCACCGACGCCAAGGGCGCCTTCAGCAAGGTCCTGCCGGCCGTCCCGCCGCCCAAGCCCTGCCCCTGCGTCGTCCACGTGGCCACCGTGCAGGGCGAACAGGCCGTCGTGGACACCGAGTTGAAGATCACCGGGCAGCCGGTGGCGCCGCTGCCCGACGAGAGTGGCGACGGCAAGCTCGCGGTGCTCGCCGAGCCCCGGCTCGACGGCGGCAGCACCCTGCTGACCTGGTTCGGTGCCCCGCCCGCCCGCACCCTGGTCTTCACCGTCGGCAACCTGGGCTCGGCCCCCGTCAAGGACCCCGTCTTCCAACTCGGCACCGCCCACGGCGTGTTCGCGCCGCAGTGGGAGGACCGGCAGTGGAAGGGCACCGTCCAGCCCGGCCAGAAGGCCGAGATCAAGCTGGACTTCGAGCTGTCGGCCGGCGCCCACGGCGACTACCAGGTCTCGCTCCAGTACGCGCACAAGCTGCTCGCCACCGAGCCGTGGGGCGTGGACCGCCCCTGGGGCGTGACCCTCTTCTGGATCCTGCTCTGCCTGGTGGTGCCCGCAGCGGTCTTCCGCATCGGCATGGCCGTCGTCGACCGGCTGCGCCCGCGCGAGGGCGGCCGGGCCCGGCCCGCCCGGCACCGCGGCGTACGGCTGCCCGGCCTCACCCTCCGGCCGATGCGGGACCCGGGCCCGGCCGGGCCCGGGAAGCCCCCGGCCGCTCCGGGGCCCGACCAGGGCGCCCCGCCCCGCGCCACGGCCCCGCTGCCGTGGTTCACCCCCGACTCCGCACCGTCCGAGAACCACCCCACCCGTTCACGACGTTCCACGACGAAGGGAAATCCGTGACCACGCAACGGAGGATGAGCGCGGCCGGTCTCGCGCTGATGCTCGGCGGCGCGGGGATCATGCTGGCCGCAGGCCCCGCACAAGCAGCCGAAGTCTCGTACGCCACCGAGTGCATACCGCCGTCCATCTCCGGCCTGCCACCGGTCGAGGGAACGACGAAGGTGCAGATCACCGCCCCCGCCACGGCCAAGGTGGGCGACGTGGTGGACGTCGTCTGGAAGTTCACCCAGGCCGCGTCGAACAACCCGGGCGTCCTCGACCTCAACAAGGACGTCGTCCAGCCGACCGGCACCCTGAAGGCGGGCGGCGCGCAGAGCGCCGACATCCCGATGAAGGGCCCCCGGCAGAACCCGCCGATCCCCAAGAACAGCCCGATGATCCTGCCGGACATGACGGCCAAGCTGAAGCTGACCAAGGCGGGCGACGTCACCCTGACGCCCGACGCGTACAACATCAACGTCAACCAGATCATGTCGACGGACACCAAGTGCACGCCGAAGGCGGCGGTCGGGGTCGGTGCCACCATCAAGGTGGCGGACGGCGGGGGGACCACCGGCGGCACCACCGGAGGCTCGACGACCGGCGGCACCACGGGCGCCACCACGGGCGGCTCCGCGTCCGGCGGCAGCACGGCGTCCGGCGGCACGACCGGCGGCTCCGCCTCGGGCGGCACGACCGCGGGCGGCGCCTCCGGCGGGTCCACCACGGGCGGCACGGCCACCGGCGGCTCGGACTCCGGTGGCACGACCGGCGGCAGCGGTGGCCAGAGCGACTTCCCCGGCAAGGAAGTGGCCGTCAGCTTCGCCTGCCAGTCGCCCGGGCCCGCCGCCATCCAGTCCAAGGTGACCATCAACGCCAAGAAGAACGGCGGGAGTTACGACCTCACCGTCAAGACCGCCAAGGGCGTCATGAACAGCCCCGCCGACCTTCCCGCGGGTGCCCTCAAGCCGTCCATGCAGGTCGCCGTCGGCGGCGCCGACAAGGGCTCGGTGGCCGTCACCGGGCCCGCCAACCCCGACCCGATCAAGTCGGGGGCGCCGGTGAGCCTCACCGACATGACGGGCACCTACAAGCCGGGCGCCTCCGGCAAGTCCACGCTCAGCCCGGGCGACCTGTCCATCGACGTCACCCTGGGCGGTGCGCCGATCCACATCCCGTGCAAGGTCTCCGGCTCGGCGCCGGTCTCCCTGGAGCTGGACACGGCGGCCCAGCCCGGCGGCGCGGCCGGGGGCAGCGGCTCCGCGGGCACCACGGGGGGCACGGCGGGCTCCAGCGGCACCGCGGGCGCCTCGTCCTCCGGCGGCCTGGCCCAGACCGGGGCGAGCGACGCCGGCGCCCTGCGCGCGCTCGGCCTGGTCGCGGGCACCGTGATCCTGCTCGGCGGCGCGATCTTCACCTTCACCCCCTGGAAGCGGCTGCGCGGCACGCGCTGACGCCCCCGGGAAAGCGAAGAGCCGCCGCACCCGAACGGTGCGGCGGCTCTTTCACGTACGGCGGGGGCGGGTCAGTGCACGCCGCCCATGAGGGGCTTGACCTTCTTGCGGAACATGAAGATCGAGACGCCCGCGACCACGGCGAGCGCGCCCTGGCTGGCGAACCAGTACGTGGAGTCGGTCGGCGCGCCGACCAGCTGGAGCAGCGCGATGACCGAGTCGCCGGCCGTGACGGCCAGGAACCAGACGCCCATCATCTGCGAGGCGTACTTCTCCGGCGCCAGCTTGGTGGTCAGCGAGAGGCCGACCGGGGAGAGCGTGAGCTCGCCGACGGTCTGGATCAGGTAGACCATGCACAGCCACAGCGGGGTGACCTTGACGTCGCCGGACGCGGCGGCCTGGGCCAGCATCATCACGAAGAACGAGAGGCCGATGAGCGTGAGGCCGAAGGCGAACTTCGACAGCGTGCTCGGCTCCTTGCGCCGCTTGTTCATGTACACCCAGAGCCAGGCGAAGACCGGCGCGAGGGCCATCACGTACAGCGGGTTCAGGGACTGGAACCAGCTGGACGGGAAGTTGAGCCCGAACAGGTTGTTGGCGGTCTTGTCCTGCGCGAAGACGCTCAGGGTCGAACCGGTCTGGTCGTAGATGCCCCAGAAGACGGCCGCGGCGACGAAGAACCAGACGTACGCCGACATCCGCGACTGCGAGACCTCGTCGAGGTCCTTGTCCCGCTTGATGCGCAGCAGGCACCAGGCCGGGATCACGAGACCGGCGATGGTCAGCGGCCACATGGCCCAGTCCACCGTGAAGTGGCCCGAGACGGCGAGGGCGCCGTAGGCGACGACCGCCACGCCCAGCCACATCAGGACCTTCTTGATGATCGAGGCGCGCTCGGCCTCGGACATCGGGGTGGGGACGACGTCGCTCTCCGCCGACATGTGGCGGGTACCGAGGAAGAAGAACAGCAGACCCAGCGCCATGCCCACGCCCGCGAGGGCGAAGCCGAAGTGCCAGTTGACCTTCTGGCCGACGGTGCCGATGGTCAGCGGGGCGGCGAAGGCACCGAGGTTGATGCCCATGTAGAAGACCGTGAAGCCGCCGTCGCGACGCGGGTCGTTCTTGTCCGGGTACAGGTGGCCGACCATCGTGGAGATGTTGGCCTTGAGGAGACCGGAACCGAGCGCGATGGCCGCGAGACCGATGAAGAACGAGATCTCCATCGGCACGGCCAGCAGGAAGTGGCCGATCATGATGATCGTGCCGCCGATGGCCACGGTCCTGCGGGCACCCCAGGCGCGGTCGGCGAGCCAGCCGCCCGGCAGGGCGAGCAGGTACACCATCGCGTTGTACACGGAGTAGATCGCGGTGGCCGTGGCCATGTTGAACCCGAGCCCGCCCGAGGACGCCGGGGCGACCAGGTAGAGCACGAGCAGGGCCCGCATGCCGTAGAAGCTGTAGCGCTCCCACATCTCCGTCATGAAGAGGTTGGCCAGGCCGCGGGGGTGGCCGAGGAAGGTCTTCTCGGTGCCAGTGGTACTGGCCGAGTCCTTCGTCAGGCTGGACGCCATGGTCGATCCTTGCTTGCTCGGGACGCGCGCTTCGTGAGCGTTGAGTCGCGCCCGGTGGGGGAGGGCCGGCACCGGCATGGGGGCTGTCCCCCCAACGCCTTTGGGGTCCGGCTCCGTGGGGGAGCGCGGGAAGGACAGACCACACCGGGATCCACGCCCGTGCGCTTCTTCGCGCTGGGGCCCGGCCCGTAGGTCATTCACTGAATCTCAAGACTGGCTGAGCCCGTCTTGTGCAGAAAAGAGACCCTTGGCGCGCCAAGCAGGCCAAAGGTCCTTGAGTAGTGCTATAGGCGTTGGGACACCATACGTCACCAGAGTGCGGCATATGGAAGGACTTGAGACATGGATCACAGGCGTCCCTGGAACCACTGACCCTGATTCGAAGGTGTTAAACAAGATCGCTTCATAGACCCGCAGGGTGGGTGGATCACCTGACGCATTGTCGCCGCCGCGGACTACCATCACCCCCATGACCCGTGTACTGCTCGCCGAGGACGACGCCTCCATCTCGGAGCCACTGGCCCGCGCCCTGCGCAGGGAGGGTTACGAGGTCGAGGTCCGCGAGGACGGCCCGACCGCCCTCGACGCCGGACTGCAGGGGGGCGCCGACCTGGTCGTGCTCGACCTGGGGCTTCCCGGCATGGACGGCCTCGAAGTCGCCCGGAGGCTGCGCTCCGAGGGACACACCGTCCCGATCCTCGTGCTCACCGCCCGCGCCGACGAGGTGGACACCGTCGTCGGCCTGGACGCCGGCGCCGACGACTACGTGACCAAGCCCTTCCGGCTGGCCGAACTGCTCGCGCGGGTCCGGGCGCTGCTGCGGCGCGGCGCCACCGAGCCGGTGGCCCAGCCCGCCACCCACGGCGTGCGGATCGATGTCGAGTCGCACCGCGCCTGGATGGGCGACGAGGAGCTCCAGCTCACCGCCAAGGAGTTCGACCTGCTCAGGGTCCTGGTGCGGGACGCCGGCCGGGTCGTGACCCGCGACCAGCTGATGCGCGAGGTCTGGGACACCACGTGGTGGTCCTCGACCAAGACGCTCGACATGCACATCTCGTGGCTGCGCAAGAAGCTCGGCGACGACGCGGCCAACCCGCGCTACATCGCCACCGTCCGCGGAGTCGGCTTCCGCTTCGAGAAGAGCTAGAGCACCGGGGCACATGCGCCGTCGACTGATCAACTCCACACTCGCGGTCGTTCTCGTGGTGATCGCGGTCTTCGGCGTCTCCCTCGTCATCGTCGAGACACGGACCATCAGCAGCAGCGCCCAGGAGAGCGTGGACTCCGAGGCGCTGCGGCTGGTCTCCGTCGTCGACAGCCGCACCCTGGCGAACGAGACGATCAACGCCCAGGTCCTGAACGAGCAGATCGACCCCAAGCGGTACGCCCGCATCTCCATCCCGGGCCGCCCGGTGATGGAGATCGGCCGCAAGCCCGAGGGCACCGTCATCAAGGGCACCGCCCAGGGCGAGCGCGGCGAGGCCGTCCTGGTCGAGGAGTCCCGCTCCACGGTCACCAAGGAGGTCGGCCGCACCCTGCTGATCATCGGCGCGGTGGCCCTGCTCGCCATCGTGTCCGCGGTGCTCCTGGCCGTACGCCAGGCGAACAAGCTGGCCTCCCCGCTCACCGACCTCGCCGAGACCGCCGAACGGCTCGGCTCGGGCGACCCGCGCCCGCGGCACAAGCGGTACGGGGTGCCCGAGCTCGACCGGGTCGCCGACGTGCTCGACTCCTCGGCGGACCGGATCGGCCGCATGCTCACCGCCGAGCGCCGGCTCGCCGCGGACGCCTCGCACCAGCTGCGCACGCCGCTGACCGCGCTCTCCATGCGCCTGGAGGAGATCGCCCTCACCGACGACCTCGACACGGTCAAGGAGGAGGCCACCATCGCGCTCACCCAGGTCGAGCGGCTGACCGACGTGGTGGAGCGGCTGCTCACCAACAGCCGTGATCCGCGCACCGGTTCGGCCGTGGTCTTCTCGCTCGACGAGGTCGTCAAGCAGCAGCTGGAGGAGTGGCGCCCGGCCTACCGCAGCGCGGGCCGCGCGATCGTGCGCTCGGGCAAGACCGGTCTGAAGGCGGTCGGCACCCCGGGCGCGGTCGCCCAGGTGCTGGCCGCGCTGATCGAGAACTCGCTGATGCACGGCGGCGGCACCGTCGCGGTGCGGACCCGGGTCACCGGCAACCAGGCCGTGGTCGAGGTCACCGACGAGGGCCCCGGGGTGCGTCCGGACCTCGGCGCGCGGATCTTCGAGCGGACCATCAGCGGCCGCAACTCCACCGGCATCGGCCTCGCGGTCGCCCGCGACCTCGCGGAGGCCGACGGCGGGCGGCTCGAAATGCTCCAGCAGCAGCCCGCGGTGTTCGCGCTGTTCCTCAGCCGGGAGGCACGGGGGCGCCGGGAGCCGGAGCCCCCGGAGACGATCCGCTGAACCGAAACGGTTCGGCGGGCGCGGTCAGTGCTTCGCGGGCGTGACCGGCCGGGGGTCGTCGAGAAACGATTCCGCCGTCTGCAGGGCCTCCCGGACGGGCAGCGCCCGGAACACCCAGGTGCGGTAGGACCAGAACCGGAACAGCGTGCCGAGGCCGATGCCGAGGAACTTGAAGAAGTTGTTCTGCCACGGGCTGTTCCAGCCGAAGCCGTACGTCGCCGCGTACAGGATGCCGTTCTCGATCACCGCGCCCACCACGCTGAACAGCAGGAACAGCGTGAGCTCGCGGGCCCGGCCGCTCTTCTCGCGGTCGCGGTAGGTGAAGTAGCGGAACCCCACGTAGTTGAAGGCGATCGCGATCGCGGTGGCCAGCAGGCTGGCCCGCACCACCTGGAGCTCGGTCGTGTGCCGCAGCAGGTTGAAGGCGCCCATGTTCACGAGCACCCCGAGACCGCCGACAGCGCCGAACTTGGCGACCTCGCGTACGAGCAGTCGCAGTCGCGCAGGCGACGCGCCCTGTGCACTCATGGTGATCGCCCAGCCCCGTCCGAGTAGGTGTGCTTTTCGTGCCAGTCAACCCGCCCATGCTAACCACCCCCTCTGTGCAACGCCTGTGGGCACTGGCAAAACGGCCCGCGCAACCCGGCCCTGCGGGTGCCGCGGGGGCGCCGGATACCCTGGAGGCGTGACGTTCCCGGTAGTCGGCATGGTCGGCGGCGGTCAGCTCGCCCGCATGACCCACGAGGCGGGCATCCCCCTCGGCATCAGATTCAAGCTCCTCAGTGACACCCCGCAGGACTCGGCGGCCCAGGTGGTGAGCGACGTCGTCATCGGCGACTATCGCGACCTGGACACGCTGCGTGACTTCGCGCGCGGCTGTGACGTGATCACCTTCGACCACGAGCACGTGCCCACCGAACACCTGCGGGCCCTGGAAGCGGACGGCATCGTCGTCCGCCCGGGGCCCGACGCGTTGGTGCACGCCCACGACAAGGGGGTGATGCGCGCCCGGCTCCGCGAGATCGGCGCGCCCTGCCCCCGCCACCGCATCGTGTCGGATCCGTCCGACGTCTCGGCGTTCGCCGCCGAGGGCGACGGCTTCCCCGTCATCCTCAAGACGGTCGTCGGCGGCTACGACGGCAAGGGCGTGTGGTTCGTGCGCTCCGAGGCGGACGCGGCCGACGCCTTCAAGGCGGGCGTCGCGGTCCTCGCCGAGGAGAAGGTGGACTTCGTGCGCGAGCTGGCGGCCAACGTCGTGCGCTCGCCCAGCGACCAGGCCGTGGCCTACCCGGTCGTCGAGTCGATCCAGGTCGACGGGGTCTGCGACACGGTGATCGCCCCCGCGCCCGACCTCGACGACGAGCTGGCGGGCGAGGCCCAGCAGCTCGCGCTGCGCATCGCCTCCGAGCTCGGCGTCGTCGGCCACCTCGCGGTCGAGCTCTTCGAGACCCGCGACGCCGACGGCGTGCCGCGCATCCTCGTCAACGAGCTCGCGATGCGCCCGCACAACTCGGGCCACTGGACCCAGGACGGCGCGATCACCTCGCAGTTCGCCAACCACCTGCGGGCCGTCCTCGACCTCCCCCTGGGCGACCCGCGCCCGCGGTCGAAGTGGACCGTGATGGGCAACGTCCTGGGTGGCGACTACCCGGACATGTACTACGCGTACCTGCACTGCATGGCCCGCGACCCGCAGCTCAAGATCCACATGTACGGAAAGGACGTGAAGCCCGGCCGCAAGGTGGGCCACGTCAACACCTACGGCGACGACCTCGCGGACGTCCGCGAGCGGGCCCGCCACGCAGCCGACTACCTCAGAGGAACGATCACCGAATGAGCAGCGCTTTCGCCCAGGGTCCCGTCGTCGGCATCGTCATGGGCTCGGACTCCGACTGGCCGGTCATGGAGGCCGCCGCCAAGGCGCTGGACGAGTTCGAGATCCCGTACGAGGTCGGCGTCGTCTCCGCGCACCGGATGCCGCACGAGATGATCGCGTACGGCGAGGACGCCGCGGGCCGCGGCCTGAAGGCGATCATCGCCGGCGCGGGCGGCGCCGCCCACCTGCCCGGCATGCTGGCCTCGGTGACCCCGCTGCCCGTCATCGGCGTGCCGGTGCCGCTCAAGTACCTCGACGGCATGGACTCGCTGCTCTCCATCGTGCAGATGCCCGCGGGCGTGCCGGTGGCCACCGTCTCGGTCGGCGGCGCGCGCAACGCGGGCCTGCTCGCGGCCCGCATCCTGGCCGCGCACGACGGTGAACTCCTGGGCCGCATGCGGGAGTTCCAGCAGGAGCTGAACCACCAGGCCACCGAGAAGGGCAAGCGGCTGCGGGCGAAGGTCGAGGGTTCGGGCGCCTTCGGATTCGGAAAGTGAGTGCCATGACCCCTCTCGACGAAGCCCGCGCGCTGCTCGCCCGCCACCCCGTGGTCGACGGCCACAACGACCTGCCCTGGGCGCTGCGCGCGAAGGTGCGCTACGACCTCGAACGCTGCGACATCGCCACCGATCTGACCGGCCGCACCCACACCGACATCCCCCGGCTGCGGGCGGGCGGGGTCGGCGCGCAGTTCTGGTCCGTGTACGTGCGCACCGACCTGGCGGGTGACGAGGCGGTCTCGGCGACCCTGGAGCAGATCGACTGCGTCGACCAGATGCTGGCCCGCTACCCCGGGGACCTGGCGCCCGCGCTCACCGCGGACGACATGGAGGCGGCGCGCGCGGCGGGCCGCATCGCCTCCCTGAAGGGCGCCGAGGGCGGCCACTCGATCAACAACTCCCTCGCCACGCTGCGGGCGTTGTACGCGCTCGGCGTCCGCTACATGACGCTGACCCACAACGACAACCTCCCGTGGGCGGACTCGGCGACGGACGAGCCGGGCGTGGGCGGGCTCTCGCCGTTCGGCCACGAGGTCGTCCGCGAGATGAACCGCCTCGGCATGCTCGTCGACCTCTCGCACGTGGCGGCGACGACGATGCGGGACGCGCTGGCCACGACGGCGGCCCCCGTGATCTTCTCCCACTCCTCCGCGCGGGCGATCTGCGACCACCCGCGCAACATCCCGGACGACGTGCTCGCCCAGCTGCCCGGCAACGGCGGGGTGGCGATGGCGACCTTCGTCCCGAAGTTCATCCTCCCGGCGGCCGTGGCGTGGACGCAGGCGGCCGACGAGAACCTGCGCGCGCACGGGCTCCACCACCTGGACACCTCGCCGGAGGCCATGAAGCTCCACGAGGCCTTCGAGGCGGCGAACCCGCGGCCCATCGCGACCGCCGCGACGGTCGCGGACCACCTCGACCACATGCGTGAGGTGGCGGGCGTCGACCACATCGGCATCGGCGGCGACTTCGACGGCACCGCCTTCACGCCGTCCGGCCTGGACGACGTGGCGGGCTACCCGAACCTGGTGGCCGAGCTGTTGTCGCGGGGGTGGTCGTCGGCGGACCTGGCGAAGCTGACGTGGGGGAACGCGGTGCGGGTGGTGCGGGACGCGGAGGCCGTCTCGCGCGAGCTCCGGGCGTCGCGGGGGCCCTCCAACGCGACCCTCCCCGCCCTGGACGCCTGACCCCGCGGCGGGGCGAAGGGGCTCGCCCCTTTCGCCCCGCCGCCGCCCGCGGCCGTCCCCCTCGTCCGCGTCGCCGGCCCGCGCCCCGTGCCCGTCCGCAGCTCGTGCCGACCGCGCAGTTCCCCGCGCCCCTTGTTCTGTCTGCGGATCGTGCCCACTTCTCGCGCAGTTCCCCGCGCCCCTCAACCCGTTCTCGTCTGCGGATCGTGCTCGCTTTTCGCGCAGTTCCTCGCGCCCCTGGCGGTACTGGGGCGGGCCGGTGCTGGCATCTTTAGCCCGTCCGGCGTTTGAGGACGAGCGCCGTTCAGGCGCGACACGGGGTCTGGGGCGGAGCCCCAGGGGTGGGGGCGCCTCCAAAGCACCGGTGCTGGCCCGCAGGGGCGACCTCAGCCCGTCCGGCGATTGAGGACGAGCGGCCTCAAGGCGCGAGCGGGGTCTGGGGCGGAGCCCCAGGGGGCGGGCCAGGATGGGCACGTAGCCCGAACGCTTCGTTCGCCGCGACCCCGCCGCCCCACCATGACACCGTGTCGGTACTGCCGTCACCGCCGATACCGGGAGCCCGTCATGGCAGATCTGCAGGACGACCCCCAGGACACCTCGGCGGTCGGAGAGCTCGACGCGCCGACCTCCGCCGTGCCGGACCCCATACCCGTACCCGTACCGGAAGACGGCGACGAGTGCCTCGAACGGGCCCGTTCGCTGCTCGCCGCGCACCCCGTGGCCGACGGGTACAACACCCTGGCGAAGACGCTCGCGCAGGCCCCCTGGCACGATCTGGAGGTCGGCGAGAGTTCGCTCGACACGGACATCCCCCGGCTGCGGGCCGGCGGGGTCGGCGCGCAGTTCTGGGCGCTGACCGCCGACCCGGAGTGCCCCGACCCGGCCGGCGCCACCCTGGAACGGCTCGACCGGATCCGCTCGCTGATCGCCTGCTGCCCGGAGTGGCTGCGCCTCGCGCTGACCTCCGGGGACCTCGCGGACGCCCGCAACCGCGGCCGCATCGCCTCGTTCCTCGGCCCGGTGGCCGCGCGCGCGATGGGCGACTCGCTGGGCACCCTGCGGTCCTACCACGTCCTCGGGGTGCGGGCCCTCGCGCTGACCCCGGGCACCCGGTGGACCGAGCCGGGGCTCACCCGCTTCGGCCTGGAGGTGGTGCGCGAGGCGAACCGGCTCGGGATACTGCTCGACCTCTCGGGAGCGACGTCCGCCACCTGGCGCCGCACCCTCGACTCGGCCAAGGCCCCGGCGCTGCTCTCCCGCTCGGCGGCGGCCTCCCTCACCAAGCACCCGCTGAACGCCTCCGACGAACTGCTCGACGCGATCGGCGCGAACGGCGGGGTGTGCCTGGTGAGCTTCGCCCCCGAACAGATCCAGCAGAGCGGTCCGGGCACGTCCGTGAGCGACGTGGCCGACCACATCGAGCGGGTGCGCGACGTGGCCGGGCCCTCGCACGTGGGCCTTTCGGGAACGTACGGGCTGATCACGGGCGCACCGCGCACCCCCGGCCTCGAAGACGCCTCCTGCTATCCGAGGCTGATCGCCGAGCTCCTCGACCGGGGCTGGACCGAAGCCGAGATCGCGGCGCTGACCTGGGAGAACCTCACCCGCGTCGTGCGGGACGCGGAATTCGCGGCCCGCGCCACGGCCCCGCGCAGATCCCCGTCGAACGCCACCATCGAGGACCTCGACGGGCCCTGACCCGGCCGGGCCGTCAGGCGCGCGGGCGGCCCATCGCGCGGTAGGTCCAGCCCGCCTCGCGCCACTTGACCGGGTCCAGCGCGTTGCGCCCGTCCAGGATGATCCGGGTGGCCGCGGCCTTCGCGAGCTCGGCGGGGTCGAGGTCGCGGAACTCGCGCCACTCGGTCAGGTGCAGCACGACATCGGCGCCGCGCACCGCGTCGTGGGCGGAGTCGGCGTAGCCGAGCGTGGGGAAGACGCGGCGGGCGTTGTCCATGCCCTTCGGGTCGTACACCGTGACCTGGCCGCCCTGGAGGTGGATCTGCCCGGCGACGTTGAGCGCGGGGGAGTCGCGCACGTCGTCGGAGTCGGGCTTGAAGGTGGCGCCGAGCACGGCGACCCGCTTGCCGAGGAAGGTCTCGCCGCCCACCGCCTCGCGGGCCAGCTCCACCATGTGGCCGCGGCGGCGCATGTTGACCGAGTCGACCTCGCGCAGGAAGGTGAGCGCCTGGTCGGCGCCGAGCTCGCCGGCCCGCGCCATGAACGCGCGGATGTCCTTGGGCAGGCAGCCGCCGCCGAAGCCGATGCCGGCCCGCAGGAACTTCTTCCCGATGCGCTCGTCGTGGCCGATGGCCTCGGCCAGCTTCACCACGTCGCCGTCGGCGGCCTCGCACACCTCGGCCATGGCGTTGATGAAGGAGATCTTGGTGGCGAGGAAGGAGTTCGCCGCGGTCTTCACCAGCTCGGCGGTCGGGAAGTCGGTCACGACGAACGGCGACCCCTCGCCGACGGGCCCGGCGTACACCTCGCGGAGCAGCTTCTCGGCGCGCTCGCTCTCGACGCCGACCACGATCCGGTCCGGGTGCAGGGTGTCGTCGACGGCGAAGCCCTCGCGCAGGAACTCCGGGTTCCACGCCAGCTCCACGCCCTGGGGCAGCGCCGCCGCGAGCCGGGCCGCCGAGCCGACCGGCACCGTGGACTTGCCCACGACCAGCGCGCCGTCCGCCAGGTGCGGGGCGAGCGAGCCGAAGGCGGCGTCGACGAAGCTCATGTCGCAGGCGTACTCACCGTGCTTCTGCGGGGTGTTCACGCACACGAAGTGCACATCGCCGAAGGCCCCGACCTCTTCCCAGGAGGTGGTGAAGCGCAGCCGCCCGCTGGAGCCCTCGATGCCCGCGACGTGCTTGCGCAGCAGCTCTTCCAGCCCGGGCTCGTACATGGGGACGCGCCCCTGCGCCAGCATCTCGATCTTCTCGGGGACCACGTCGAGGCCCAGCACCTCGAACCCCAGCTCCGCCATGGCCGCGGCATGGGTGGCGCCGAGGTATCCGGTGCCGATCACAGTGATCTTGAGGGCCATGCGGTGCTCCTGAAGTGCGGGCTCGGGGAGACGGGCGTACGGACGGCAAACGCGCTGACCGAGCATAGTCGGGCCCTGACAGGCCCCTTTTGCGGGCTGTCGCCAAGCTCACGTATGCCTGCGGAGGTCCTGGCCCCTAAAATTAGGTTACTTAACGGTAGTTAGCGTCCCTTGGGGAGTGAGAGACCTTGGCCGGAACGGCTGGAAACGCAGGACACACGGGCAACTCGGAGTTCGACCTGTACCGCCCGTCCGAGGAGCACGACATGCTCCGCGACGCCATCCGCTCGCTCTCCGAGGCCAAGATCGGCCCGTACGCGGCGGAGGTCGACGAGCAGGCCCGCTTCCCCCGCGAGGCGCTGGAGGCGCTGGTCGCCAACGACCTGCACGCCGTGCACGTGCCGGAGGAGTACGGCGGCGCGGGCGCCGACGCGCTGGCCACCGTCATCGTGATCGAGGAGGTCGCCCGGGTCTGCGCCTCCTCCTCCCTGATCCCGGCCGTGAACAAGCTCGGCTCGCTCCCGGTGATCCTCTCCGGCTCCGAGGAGCTGAAGAAGAAGTACCTGGGCCCGCTGGCCAAGGGCGAGGGCATGTTCTCGTACTGCCTCTCCGAGCCGGACGCGGGCTCGGACGCGGCCGGCATGAAGACCAGGGCCGTCCGCGACGGGGACTTCTGGGTCCTCAACGGCGTGAAGCGCTGGATCACCAACGCCGGTGAGAGCGAGTACTACACGGTCATGGCCGTGACCGACCCGGAGAAGCGCTCGAAGGGCATCAGCGCCTTCGTCGTCGAGAAGTCGGACGAGGGCGTCTCCTTCGGCGCTCCGGAGAAGAAGCTCGGCATCAAGGGCTCGCCGACCCGCGAGGTCTACCTCGACAACGTCCGCATCCCCCTCGACCGCATGATCGGCGAGGAGGGCACGGGCTTCGCGACCGCCATGAAGACCCTGGACCACACCCGCATCACCATCGCGGCCCAGGCCCTCGGCATCGCGCAGGGCGCCCTCGACTACGCCAAGGGCTACGTCCAGGAGCGCAAGCAGTTCGGCAAGGCGATCGCCGACTTCCAGGGCATCCAGTTCATGCTGGCCGACATGGCCATGAAGCTGGAGGCCGCCCGTCAGCTCACCTACTCGGCCGCCGCCAAGTCCGAGCGCCTCGACTCGGACCTGACGTTCTTCGGCGCCGCCGCCAAGTGCTTCGCCTCCGACGTCGCCATGGAGATCACCACGGACGCCGTCCAGCTCCTCGGCGGCTACGGCTACACCCGCGACTACCCGGTCGAGCGCATGATGCGCGACGCGAAGATCACCCAGATCTACGAGGGCACGAACCAGGTCCAGCGGATCGTGATGTCCCGCAACCTGCCGTAACCACACGGGAGTCGACGAAGGGCCCGCATCCTCGCCCGAGGACGCGGGCCCTTCGTGGTGCCGCGGGGCGTCAGTCCTGGGCGGACCTGCGGCGGCGTACGAGCACGAGCGCCCCGGCGCCCAGGACGACCGCAGCGCCGCCCGCGAGGGCGAGCTGGGGGGCGGCCGAGGAGCCGGTCTCGGCGAGGGCGCCGTCCGCCTTGGCGGCGGTGGCGGACAGCGGGGTCGCCGCCGCGCCGCCCTGGGGGCGGGGCGCCGTGGTCGGCTGCGACTCGCCCGTCTTGCTGGGCTTGCCCCCGACGGCCAGGACGTCGAACTCGTACCGGGCCTGGCTCGGGGTCCCGCCGCAGGTGCCGTCCGCGTTGCGGTAGTCGGCGGCCACGAACAGGTCGGCCCGGCCCACCGGCGTCGCGCCGTCGACCTTGAGGCGCAGCTTCAGCTCGGCCGTCTTGCCCGCGGCCAGGTTGGTGACCGGGCCCGCCTGGTTGAGCGGCAGCTCCTGCCAGCCGTTCGAGCCCGCGGCGGACCACTGGAGGTGCACCAGCTTGTCGATGTCCTTGCCGCCGCCCTTGCCGTCGACGTAGGCGAAGACGAACGGCCAGAGCCGGTCCAGACTCCTGCCGGTGCCGTTGGTCACCCGGACCGAGAAGTCGGCGCCGGTGCCCGCGGCGATCTGCGACGGGAAGCCGCTCAGGGCCGTCGTGAGGGAGGCGTCCTGCGTGCACTTGGTGCTCGGGCCGGGGTCCGCCGCCTTGGCGTCGGCCAGCGCCTTGTCGGCGGCCTTCTTGTCGGCGAGGGCCCTGGCGGTGGCGCCCTTGGCCCGGTCGAGCGCGTCCTTCGCCGCGTCCCGGACCTTGTCCGCCGCCGCCTGGGCCGTGGCGAGCCTGCCGGCCGCCTCGGTCTTCGCCGTCCCGGCGCCCTTCACGGCCTCCTCGGCCTTGGCGACGCGCTGCGCCGCGAGGTCCTTGTCGACCGGGCTCGCGGTGGCGGGCAGGGCGTTCTGCCAGGTCTTCGCGTCGGCGAGCTCCTGGTCGGCGGCGGCCTTGGCGCGGGTGGCCTCGTCGGCGTCCTTCTGAGCCCTGGCCAGCGCCACCAGGGCCGGGGAGGTGTCCAGGGCGTCGAGCGCCTTGCGCGCGTCGTTCTCGTCGGCGGACGCCTTTTCGTACGCCTTCTGCGCGTCGGCCGCGGCCTTTTCGAGCTCGGCGATCGTGGGCTTCTTCGCGGTGAGCGCCGCCGGTTTTCCGTCGGCGAATGCCGGGGTGGCGGAAAGCAGCAGTGCGGGGGTCGTGACGGCGGCGGCGACGGCCGTCGCGAGAGTACGGCTTATCTTCGCGTGAGCCCTTTGTTGAGTCTGCCGAGTCCCAAAGAATGGAAAAGAAACAGGCCGTGATCGTAGGGCCGCCATGTGCCGCGGGGGAAGCGGATAAAAGGCCGCCGCCGGGCGTCTCGCGGACGCCCGGCGGCGGGCAAATCACGGCAACCCGGGGCAGTTGCCCACGGTTGCTGTGGTTTCTCTGTGACTCATGTCATGCGGGAGGGGTCAACGCCCTTGCCCCGGTGGCTACTTGACCGTGACCTTGTCGTCGTTCTTCAGCTCGTTCACCAGCTGCGTGACCTTCGGCTTGTCCCACAGCAGCGAGGTCTGCGGGCCGTCACCGGCGACCGGCATGTTCATCGAGATGCCGTCGCCGCTCGTGATGCCCTTCATCGCCCAGAACATGGAGCCCAGGTCGAACAGGCTCATGTCCTTGTCCACGATGAGGGTGTCCAGGCCCGCGCCCATCACCGGGTACAGCTTGAACGGGTTGAGGACGGTCGTCGGCGTGGCCGTCTGGCTGGCGAGCGCGGACAGGAACTTCTGCTGGTTCTTGGTGCGCTCCAGGTCGCCGGCGGCATAACCGTGCCGGTTGCGGACGAACGCCAGGGCCTGCTGGCCGTTGAGGGTCTGCTTGCCCTTCTTGAAGTCCGCGCCGGAATCCTTGTCCTTGATGTCCTGCGGAATATCGAGTTCCACGCCGCCGACCGCGTCCACGATGTTCGCGAATCCCGCGAACCCGATCTCCGCGTAATGGTCGATGTGCAGTCCGGTATTCGCCTCGACGGTACGGACCAGCAGTTCGGGACCGTCGATCGAGAACGCCGCGTTCAGCTTGTCCTTGCCCTTGGACGGGAACGCCTTTCCGGTCTGCGAGCCCTTGAAGCTGGGGATCGTCACCCAGGAGTCGCGCGGCAGCGACACCATCGTGTTCCCGTTGTCGCCGGTGTGCAGCAGGATCATCGAGTCGGTCCGCTTGCCCTCGGCCGAGCCGGTGTGCAGCTTCTTCTTCTCCGCGTCGGACAGGCCGTCGCGGGAGTCGGAGCCGACGATCAGGTAGTTGGTGCCCTTGCCCTCGCCGGGCCGGTCGATGACCTTGGAGAGGTCGACCTCGCGGCGCACCTTGCCGTCCGCCCAGAAGTACGTGGCCACCGAGGTGACCAGGAGCACGACGACCAGGCTCAGCACCCCGATGGTGATGCGCCTGCGCCAGTTCGGCGCCGCCCCCGGCCGCCGTCCGCCGCCGCGCCGCGGACCGCCCGGGCCACCGGGCCCGCCAGGACCCGAGGGGCCCCGCCCCGCCGGGCTGCCGTAGACGTGGCCCTCGCTGTAGCCGTCGTACGCGCCGGGCTGACCGGGCACCCCCGGGGCGCCCTGGGCGTACTGCTGCTGTCCGTAGCCGCCGTCGTACCCGGGCTGCTGCCGCGGTACCGGACGCTGCGAGGGGGGTACGGATGCGGGCCGCTGGACGTGCCGCATCCGGCGGGCGCCCTCCGGCTGAGCGGCGGAGCTGCCGCGGCCGTAGGCGTCGTCACCGTTTCCGCGGGCGCTGCCACCCCGGTCGTCGGGCCATTCGTTCATGCCGTCCAGCATGCACGGCCCTCCCGTGCGCCTGACAGGGCAGGGTGGAATTCGGGGCAGGGCTGTTGCAAGGCTGATGCAATGAGCCCCGGCGCACGCGCCGCATAAAGTGGAACGCATGACTGATCTTCCGGGCAAGCCGACCTCGGCCTCCCGAACCACCCTGAGCCACATCATGACCACCCATGACACCAACCTCCTGGGCACGGTGCACGGCGGAGTGATCATGAAGCTGGTGGACGACGCCGCGGGCGCGGTGGCCGGGCGCCACTCGGGCGGCCCGGCCGTCACCGCCTCGATGGACGAGATGGCGTTCCTGATGCCGGTCAGGGTCGGCGACCTGGTGCATGTGAAGGCGCAGGTCAACTGGACGGGGCGGTCCTCGATGGAGGTCGGCGTGCGGGTGCTCGCCGAGCGCTGGAACGAGTCGACCCCGGCCCAGCAGGTGGGCTCGGCCTACCTCGTCTTCGCCGCCGTCGACGCCGACGGCAAGCCCCGCCGGGTGCCGCCGGTGGTTCCGGAGACCGAGCGCGACGAGCGCCGCTACCAGGAGGCCCAGATCCGCCGCACCCACCGGCTCGCCCGGCGCCGCGCGATCATGGACCTGCGCGAGAAGCGGGCCGCGGAGGGCCTGGACGACTGAGCGGTCCGCGGCGTCCCCTCCGTCGTCTCGCCGCCCCTCAGGGGCAGACCACCTGGTCGCCGGTGACCGTGCCGAAGTCGCCCTGCGGCTGCTCCTCGACCCGGACCGGGACCACGTCCTTGAAGTCGGCGCCCGCCGTCACCTTCATCGTGGCGCCGAGCCCCTTGACCGGGCGCAGCTCGCTGCCCGGCAGGGCGATGGCGAGCGACTTCGCCGAGCGGTCCCAGCGCGGGTCGTACTCGATCAAGGTGCGGCGCATGTCGAGGTTGGCGCTCGCCTGGGGAACGCCGCTGGTCTTGAAGCCCGTGGCGTGCAGGGCGTCGTCCACGCGGCGGCCGAGCCCGTCGGTGCGGGTCCCGTTGTAGACCTGCACCCTGATCTGCCCGGGGGCGACCTCGACGATCGCGCCGGGGCCCCTGCGCGGGGGCTTGGCGTCCTTGGCGGCCGGCTGCGGCGCGGGCTTCGGCGGGGCGTGCGGGGCCAGCGGCTTGTCCTCGCGCAGCAGCTGGAACAGCTTCTTCGCCTTGGCGTCGTCCCACTTCACGGTCGAGCCGATGCCCTTGACGGGGAAGCTCAGCTGCCCCAGCGGCACCGTCGTGAAGTCCGACGACGAGGGGGAGAACCCCTTCATCGCGGAGCTGAAGCTCAGCATCTCCTCGACCCCGAAGCCCTCGTCGGCGCGGACCGAGGACAGCAGCGACGAGGCGACCTCGCGGAACTTCACCGGGTTCAGGAGCACCCCGTTGCTCGTCGCCTTCGCGACCAGGGCGGCCAGGAAGCGCTGCTGGCGCTGCATCCGTCCGAGGTCGGCGGAGCCGTCGGTGTGCCGGGAGCGCACGTACTGGAGCGCCTCGCCGCCGTTGAGCTGGTGGGTGCCCGCGGCGAGGTCGAGACCGGTGTAGGAGTCCTTCATGGGGCGGGCCGTGCAGATCTGCACGCCGCCGACCACGTCGACCGTCTTCATGAAGCTAGTGAAGTCGACCTCCAGATAGTGGTCGATCTTCAGGCCGGTCATGTTCTCGATGGTGCGCACGCTGAGCGCGGGGCCGCCCTCCGCGTACGCCGCGTTGAGCTTCACCGGATGACCGGGATGACGCTGCCCGGTGTCCTCGTCGGTGTGCTCGGGGACCTCGGCGTAGGAGTCGCGCGGCAGGCTCACCACGCTCACCCGGTCCCGCTCCGCCGAGACGTGCACCATCATGATCGTGTCCGTGCAGTGGCAGGGCGCCCCGCCGAGCCGGTACTTCTGCTTCTCCTCCGGCGTGATCTTGTCCCGCCCGTCGGTGCCGACGAGCAGGATGTTGGTGCCCCGGCTGCCCTGCGGCCGGTTCTTCATGTCCCGGAACGGGTCCACCCGGCCGATCCCGCCGTCCAGGCTGGTCACCACCGCGTGCCCGACCCCGCCCGCGCCGAGCACCAGGACGGACAGCGTGGTCGCGAGCCGCATGCCCCAGCGGGGGCGCTCGTCCTGCTGTCTCGCGCGCGGGTGACCGGGTCGTACGGGGCGCGGACGGGGCGGCGTGGGCACGGGGACCTCCGCGGGTGACAGGGGGATCTTGAGCACCGTAGGCCCATACGATCAGCTACCCCGGGCGCCGCCCCGGCCGCCGCGCGACCGTGTCCCCCATTCGCGGTAACGTGACCACCGATGAACGCCACGCCTGCTGTTTCCGTGATCATGCCGGTCCTCAATGAGGAGCGGCATCTGCGCAACTCGGTCCGTCACATCCTGGAGCAGGAGTACGCGGGCGAGCTGGAGGTGGTGATCGCGCTCGGCCCGTCCACGGACCGTACCGACGAGATCGCCGCCGAGCTGGTCGCCGAGGACCCGCGGGTCCACACGGTCCCCAATCCCACCGGGCGCACGCCCGCGGCCCTGAACGCCGCCATCAAGGCCTCCCGCCACCCGATCGTGGTACGCGTCGACGGCCACGGCATGCTGTCGCCGAACTACATCGCCACCGCCGTACGCCTCCTGGAGGAGACCGGCGCGCAGAACGTCGGCGGCATCATGCACGCCGAGGGCGAGAACGCCTGGGAGGACGCGGTCGCGGCCGCGATGACCTCGAAGATCGGCGTCGGCAACGCGGCCTTCCACACGGGCGGCGCGGCCGGGCCCGCCGAGACCGTGTACCTGGGTGTCTTCCGCCGCGAGGCGCTCGAGCAACAGGGCGGCTACAACGAGGAGTTCATCCGCGCCCAGGACTGGGAGCTGAACTTCAGGATCAGGGAGGCCGGCGGTCTCATCTGGTTCTCGCCCGAGCTCAAGGTCCAGTACCGGCCCCGGCCTTCGGTGAAGGCGCTGGCCAAGCAGTACAAGGACTACGGGCGTTGGCGGCATGTGGTGGCCCGCTACCACGAGGGCTCCATCAACCTGCGCTACCTGGCGCCGCCGACCGCCGTCTGCGCGATCGCCGCGGGCGTCGTGGTGGGCGCGCTGGTGACGCCGTGGGGCTTCGTGGTCCCGGCCGGCTACCTCGCCGCCATCACCGCGGGCTCGCTGCCCGCGGGCAGGGGCCTCTCGCTCAAGGCCCGCGCGCGGATCCCGGTGGCGCTCGCCACCATGCACATGTCCTGGGGCTACGGCTTCCTCACCAGCCCGAAGGCGCTGGCGAAGCGGGTCATCGCCAGCCGTCGCCCGGCGGTGCGTACCACGTCGGTCTGAACGCGACGCGGCAAGGGGCGCCCGGTGCCGATGGCACCGGGCGCCCCTGTCGTGTTCCCCGGGCGCGCTAGAAGCGGTAGGGCGCGTACACGTCCATGCAGGCCCCCTTGTCGGCGCCGTTGACCGACTCGGTGTCCTTGAGGGGGTCGTTCGCCTTCGGGTCCTGCTTCGGGTAGGTGTCGCCGCTGCGCCAGTCGGCGCCGACCACCAGGGTCAGGCCCTTCACGTCGGACGCCTTGACCGCGCTCGCGGGCAGGCCGAGCGCCGTGGCGACCGACTCCGCGTCCGCCTTGCCCTGGGCGCCCGCGGCCGTGGGGTAGTCGACCTCGCTGGTCGCGGCGGAGCCGCCGGAACCGGTCACGGCCTTCTTGAAGCCCTTCGCCCTGAGCGCGTCGACCACCGCACCGGCCCGGCCCTTGGCGGGCCCGCGGCTGTCGGTGCCGGTGCCGTTGACCACGCTCACCGCGAGCGCGTCGGGGGCCGCGGCGGCCGGACCCTTGGAGGCCTCGGGGGCGGCGGGCTTGGGGTCGTCCTTGCGGTCCAGCGGCTTGTCGTCCCGGAGCATCGCCCACAGCGCGTCGGCCTTGGCCGTGTCCGGCACCACGTGGGCGTCCGGGTCCTTGGGGTCGGGCAGGCGCGGCATGGTCAGCATGTTGATGCGGTCCATGGGGATGTCCTTGAGCTCCATGCCCAGGTCGAACAGCTTCTTGACGGTGCCGAGTTCCGAGGAGACCTGGAGCGACTTGGTCGCGGTCTCGGCTATGTCCATGAGGCGGCCCGTGTCGGTGAACGCGTTCTGGTCCTTGAGGTTGCGGATCACCGAGTTCATGTACATGTGCTGGGCCTCGGAGCGGCCGATGTCGCTGCCGAAGGCGTGCCGGGTGCGCAGCCACTGCAGGGCCTGCTCGCCCTTCACGGTGTGGTTGCCCGCGGTCAGGTGCAGGTGCGAGCCGCCGGGCTGCTGCTTGGTGGGGTGGTCGTCGATGTTCTGCTTCACACAGACGTCGGCGCCGCCCACGGCGTCCGAGATGGCCACGACACCGGCGAAGTCGACCATCATCCAGTGGTCGATGTAGATGCCGGTGAGCTTCTCCCAGGTGTCCAGGACGCAGCCGGCCCCGCCGCGGCCGAGCGCCTCGTTGATCACGGTGTTGGTGGGCGCGAAGTCCTTCTTCTTCTCCGTGTCCTTGCACGCGGGGATGTTCACCCGGGTGTCGCGCGGGATGCTCACGACCGAGGCGTTCTTGCGGTCGGCGGACACGTGCAGCAGCATCTGGACGTCCGCGTGCGGGTCGCTGCCGCGGCTGTCCTTGGCGCCGCCGAGCTTGACGTTCTCGTCGGAGTTCCGGCTGTCGGAGCCGATCAGCAGGATGTTCAGCGGCGTCTGGCCCTGGGCGTTGGGCGCGGTCTTCTTGGCGTCGCTGCCGCCCGCGCTGCGGTCGCCCTTGCGGATGTTGCCGTTGAGGTGCTGGTAGTACAGGTAACCGGCGGTGGCCGTCCCGAGTATGAGCACCGCGAGGGTGATCGCGGACCATCTGAGGACGCGGTGCTTGCGTCTGCCGCGTGTGCGGCGGCCGCCCCTGCGGTGCCCGCTGCCCGCCGCGGCGGGTTCCTCGGGCGTGCCGGGGCCGCCCGACGCCCCGGCGCCGCTCGCGGCCCCGGAGCCACCGGACGCGCCGGAGCCGTCCGGCGCTCGGGAGGCCCCGCTCTCGCCGGGCTCCCCGGTCTTCTTCTCGTCCGCCGCGGACCCGCCGGGCGCGCCGTTCTCGTACAGGCTCTCGTCCCAGCCGAGTTCGCCCGCATGCTCGACGCGTCCGTGCGTCCCCTCCCCGCGCACGCTGTTTTTGCCCACCCCTGTACCCCCCTGTCGTTCGGACTCCCCCTGGGCCCGGACGGGCCCGTGAGTCCGCTACTTGGCGCACACCGACTTGTCGGCTTCGACCTTCTGAATGCCCTCCGGTGCCTTGGCCGGAGCGGCGATGGGCGTTCCCGCCTGCTTGAAGTCGGGGCCGAGGGTCAGCACCATGGGCTCCTTGCCGACGGCGTCCTTCGTGCCCGGCTTCAGTGCGGAGGCGGCGAGGCCGAGCAGATCCGCGAGCTTGCGGGCCTGGTCGGCCTGGTTCGGCGCGTAGGCCAGGACCGTGGCGGGCACCTTCGCGGGCGCGTTCGAGCCGTTGCTCGACTTGAGCACGCCCTGCTGGTTCTGCATCCAGGTGACCATGTCGCCCGCCGAGCCCGCCGCCGCGCCGCCGTTGAGCACGGTGACCCGTACGTCGGAGGCCTGCGCGCGGGGGCCGTTGAGGCGGGCGGCCTCCTCGGCGGCGGCCGCGCTCTTGGCGTCCGCCTCCTTCTTCTTCACCTCGGTGAGCGAGGTGTCGGACCGCATCATCGCGAACAGCGCGTCGGCCTTGGTCGGGTCGGGCACCACCGTGATGTGCTTCTTGCCCTCGGCCGGGTTGTCGATGACCGGCAGCGTGGTGAAGGTGATGTTCTTCGCGTCGATCTTGCCGAGCACCTGGGCGAGGTCGGTCAGCTTCTTGATGCTTCCTATCCCCGAGTCGACCGTCAGCGCCTTGGTCGCCGCGTCCGCGAGCCCGTACATCTTGGTCGGGCTGCCCAGGGTGTCGTCCGACTTCATCTGCCGGATCATCGAACTCAGGAACTGCTGCTGCTGCTTGATCCGGGAGAGGTCGCTCTCGTCGCCGAAGCTGTGCCGCGTCCGTACGAACGCGAGGGCCTGCTCGCCCTTGACGACGCTCTCGCCGGCCGGGAGCCTCAGATGCGACTTGGGGTCGTTCACCGGCTTGGCGAGGCAGACCTTGACGCCGCCGACGGCCGTGGACAGCTCCTTGACGGCGTTGAAGTCGGCCATCATGAAGTGGTCGACGGTGAGCCCGGTGAGCTGTTTGACGGTACGCATCGTGCAGCCCGGGTCGCGGCCCTCCTGGCCCAGGCTGGTGTTGAACCGCACCTTCTTCTCGCCCCGCACCGTCTTGGTGCTGCCGTCCTTTTGCTTGGTCGGGCAGGCGGGGATGTCGATCACCATGTCGCGCGGGATGGACATCGCGGTCGCGTTGGTCCGGTCCGCCGAGACGTGGAAGAGGATGTTGGTGTCGGCGTGGCCCTCGCTGCCGGCGTCGCCGTACCCCTCGTTGCCCTTGCCGGTGCGCTTGTCCGTGCCGATGACGAGGATGTTGAACGCCCCGTCCGGCACCGTGCTCTTGCTGCCCGCGTCACCGACGTCGACGGTGTTGAGGTTGCCGTTGAAGTGCTGGTAGAGCCAGTAGGCGCCGCCCGCGCCGACGACGAGGACGAAGCCCATCACGCCGCCCGTCCACAGCAGCGCCTTCTTCTTGCGCGCCGCCTTGGGCTTCCGCTTGCGGCGGCCGTCGGGGGACTCGTCGGGGGACCGGTTGGCCCGGCGGTCGCGCTGCCCGGGCACCTCGCGGCGCCCGGAGTGTCCGGACCCGCCCGGCTCCTTGCCGGACGCGGTACCGGTCGACGATCGCGGTGGACCGGAATTCGACTGCGTTCCGGAAGGACTCAGTCGCAATTCGTAAGTGCCGGTGTCCGGGTTGAGGACCCACTGGTCTGCGGGGTCGACGTCATCGGCCCGCCCACGGCTCTGCGCATCCACGGTTGCTTCTGTCCTCCGTCGGTGCCGAGTCGCTTCCCCCAAAGCGCTCAATCATTCGCTCCTGCGGTGCGCGGCCCGCTGTGGCCTGTCGCACCGGATCGCGTCACACTATCTGGCCAGTTCGGCCAAGAGCGACGGCCGTGACACATTGCACGCCTTTTACAAGCGGGCATTTGGCCTCAATTCACTGACGGTCACGCGCATTTCACAGCTCGTCGACACGACCGCCCGCCTAGCCGCACATGCCCGAGGCGGCATTCGTACCCGAGTAGACGGGTGGCGCGGACGGGCTCGCCGAGGGGCCCGGATCGTCCGGCTTGTCGTCCCCGGAGCCGCCTCCGTTCCTGCCGCCCTCCTTCGCCTTCGCGACGTCCGCGGCGGGCGCCACCTTGATCGGCAGGTCCTCGCGCAGCTGCTTGAAGAGCCGGTCCGCGTCCGGCTGCACCAGCTCGTCCCGGTTGCCGTCATAGGCGTACGGCTGACGGGGAACGGTCAGGAAGCGGATGTTCTCGGTCGGGATCCCGCGCACCGAGCGCACCAGGTCGTACAGGTCCCTCAGCGTGTTCAGGCCCGGGTCCGTGGTGAGGGACCTGGTCGCCGCGTCGAGGACCGGGAAGAGCCGGGTCGGGTTGAGCAGCACCCCGTTGCTCTGCACCTTCTTGACGAGCGAGCCGAGGAACTGCTGCTGGCGGTCCATGCGTTGGGTGTCGCTGCCGTCCCCGAAGCCGTGCCGGGAGCGTACGAAACCGAGCGCCTGCTCGCCGTGGAGCAGCTGGCGGCCCGCGGGAAGCTTCAGATGGGCCTGCCGGTCCTCGACGGGCTCCTTCAGGCACACCTCGACGCCGTCCACCGCGTCGACCATGTCCTTGAACCCGCTGAAGTCGACGACCATGTGGTGGTCGATCCGCACGCCGGTCATCTTCTCCACCGTACGGATCGTGCAGGCCGCGCCGCCGAACTCGAACGCCCAGTTGAACTGGGCGAATTGCTCCTTGGTCCGGGTGCCGTCCGGCGTGCCGCAGCCGGGGATGTCCACCATCAGGTCGCGCGGCAGCGAGACGGCGGTGGCGCTGAGCCGGTCGGCGGCCAGGTGCAGCAGGATCGTGGTGTCCGAGCGCTGGCTGCCGCCGTCGTCCCTGCCGTACGCGGAGTTGTTGCCCGCGCGCGAGTCCGAGCCGATGAGCAACAGGTTCTGCGCGTCGTGCACCATCGAGGCGGGCCGGTCCCGCTCGTACTTGTCCAGCTCGTGCGCGGCGGAGGTGTCCGTCTGGATGTTGCCGTCGAGCTTGCGGTAGAACCACCAGCCGGTCGCGGCGGCCGCGAGCACCACCACGGAGACGCCGAGCGCGGTCCAACGCAGCCAGCGGCGGCCGCCCTTGGCGGCGGGCTCGGCGGCCGCGGACGGCGCGCCCGTTCCGCCGCCGGTGGCCGGCGGTGACTGCCCGGCCCCGGCCCGGTCCTCCGGTTCGGGGGGCGTGCCAGCACTGTCGGTCACGTCGGCGTCCATCCTCACGGGCCATCACGGATCGGCGGGCGCGCCGCGCCGCCGGGCACCTCGGTAGACGGCCGAATCGCGCGCAGGGTTGTGCGTACGGTCGATCATGTACCGGGGGCGCCGCCGGGGCCCGGGGGCCGGGCCCCGACTGGGCCACAAGGGTGGAGACCGGCGGATCGCCGGTGGCGGCCGCTCAGAGCGCGCGGTGCGTGACCCGCTCGCTCTCGGCCCGCTTCTCCAGCCCGCCGTCGGCCAGTTGGGCCAGGTTGCGGCACAGGACGACCGAACCGCCCGAGGCGAGCGGGGCGTACAGGCCGCTCGCGAGCCCTCGCCAGCTGTCGTACCCGAGCCCGGAGAGCAGCCGCGAACCCGTACCGAGGCCGAGCTCGGCGGCCTCCGCGCGGCCCCGCGCCACGAGTTCGGCGGCGCTCAGCGCGAGCCCGTCGACGGCGAGCGCCTCGGCGTCCGGGTCGAGCGGCACGAACGGCGCGAACCGGTCGCCCTGGCTCGGCACCTCGACGGCGTAGTCCGCGAAGCCGTCCGGCGGCTGCGGGAAGCGGCCGCCGAGCGGGCGCAGCGCGAGCGCGACCCGCTCGCCGGTGCAGGCGCGGGCCTCATCGAGCGTGTCGGGGCCGCTGACCACGAGGTCGGCCGCGGCCGGGTCGCCGCCGATCTCGACGGCCACGCCCACCGAGTGGCAGGCCATCAGCCACACCGCGCTCTGCCAGTGCGCGGGAAGCAGCAGCGCGAGGCGGTCGCCGGGGGCGGCGGCGAGATCGCCCTGGAGCAGGTTCGCGGTCTTGGCCACCCAATTGGCGAAGGTGGCGACGGACAGTTCCACGCGCTCGCCGGTGGCGTCGTCGTAGAAGGTGATGAAGGGGCGGCCCGGGTCCGCGGCGAGCGCGGATCGCAGCAGGTCGGCAGGGGTGCGGTCGCTGGCGTTCACGCGGGCAAGGCTACGCGGCGCGCCCGGCGTCCACCGGCGCCGGTGGGCCGGGTGGGTCCACCGGTTGGCCGACGGACCGTCAGTTCCGCAATGGACAGATTTGTACAACTATGGCCACGATCGTCAGCATGCGTAGCTTCCTTGCGTCTTCGATCGGAGTCGCCGCCGTCGCGGCCCTCGCCCTCCCTCTCGCGGCCACGTCGCCCGTCGCGGCGTCGCCCGCGGCCCCGGCGCCCGCCGCCGGACTCGCCGGTTCCACCCAGTCGCTGCCGCTGACCCCGCTGTCCACGGACCGCTCGGCGGGCGGCGCCGCCCAAGAGGGCCTGGCCCAACGGGAGGTGCGGCCGTTCTCCCTGGTCGGCGTGGTCTGGGACGACGTCGGCGACGAACTGCACGGCAGCGTCCAGGTCCGCACCCGGGGCCGCACGGACGGCACCTGGTCCGGCTGGCAGGACCTGGAGACCCACAACCGCGACCACGCCGCCGACCCGGACACCCCCGAGGCGGCCCGCCCCCTGCACGGCTCCACCGCGCCGCTGTGGGTGGGCGACTCGGACGCCGTGGAGGCCCGCGTACGGGCCGAGGGCGACGAGGGCGACCCGCTCCCCAAGGGGCTGCGCCTGGACCTCGTCGACCCCGGCGCGGGGCCCGACGACGGCGGGGCGGTCGAGAGCGACCGCGCGCTGCGGGACCCCGACGTGCTGCCCGCCCTGGACCGGGCCGCGACCGGGACGGAGACCGCGGGGGCCGCCCTCCAGGCCCGCCCGTACGTCGGGGCGCGGCCGCGCATCATCACGCGCCGGGGCTGGGGCGCCGACGAGCGGCTGCGCGAGAGCGGCTTCGTCTACACCGGCAGCGTCAAGGTCGCCTTCGTCCACCACACCGCGTCCGGCAACGGATACAGCTGCGCCCAGGCCCCCTCCGTCCTGCGCAGTATCTACCGCTACCACGTGAAGAGCAGCGGCTGGCGGGACATCGGCTACAACTTCGCCGTCGACAAGTGCGGAAACATCTACGAGGGCCGCGCCGGGGGCGTGGCCAAGGCCGTCATGGGCGCGCACACCCTCGGTTTCAACACCAACAGCATGGGCATCGCGGTCCTTGGCACGTACACCAACACCAATCCGTCGGCCGCCGCCCTCAAGGCCGTCGAACAGCTCGCGGCCTGGAAGCTCGGTCTGTACGGAGTGAACCCGGCCGGCAAGAGCACCCTCGTCTCGGGCGGCGGCAACCGCTACAAGAAGGGGCGCAGCGTCAGGTTCAACGCCATCTCCGGTCACCGCGACGGCTTCGCCACCGAGTGCCCGGGGGCGCGGCTGTACAGCAGGCTCGGCGCGGCCCGGGTCTCCGCGGCCCACTACCAGGGCCGGCGCTGACCGGGGGACATGAGCACCGGGACAGTCTGCATACACTGGCCGGCCGGGAGTTCCGCCCCAAGGCGACGGAATCCGAAGGCCGGCCCCAGCAGGAAGCAGAGACGACAGGTGACAGAAGCGATCCTCCTGGTCGGCGGCAAGGGCACGAGGCTGCGCCCGCTCACGGTGAACACGCCCAAGCCGATGGTTCCGGCGGCCGGCGTCCCCTTCCTCACCCACCAGCTGGCCCGGGCCCACGCGGCGGGCGTCGACCACATCGTCCTGGCCACCTCCTACCTGGCCGAGGTGTTCGAGCCGTACTTCGGCGACGGATCCGCGCTCGGCCTCAGCATCGAGTACGTCACGGAGGACGAGCCGCTGGGCACCGGCGGCGCCATCCGCAACGTGGCCTCCCGGCTGCGGTCGGGCCCCGACGAGCCGGTCCTGATCTTCAACGGCGACATCCTGACGGGGCTGGACATCGGGGCGCTGGTGTCGACCCACACGTCCTCGGGGGCGGACGTCTCCCTCCATCTGACCCGGGTGGACGACCCGAGGGCGTTCGGCCTGGTCCCCACCGACCCGACCGGCCGGGTCACGGCCTTCCTGGAGAAGCCGCAGACCCCCGAGGAGATCGTCACCGACCAGATCAACGCGGGGGCGTACGTGTTCCGCCGCTCGGTCATCGACGAGATCCCGGCGGGGCGCCCGGTCTCGGTGGAGCGGGAGACCTTCCCCGGCCTGCTGGCGCGGGGCGCCCACCTCCAGGGCATGGTCGACTCCACGTACTGGCTGGACCTCGGCACCCCGCAGGCCTTCGTCCGCGGCTCGGCCGACCTGGTGCTCGGCCGCGCCCCGTCCCCGGCCGTCCCCGGCCGCTGCGGCGACCGCCTCGTCCTGCCGACGGCCCAGGTCGCCCCGGACGCGAAGCTCACCGGCGGCACGGTGGTGGGCCACGGGGCGGTGGTGGGCGAGGGCGCGCGGATCACGGGCAGCACGATCCTGTCGGACGCGGTCGTCGAGCCCGGCGCGGTGATCACGGACTCGATGGTCGGAGCGGGTGCGCGCATCGGCGCGCGGACGGTCCTCGGCGGGGCGGTGATCGGGGACGGGGCGGACGTCGGGGCGGACAACGAGCTTCGGGAGGGGGTGCGGATCTGGTGCGGTGCGCGTGTCCCGGCGGCCACGATCCGCTTCTCCTCCGACCAGTAGCCCCGCCCCTGACCGGGCGGCCCCGGCCCCGCCCCTGGCCGGGCGGCCCCGGACCCCCGGCGCCCCTTGTCCACAGGTGGACGGCTGGGTCGCGCAGTTCCTCGCGCCCCTGGGGCCTGTTGTCGTCCGCGGGCCGTGCTTGGTTCTCGCGCAGTTCCCCGCGCCCCTGGCTGGGCGGGCTTGCTTCCGCCGCTTGCTGGGTGGCCCTGGCCCTCCGCCCCCTGCCGGGCGGGTCCGGCTTCCGCCCTTTGTCTGCGGGCGGTGGACGGCTGATCGCGCAGTTCCCCGCGCCCCTAACCCCTCCTTCGTGTGCGGGCCGTGCTCGCTTCTCGCGCAGTTCCCCGCGCCCCTGGCGGTACTGGTGCTGGCCTGCATGGGCATCTTTAGCCCGTCATGGGGGTCCCCCCTGGCCCTTAAGGCCTTGGGGGAGATTGAGGACGAGCGCCGTTCAGGCGCGAACGGGGTCTGGGGCGGAGCCCCAGGGTCCTTCAACCCCCGGAGGGTCTCGGGGAGGGGCGGGGCGGGGAGGCAAAAGCCGCGTACCCTCGAAGGGCACCCCACCCCCAAGGACCACCGTGGCAGGACGATTCACCCCCCGCACCACCGGCCCCCGCATCCCCACCCCCCGCGCGGCCGCCGGCACAACGCGGACATGGACCCCCCGCAAGGGCCCGGTGGACCTCGGCCTGACCCTGGGCCCCCTCCGGCGCGGCCCCGCCGACCCCACCTACCGCACTACCCCCGACGGCACGGTCTGGCGCACGTCGAGGACCCCCGAGGGCCCCGCCACCCTCAGCGTGCGGGCCCGCCAGGGCACCGCGTACGCCGAGGCGTGGGGCGCGGGCGCGGAGTGGATGCTGGAGCAACTCCCGGCGATGCTGGGGGAGTTGGACGAGCCGGAGGCCTTCACGCCGCGCCACCGACTCGTCGCGCAGGCCCACCGCGACCGCCCCGGCCTGCGCCTGACCCGCACCGGCCTGGTGCTGGAATCGCTGATCCCGTCGGTCCTGGAGCAGAAGGTCACCACGATCGAGGCGTACCGCGCCTGGCGGCTCCTGGTCCGCAGGCACGGCGAGCCCGCCCCGGGCGCCCCCGAGGGCATGTACGTCATGCCCGACGCCCGGGCCTGGGCGCTGATCCCGTCCTGGGAGTGGCACCGCGCCGGGGTCGACGCCAAGCGCTCGGACACCGTCATGCGCGCGGTGCGGGTGGCCCGCCGCATGGAGGAGGCGGCCAGCATGGACGCCGTGAAGGCCGCCGAGCGGCTCCAGCTCATCCCGGGCATCGGCCCGTGGACGGCCGCCGAAACCCTCCAACGGGCCATCGGCGCGGCCGACTTGGTGACGGTCGGCGACCTCCACCTGCCCGGCATCATCGGTCACGCGCTCGCGGGCAACCGCAACGCCGACGACGCCGAGATGCTGGCCCTGCTCGAACCGTACGCGGGCCAGCGCCACCGGGCCGCCCGGCTGATCCTGCTCAGCGGGCACACCCCGCCGCGCCGGGCCCCGCGCATGCAGCCACGCGACATCGCGCCGCTGTAGGCGGGACCGGCCGGAGCGGGGTCAGCGCACCTCGATGAACGCGGACGCCTCGCGCGCCGGGCGCTCCTTGGGCGGCTCGGCCGCGTGCCCGACGGCCACCGCCCCCATCGGGTCCCAGTGCGCGGGCAGGTCGAGCACCTCGCGCACGACCTCGCGGCAGAACATCGTCGAGGACACCCAGGCCGAGCCGAGGCGCTCGCCCGCGAGGGCCACCAGGAAGTTCTGCACGCCCGCGCCCGCCGCCACCACGAACATCTCGCGCTCGGCGCCGTCGCGGCGGGCGTCGCCGTAGCTGTGCGAGCCGTCCATCACCAGGCAGGGCACCACCAAGTACGGCGCGGCGCGCAGGACTTCACCGCGCGCCACCCGCTTGGCGATGGACTCCTCGGACTTGCCGTCGCGGCGCAGGTCGGCGATCCAGGCGTCCCGCATCGCGTCGAGCAGCCGGGTGCGGGACCCGGCGGATTCGAGCAGTACGAAGCGCCAAGGCGTCGTGTGGTGCGGGGCCGGGGCGGTGACCGCCGCCGCCACCGCGCGCCGCACCGCGCCCGGGTCGACGGGCTCGGCCGTGAAGGCCCGTACCGTACGCCGCTGGGTGACCGCCTCCCGTACCGCCTCGGAGGTGCCCAGGCGGAACATGTCGTCCACGGAGGCGCGCACCATCTCGCGGGCCGAGCCCTCGCCCGCGAGGTGGCCGAGCCCGCGGACCACCGCGACCGGAAGGCCACCGGCCTTGCCCTTCACCAGGTCGCCCGCGGCGGCCAGTTCGTCGGCGAGCGAGATCACGGTCGCGCTCAGCGGATTGCCGTGCGCGTCGGTGCCGCCCCGCAGGTCGTCGAGGACGCGCACGCCGCTGGCACCGATCGCCACGTCGGTCAGGCCGTTGCGCCACGGCCGCCCGAAGGTGTCGGTGACGATCACGCCGACCTCCACGCCGAGCGCGTCGCGCAGCCCGGCGCGGATCGCGGCAGCCGAGGCGTCCGGGTCCTCGGGCAGCAACAGCACGGTCCCGGCAGGGGTGTTGGAGGCGTCCACGCCCGCGGCGGCCATGATCAGGCCCTGCCGGTTCTCGACGATGCGCAGGGTGCCGCGCCGCGCCACCACCCGTACCGTCTCGGCGTCTATCGCCGCCTCGCGGTCGGCGGCCTCGGTGATCCGGCCCTCCGCCTTGGAGACGATCTTCGAGGTGACGAGCAGGATGTCGCCGTCGGCGAGGCCGGGCTCGGCCGCCGCGATCAGCTTCGCGAGGTCGTCACCGGCCCGCACCTCCGGCAGCCCCGGCAGCGCCCAGACCCGGAAGGAGGAGCTCACGCGCGGACCTCCTCGGCCAGCGTGAGGGCCTCGCGGGCCATGGCCGCCGTCGCGTCCAGGTCCGTCATCATCAGCGGCACGGCGCGGCAGCGGATGCCCGCCTCCTCGACGCGGGCGACCGCGCCGGCGTCCACGGTGTCGACGAGCCAGCCGTCGAGCAGCCCCGAGCCGTAGTGCTCGGCGACGGCCGCCGCGGTGGACTCCACGCCGACGGCCGCGAGGACCTTGTCGGCCATGCCGCGCACCGGGGCGTCGCCGACGATGGGGGAGAGGCCGACCACCGGCACGCCCGCCTCGGCGATCGCCTCGCGGATGCCGGGCACGGCCAGGATGGTGCCGACCGAGACGACCGGATTGGACGGCGGGAAGAGGATGACGTCGGCCGAGGCGATCGCTTCGAGGACGCCGGGCGCGGGCTTGGCCTGCTCGGCGCCGACCGGCACCACGGCCTGCGCCTCCGCGGAGGCCCGCAGCTTCACCCAGTACTCCTGGAAGTGGACGGCCTTGCGCTCGCCGTCCACGTCGATCGCCACATGGGTCTCGACGCGGTCGTCGGACATCGGGATGAGGCGGACGCCCGGCTGCCAGCGGGCACACAGCGCCTCGGTGACGGCGCTCAGCGGATAGCCCGCGCCGAGCATCTGCGTACGGACGATGTGGGTCGCGAAGTCGCGGTCGCCGAGCCCGAACCACTCGGGCCCGACCCCGTACGCGGCGAGCTCCTCCTTCACGGCGAAGGACTCGTCCGTACGCCCCCAGCCCTGCTCCTCGTTGATGCCACCGCCCAGGGTGTACATCACGGTGTCGAGGTCGGGGCAGACCTTGAGGCCGAAGAGATGGATGTCGTCACCGGTGTTGCCGATGACGGTGATGTCCGCGTCGGGGGCGGCGGACTTCAGACCACGGAGGAAGCGGGCACCACCGATGCCGCCTGCCAGAACCACAATGCGCATGCGGACAGTCTGTCAGGGGTGGCGGGCGGGCCTCAGGCGGGGACGGCGTCCTGGGTCGCCGGGGTGGAGCTCTGGGTGGGGTGCATCGGCATGTCGGTCAGGCCCGGGTAGTAGACGTGCAGGCTCACGGCCGGTTCGAGGGAGTCGTTGACGACGTCGTGGACGTAGCCCGGCGCGAAGACCCGCTGGGACCCGGCGGTCAGGGTCCGGGTGCCGCGCTCGGTGCGCTCGGTCAACTTGCCCTCCAGGACCGTCAGTACGCCCGACGAGGCGCCGTGGTCGTGGGCGCCGCTGCCCTGGCCGGGCACCCACGAGAGCAGCCAGACCTCGTAGCCGATGGGGGACTCCCCTGCTCCGGCGGAGCCGAGAGCCTGGGGAACTGCGCGCAGGCGGTGGTACCAGCGGGAGACCGCGTCGTACTGGACGAGGTGGGCCCACTGGGAGCGGTCGGCGGCGATGGCGCGGGCGAGTCCGGCGAACTCGGCGACGGTGCCGGGGTGCTCGCGGGCGGGCTGCAGGAGGTGCTGGACCTCGAGGATGTCACCGGCGATCTGGAGGTCGCTGTGGCTGCTGTTCATGGTGCGGGGGTTCCTCGGCAGAAGTGCTGGGGTGTCGCAGAAGAGGTGTCTCGCGAGACGGCGGCCGCCCGGAGCGGACGCTCTCGCAGGAGGCGGCGTCTCAGGGGAGGCGAGGGGAGAAGCTGGATCGCACGTGGGGCAGGAGGTGCGGGATCAACAGCTGGAACAGCAGCAGCGCGCCTGGACAGCGCTGCGGAACCCACGGACGTGGGTCGCTCGGTGCGCTGCGGTCACTGACATGAGATCCAGGAGACCGGCACGGTGGCCCCCTTGTCAACCCAATGCCCGATTTGGCGGCAATTTTTCACCTCATCCGGTTACTGGGGCGGGAGAAAGGTTTGTGCAGTCGTGGGGCGGGAGATGTGGCGCAGCAACCGCGCAACCAAACGCCGTTGCCTTCTCGTGATCCGAATGTGATCCGGACCGCTTTCCGGGTACGGGTGCAACAAGATCAACACTCGCCTCGTCCTCCTCTGTAGTCGCAGTCGAGCGGGAGATGGGTGGCCGCTACGGAGAGGCGTCGACGTGAGCCAGTGGCATCTGTCACCTTTTTGGTGATTTGAACACTTTCCGCATAGCCTTGGTTCCGCAGAGTGAATACGGAGCCCAATAGCAGATCTCGGCTTGACTCGCCCGGATCCGCACACTTGTAATTTCACTCGTGTCGTTCGGCCGGATTCGGTAACGGCAACATCACGGGGCAGCAAAGACAGACGAGGGGCGCACATGACCGAGCTGTTTCAGGAACTGCTGGTCGACGAGGCCGAAGAGGAGCTCGGCTGGCAGGAACGGGCTCTCTGCGCCCAGACCGACCCCGAATCCTTCTTCCCCGAAAAGGGCGGCTCCACCAGAGAGGCCAAAAAGGTCTGCCTCGCCTGCGAAGTGCGCTCCGAATGCCTTGAGTACGCCCTCGCCAACGACGAGCGCTTCGGTATTTGGGGCGGCCTGTCCGAGCGTGAGCGCCGCCGCCTGAAGAAGGCCGCGGTCTGAGAGGTCCGAGTCCGCTTCCGGACCGCACCAGGTCGCCGTCCGACCCCCGGCGACCACCCCGGGCGCCCAAACCGCCCAACTCCGTACACAACCAACGGTCCGTCCCCTGCGCCCCGTCCGCAGTCGGCGGACCGTTCGTGTGGCAGCCGTTAGTGTGGGGCGCTGTCCACGGCACTCCGGTCACGTCAGAGCCCGTCTCACACCGCCGGCCGCGCCGACCGCAGTCAGCACAGCAGCCTTCCGGGGCGGAGGGGCCCGTACCTCGATGTCCGTGCACAGCCAGTCGACGGCCCCGTACGAGGCGGCCGCGACCCCCGAGTTCCCCCGACACGTCGTCACCGCCGTGGTCGTCTCGCACGACGGCGCCCGCTGGCTCCCCGACGTCCTGTCCGGACTGCTCGGCCAGGAACGCCCCGTACAGAACGCCTACGCCGCCGACACCGGCAGCGCCGACGACTCCGCGCGCCTGGTCACCGAGGCGCTCGGCGCCGACCGCGTCCTGCACCTCGCCCGCCGCACCGGCTTCGGCGCGGCCGTCGAGGAGGCCGCCCGCACCGCGCCCGTGCTCGGCCCCGAGGAACTGCCCTACCTCAAGCGCCCCAGCGGCTGGGACCCCGTCTCGCGCACCTGGCGCGACGACAGCTACGACCTGCCCGAACTCCCGCACGGCGAGCCCGTGCAGTGGCTCTGGCTGCTCCACGACGACTGCGCCCCCGAGCCCGACGCGCTCGCCGAACTGCTCCGCGTCGCCGACTCCAACCCCTACGCCGCGATCATCGGCCCCAAGCTCCGCGGCTGGTACGACCGCAAGCAGCTCCTTGAGGTCGGCGTCTCCATCGCGCACAGCGGGCGCCGCTGGACCGGGCTCGACCGGCGCGAACAGGACCAGGGCCAGCACGACCAGGTCCGCCCCGTGCTTTCGGTGTCCTCGGCGGGCATGCTGATCCGCCGCGACGTGTGGGAGGAGCTCGGCGGCTTCGACCGCAGGCTGCCCCTGATGCGCGACGACGTCGACCTGTGCTGGCGCGCCCACGCCGCCGGGCACACCGTCCTCGTCGCCCCCGACGCCGCCGTCCGGCACGCCGAGGCCGCCGCCCGCGAGCGCCGCACCGTCGACTGCGCGGGCCGCTCGGTCGTCAACCCGCACCGGGTCGACAAGGCGGGCGCCGTCTACACCATGCTCGTCAACTCCCGCCCCGCGCTGCTCCCTTACGTGCTGCTCCGCATCGTGGTCGGCACCCTGCTGCGCACCTTCGCCTATCTGGTGGGCAAGGTCCCCGGGCAGGCCGTCGACGAGGTCATGGGCCTCTTCGGCACCCTGCTGCGGCCCGGCCGGATCCTCGCCGGACGCAAGAGGCGCGGCAAGAGCGGCGTCGAGGCGAGCGAACTGCGGCCGCTGTTCCCGCCGCCCGGCGCCACCATCCGCGCCACCGTCGAATCCGTGGCGGGCAGCCTCGGCGCGGGCACCGAGGACACCGGCGGTTCCCGGCACGGCGCCGTCGAGTCCGGCCCCGGCGGCGACGACGCCGACTTCCTGGAGATCGAGCAGTTCGCCCGCCTGAAGAAGATCGCCCGCAGGCCGGCCCCGGTCCTCTTCGCGCTCCTCCTGCTCGTCTCCCTGGTCGCCTGCCGCGACCTGCTCGGCGGCGGCACCCTCATGGGCGGCGCCCTGCTGCCCGCCCCCGGCGACGTCGGGGCGCTGTGGGGCCGGTACGCGGACGCCTGGCACCCCATCGGCACGGGCGGCACCCAGACCGCGCCGCCCTACCTCGCGATCATCGCCGTGCTGTCCGCGCTCTGCTTCGGCTCGACCGGCTTCGCGCTCACCCTGCTCCTCGTCTGCTCGGTCCCGCTGGCCGGGCTCACCGCCTACTTCGCCGCCCGCCCCCTGACCGCGTCCCGCCAACTGCGCGCCTGGGCGGCCATCGCCTACGCCTTCCTGCCCGCCTCCACCGGCGCGCTCGCCGCGGGTCGGCTCGGCACCGCAGTCCTCGCGATCCTGCTGCCGCTGATCGCCCGGGCCGGGGTCGCGGCCGCCGGGTTCCGCGGCGACGGAGCCCGCGGCAGCTGGCGCGCCACCTGGACGTACGCGCTGCTCCTCACCATCGCGACCGCCTTCACGCCCGTCGTGTGGCCCATCGCGGTGCTGCTCGGCCTCGGCGTGCTCGCCCTGCGCCGGGGCGACATCACGGCGTACGGGCTGCGCTTCCTGGCCGCCGTCGGCACCCCGCTCCTGATGCTCGCGCCCTGGTCGCTCACCCTGCTCACCGGCCCCTCCGGCTTCCTCAAGGAGGCGGGCCTCGCGTACGGGAACGGCTCGGCCGGCGCGCTCGACCTGCTCGGGGCCAGCCCCGGCGGGCCGAAGACGGTCCAAGGGCTGCTGCTCATCGGCTTCGTCGGGGCCGCCCTCGCGGCGCTGCTCCGCACGGAGCGCACCTTCGCGATCCGCGCCGCCTGGGCGGTCGCGCTCACCGGCTTCCTCTTCGCGGTCCTGTCGAACCGCGGCGCCTGGGCCGGGCCCGCGACCCTCGTGTACGGGCTCGCGCTGCTCGCCGCGGGCGTGCTCGGCGCCGAGGGCGGCCGGACCCGGGTGGCCGGGCACGGCTTCGGCTGGCGTCAGCCGGTCGCCGCGCTCATCGCGCTCGCGGCCGCCGTCGGCCCCGTCTACTCCGCCGCGAACTGGATGATCGGCGGCGCCGCGGGACCGCTGGAGCGCCGCGACCCGGTGCAGGTGCCGGCCTTCGTCGCCGAGGAGAGCGGCACCCGCGACCAGGCCCGCACCCTGGTCCTCGGCGGCACCTCGCCCGCCAAGGTCGCGTACACGCTGGTCCGGGGCTCGGGCGGACAGCTCGGCGACGCCGAACTCGCCGCGTCCGCGAGCGGTGACGCCGGGCTCGGCAAGGTCGTCTCCAACCTCGTCGCGGGCTCCGGCGCCGACCAGTCGAGCCAGCTCAGCGCCTACGCCGTGCGCTATGTGCTGGTCCGCGACGGCGCGCCCCGCTCCTTCGCCCGCACCCTGGACTCGACGCCCGGGCTCAGCAGGCTCAGCCAGCTCGACGGCAGCGCCCTGTGGCGGGTGGACCGCCAGGTCGCCCGCGCCGTGATCGTGCCGGCCAAGGGCGGCGAGACGCTGCCGGTCGCCGCGGACCCCGTCGACATCCACACCAGGATCCCGGCCGGTGAAGCGGGCCGCGTCCTGCGCATCGCCGACCGGAGCGCCCCCGGCTGGACCGCCACCCTCGACGGCAAGGCGCTCAAGAAGACCACCGTTGACGGCTGGGCCCAGGGCTTCGAACTGCCCGCCGACGCGGGCCGGCTCGACGTCACCTACGACGGCCCCTTCACGCACACCGCCTGGATCTGGGCCCAGGCCGCGCTCGCCGTCGTCCTGCTCGTGCTCGCCCTGCCGGGCCGCCGCCGCGAGATCGACGACGACCTGCCCGAACCGGAGGCCGCGGTGGCCGCCGTCCCCGCCCAGCCGGTCGCGGGCGAGGGCCGCCGGGCCCGCCGGCTCCGCGCGCAGGCCGAGGCGGAGGCCGTCGGCGACGAGCCCTCCGAGCAGCAGCCCGGGATCCCGCAGCAGCCCGCGTACGAGGAGTGGGACGCGGCGCAGTACGCCACCACCTCCCCGGCCGCCGACGCGGCGCACCACGATCAGCAGGACCAGCAGCAGTACGACCCGTACCAGCAGCAGTACCCCGGCTACCAGCAGTACCCCGACGGCCAGTACGCCCAGGTCCCGTACCCCGAGCAGCACTACCCCGAGGCGCCGTACCCCCAAGTGCCGGGTGACGGCGGGCAGTTCGGCGAGGGCCAGTACGCGGACGGGCAGGGGCAGCAGCAATACGACCCCTACCAGCAGCCGCAGGGGCAGCCGCAGTCGCTGCCGCCGGACGGAACGTACGACCCGTACGGCTACGGATACCCGCCCGAGCAGCCCGAGCAGCAGCCGCACCGCCCCGACGGGAGCCAGCAGTGAAGCGCACCACCCTCTCCCTCGCCGCGGGGGCCGTCGCCCTCGCCGCGCTGACCGGCTTCGCCTCGCTTACCACGCCCGGCGGCACGGCCGACACCGGCGCCACGTCACCGGCCCGGCTGCCCGTCGAACGCTCCAGCCTGCTGTGCCCGGCGCCCAGCAACTCCGACCTCGCCCAGACCACGTACACGGCCTTCACGCCCAAGGGCACCGGGCAGGGCAAGCCGGGCACGGCGGCGCTGACCCCGGCGGTACCGCCGCCCGCCGACTCGGGCGGCTCCTCGCCCGCTCCCTCGGCCTCGACGGGCAAGACCAAAGACGGCAAGGACGGCAAGGGCAAGGACAAGAAGGCGTCCGACAAGCCGGCGTCCGACAAGCCGGTCGTCTCCCTGAGCGCGCCCGGCAAGCCGGGCGCCGCCACCGTGTCCGGCGCCGACGCGCCCGCGCTCACCGGCTCCGCCGACGGACTGCTCGCTCCGGGCTGGGCCGCCCAGGAGGTCACCCAGATCACCGGCGGCGCGAACCGCGCGCTGCTCGGCACCAGCTGCACCGCGCCGGACGCCGACTTCTGGTTCCCCGGCGCGTCCACGGCCAAGGACCGTCAGGACTACGTCCACTTGACCAACCCCGACAACACCGCGGCCGTCGCCGACATCGAGCTCTTCGGCAAGGACGGTCCGATCAAGGCCGACATCGGCGAGGGCATCACGGTCCCCGCCAGGTCGAGCGTTCCCGTTCTCCTCTCCACGCTGACCGGCACGGTGGCCGACGATCTGACGGTGCATGTCGCCACCCGGGCGGGCCGGGTCGGCGCGGTGGTGCAGGCCACCGACGCGAAGGCGGGCGCGGACTGGCTGCCCGCGTCGGCGGACGCGGCCGCCTCCCAGGTGCTTCCGGGCATCCCGGGCGACGCCACCGACGTACGCCTCGTCGTGTACGCGAAGGGCGCGGACGACGCCGACTTGAAGGTGAAGCTGCTGGGCAAAGGGGGCGGCTTCGCACCGGCGGGGCTGGACACCGTCCACGTGAAATCGGGGATGACAGCGTCCTTCGATCTGAAGAACGTCACGAGGGGCGAGGCGGGTTCCCTTCTGCTCACCCCGGTTTCGGACGGCGGCACTCCGGTCGTCGCGGCGCTGCGCGTGGTCCGCGGCACCGGCGACAAGCAGGAGATCGGCTTCATCCCGGCGGCCGCCCAGGTGGGCGCCCGCGCGACGGTGACCGACAACCGCGACAAGGCGTCCTCGCTCGCCCTGACGGCCCCCGGCACCAAGGACGCCACGGTGAAGGTCACCTCCTCCGCGGGCACCGAGGGCGGCGAGCCGCAGTCCAGGACGTACACCGTGAAGGCGGGCACCACCCTCGCCGTCGACCCGCCGGCCCCCTCGGGCCTCAAGGGCTCGTACGCGCTGACCGTCGAGCCCGACCCCGCCGGCGGACCCGTCTACGCGGCGCGCACGCTGGCGATCACGCAGGACGGGGTCCCGATGTTCACGGTGCAGACGCTGGCCGACGACAAGGGCACGGTCGCCGTCCCGGCGGCTGCCCAGGACCTCACGGTTTTGGAGAAGTAGGGCGCGCTCAGTCCTGGCCGTACCGCGGGTCGACCGACTCCGGGGCCAGGCCCAGGAGTTCGGCGACCTGCTCGACCACGACCTCGTGGACGAGCAGGGCGCGCTCGTCCCGGTTCTTGGTGCGGATCTCGACCGGCCTGCGGTAGACCAGGATCCGGGCGGGCCGGTCCTTGCCGGCCGGCAGCGCGCGGCCCAGCGGCACCGCCTCGTCGCTCCAGGCCGCCGATTCCCCGTCGTCGTCCCCGGCGCCGGGGGCCTCCCGGAACGGGACGTCGGTGACCAGGAACTCGACCTCCGCCAGCTGGGGCCAGCGCCGCTCCAGGCGCTCCACCGAGTCGAGCACGAGATCGCGGAAGGTCTCCGCCCTGCTGGCCGACAGGGGCACCTGGGGAGGGGCCACGGGCCCGCGCATGCCACGGCCGTGCCGGTCGCGGCGCCGGGGCCCCGAACGGGAGCCAGTACCTTCGGCTGAGCTGGAGCTGTCCATCACTGACGCAGCGTAGCCCTCCGGGGCCGGTGGCGATCGCGGCGACGGCCCGGGAGTCCGCATGTCGCGGGCATGTCGCGGGATGACCATTTCGGCCACGCATGAGAGCGGTTACCGGCCCGTCCAAGACCTAGGATTTCGCGCCGTTTGACCGAATAATTCCCAAGTGGCGGTCGGCAGAAGGCCGGTAACAGCCCGTGGTCCTCTGTTCCCGTGCAGGTCAGCGCAGTTGCTCCGGCACCCCCTGTGCCCGAGCTCACACCGCGACACGGTGGAGTGACGTGGTGGAGAGTCGTCGCGGCCCGGTCAAGAGTGCGGTACCGTCCAACGTCGTGAGCCCTGTACGTCGCTGTTCGCGCACCGCGTGCGGCCGCCCTGCCGTCGCGACACTGACGTACGTCTACGCGGACTCGACCGCAGTTCTCGGTCCGCTCGCCACCTACGCCGAACCCCACTGCTACGACCTGTGCGCCGAGCACAGCGAGCGCCTGACCGCGCCCCGCGGCTGGGAGGTCGTCCGCCTGACCGACGCCTCCGCCCCGGCCCGCCCCAGCGGCGACGACCTGGAAGCGCTCGCCAACGCCGTGCGCGAGGCCGCCCGCCCCCAGGAGCGGGCCGCCGAGGCCGGCGGGGCGCGGGCGGCGGACCCGGTCGAGGTCGGGCGCCGGGGCCATCTGCGCGTCCTGCGCTCGCCCGAGTCCTGACGCGCCTCCCGCCGCCGTTCCCAACCCCGCAGGTATCGCCGCCGAGTTGGCACAGTCGCGTCCTGGTCCACCGAAGCTGTGGCCGGCGCCCAGGCGGCGGCGGGTAGTTTGGTGGCCCGGTCGGTGCCCCGCGGAGGGCGCCGTCGACGACATCAGGGAAGGTTGGGCCGTGGCTGCTGATCTGTCGCAGATCGTGAAGGCGTACGACGTCCGCGGAGTGGTGCCGGATCAGTGGGACGAGTCCCTTGCCGAGCTCTTCGGCGCCGCTTTCGTCACCGTGACGGGGGCCGACGCCATCGTCGTGGGCCACGACATGCGGCCCTCCTCGCCCGGCCTCTCCGCCGCCTTCGCGCGCGGCGCGGCCGCCCTGGGCGCGGACGTCACCCTCATCGGCCTGTGCTCCACCGACCAGCTGTACTACGCCTCCGGAGCCCTGGACCTGCCGGGTGCGATGTTCACCGCCTCGCACAACCCGGCGCGCTACAACGGCATCAAGATGTGCCGGGCGGGCGCGGCCCCGGTCGGCCAGGACACCGGCCTCGCCGACATCCGCGCGCTGGTCGAGCGGTGGTCCGAGCAGGGCGCCCCGGGCCCGGCGGCCGAGCCGGGCACCATCGGCGAGCGCGAGACGTTGACGGACTACGCGACCCATCTCAAGTCGCTCGTCGACCTCTCGGCCATCCGCCCCCTGAAGGTCGTGGTCGACGCGGGCAACGGCATGGGCGGGCACACCGTGCCCACCGTGTTCGAAGGCCTGCCCCTCGACCTGGTCCCGATGTACTTCGAGCTCGACGGCACCTTCCCCAACCACGAGGCCAACCCGCTCGACCCGGCGAACATCGTCGACCTCCAGGCCCGCGTCCGCGCCGAGGGGGCCGACCTCGGCCTGGCCTTCGACGGCGACGCGGACCGCTGCTTCGTCGTCGACGAGCGGGGCGAGCCGGTCTCGCCCTCCGCGATCACCGCCCTGGTCGCGGCCCGCGAGCTCGCCCGGCACCCCGGCGGCACCGTGATCCACAACCTGATCACCTCCTGGTCCGTGCCGGAGGTGGTCCGCGAGAACGGCGGCACCCCCGTCCGCACCCGCGTCGGCCACTCCTTCATCAAGCAGGAGATGGCGGCCACCGGAGCGATCTTCGGCGGCGAGCACTCCGCGCACTACTACTTCGCCGACTTCTGGAACGCGGACACCGGCATGCTGGCCGCGCTCCACGTCCTGGCCGCGCTCGGCGGCCAGGAGGGCAGCCTCTCCGACCTCGTCGCCCAGTACGACCGCTACACGGGCTCGGGCGAGATCAACTCCACCGTCGACGACCAGGCGGCCCGCGCAGCCGCCGTCCGGGCCGCCTACGAGGGCCACGAGGGCCTCACCCTGGACGAGCTCGACGGCCTCACCGTCACCGCCCAGGACTGGTGGTTCAACCTGCGCGCCTCCAACACCGAGCCGCTGCTCCGCCTGAACGTCGAGGCACGCGACGAGCCGACGATGGCGAAGGTACGCGACGAGGTCCTGGCGATCGTCCGAGCCTGAGGCACGTCCCGCGCCCGCGGTGCGGGTGAGACCCGGCGGGGCGGGGGTGCTGGCCCGGCTCCGGCCGCGCCGCACACGAGCGGTCCGCCGGGCGGGGCCGACGAGGCGCGGGTTGATCAGCCCCGCCCAGTACTCGGGAGCGGTCCGCCGGGCGGGGTGTCGGCTGGCGAGCCCCGGCCGCATGGTGTGCGAGCGTCGCCCGTGCCGGGACGAGGAGGCACAGGCTGGTCAGCCCCGCCCGCCACGCCGGTTGACGCGCGCCGCGACCTCACCCACCGGCGCCACCGCCACCAACGCCGAGATCGCGGGCGGGCTGTACGTGTCGCCCGCTTCTCGCGGGCCGGACCCCCGGCGGTGCTCTACGTAGAGAGCGGTGCGTCGGCAGGCCGGATTGCGCGTGAGCGGCCCCGCTGGGCGGTGGCGGCGCGGTGTCGGTCGGCCGGCCTTGGCCTGCCTGCGCGCGAGCGGTCCGCCGGGCGATGCGATGGGGGGCGAGCGGCCAACCCCGCCGCACGTGAGCGGCTGCGGCCACGGCCCGGGCTTCCACTGGCTCGCCGGGAGTTCGAGCGGGCCCCCGCCCGGGCCTTCGGCGGGATCTTCGCGGGGCACGCGCCCCGCTCACCCCGGCGGTAGGCTGACCTGGCCCGACCCCCGCGCGCGTTCCGTACGCGTACGGAACGAAGAATCGCCGAAGGGAACCCCATGCCGCTCGAAGCCGGCCTCCTCGAGATCCTCGCCTGCCCGGCCTGCCACGCCCCGCTCAGCGACGCGACCTCGGCGGACGAGCCCGAGCTGATCTGCACCGGCAAGGACTGCGGACTGGCCTACCCGGTGCGCGACGGCATCCCGGTCCTCCTCGTGGACGAGGCCCGCCGCCCCGCGTAACCAGGGTGCGGGCCCCGCCCGCGCACCGTCCCGGTAACCGCCAAGTAGAGCCGGAGGCCGACCCCCATGCTCGACGAGTCGCTGCTCGACGCACCGGAAGCCCTCGCCAGGGCCGACCGCCGAGGGCTGCTGCGCGGCGCGGCGGAGGCGGGCGCCCGCGTCCGCACCGCGGCCCGGCACGCGGTGGAGGCCGGCATCGCCGAGCTGAAGCCGGAGGGCCGCCCCCGCTCCGTACTGATCGCGGGCCCCGGCACCGCGGCGATGAACGTGGCCGATTTGATCAGGGCGCTGGCGGGGTCCTCGGCCCCGGTCACCCGCCTGGAGTCCACCGGGGTGGCCCCCGCGGCGGGCGCCCTGCGCTGGAGCCTGCCGGGCTGGGCGGGCTCCGTCGACCTGCTGCTCATCACCACCACCGACGGCACCGAACCTGGTCTCGCCCTCCTCGCCGAGCAGGCGTACCGCAGGGGCTGCAACGTCGTGGCCGTCGCCCCGCAGCGCTCCCCGCTCGCGGAGGCCGTGGACGGCGTGCACGGCCTGGTCGTCCCGATGGCGGCGGCCCCCTTCGAGCCCGACGAGGCTGAGATGTCCGCCGCGAGCCCGGGCGCCCTGTGGTCGCTGTTCACGCCGCTGCTCGCGCTGCTCGACCGCGTCGGCCTGCTCAGCGCGCCGCCCGAGACCGTCGAGAAGATCGCCGCCCGCCTGGACCGCACCGCCGAACGCTGCGGCCCGGCCATCGCGACGTACAGCAACCCCGCCAAGACGCTCGCCTCCGAGCTCGCCGAGTCGCTCCCGCTGATCTGGACCGAGGGCCTGGCCGCGGCACCGGTCGGCCGCCGGTTCGCCGCGGTGCTCAGCGAGCTGTCCGGCCACCCGGCGCTCGCCGCGGAACTGCCCGAGGCGCTGCCCGCGCACGGCGTGCTGCTCGCGGGCTCGCTCGCGGCCGGCGCGGACCCCGACGACTTCTTCCGCGACCGCGTCGACGAGCCGGAGCGGCTGCACGCCCGGGTCTTCCTGCTGCGCGACCGCCCCACCGGCGGCCTCTCCGCCGCTCCCGCTGCCCGCGAGCTCGCGCTGAGCCACGACGCCCCGGTCAGCGAGCTCGAACCCGAGGAAGGCTCCGAGCTCGAATGCCTCGCCGAGCTCCTCGCCATCACCGACTTCGCGACCGTGTACCTGACGATCGCGTCGACCTGACCCCGCCCGCGCCGCGCGGCCGGGGTCTGCCCAGGGACAGGGCGCCTGCCACAGCCAGTCCACGCCTCGGAGAGCCGGAAGCCTTCGGCAAGTCCGAAGGTGGAACGTCTTCCGGAAGCCGAAAGAGAACACAGGACGACCCATGGACCGTCTCACCAACACCATCCGTCCCTACGCCTGGGGCTCCACCACCCTCATCCCGGAACTTTTCGGCACCGCCCCCACCGGCGAACCGCAGGCCGAGATGTGGATGGGCGCCCACCCCGGCGCCCCGTCCCGGCTCGACCGGGGCGCGGGGCCGACATCGTTGTCAGACGTGATCGCGGCGGACCCGGCGGCCGAGCTGGGCCGCGCCGCCGTGGCCCGCTTCGGTCCGCGCCTGCCCTTCCTCCTCAAGGTCCTCGCGGCGGGCGCCCCGCTCTCCCTCCAGGTCCACCCCGACCTCGCGCAGGCACACGAGGGGTACGAGGCCGAGGAGCGCGCGGGGATTCCGGTCGACGCACCGCACCGCAACTACAAGGACGCCAACCACAAGCCCGAACTGATCTGCGCGCTCACGCCCTTCGAGGGCGTGTGCGGCTTCAGCGCGCCCGAGGACGCCGCCGAGACCCTGGCCGCCCTGGAGGTCGACTCGCTCAAGCCGTACGTCGACCTGCTGCGCGCCCACCCCGCCGAGGCGGCCCTGCGCGAGGTCCTCACGGCCGTACTGACCGCCGACCGCGCCGAGATGGCGGCCACGGTGACCGAGACGGCCGCCGCGTGCGCACGCCTGGGCGGCGCGCGGTACACCGCGTACGCCACCCTCGCGCACCACTACCCCGGCGACCCCGGCGTGATCGCGGCGATGCTCCTGAACTACGTCCAACTCCAGCCCGGGGAGGCCCTGTTCCTCGGCGCCGGGGTGCCGCACGCCTACCTCGGTGGCATGGGCGTGGAGATCATGGCCAACTCCGACAACGTGCTGCGCTGCGGCCTGACCCCGAAACACGTCGACGTCCCCGAACTGCTCCGGGTCGTACGCTTCGAGCCCACCGACCCGGGCGTCCTGCGCCCCGAGGCGTCGGAGGCGGGGGAGGAGCTGTACGAGACCCCGATCGACGAGTTCCGCCTCTCCCGTTTCGTACGCGCGGAGGGCGCGGCCCCGACCCGGCTCACCGCGCCGACCCCGCAGATCGTCCTCTGCACCGCGGGCCGCCCCGCGGTCGGGGGACTGGCCCTGACCCCGGGCGCGTCCGTCTTCGTACCGGCGGAGGAGGAGACCGAACTGTCCGGTACGGGAACGGTGTTCCGCGCCACAGTGGTTGCCTGATGTAACAATGTGCCGCCGCGGGGTCCGGCACCGGCCGGCCCCCGCACGGGGCAACCGACGAAGGGAAGACGGCAACTCCATGAGCGCGTCAGGCGGAACCAGGGCGATCGTGGCGGCGCTCAGCGCCAACCTCGCCATCGCGGTAGCGAAGTTCGTGGCGTTCCTGTTCAGCGGCTCGTCGTCGATGCTGGCGGAGAGCGTCCACTCGCTGGCCGACTCCGGCAACCAGGGCCTGCTGCTGCTCGGCGGCAAGAAGGCCCAGCGCGAGGCGACGCCCCAACACCCCTTCGGCTACGGCCGCGAGCGCTACATCTACGCGTTCCTGGTCTCGATCGTGCTGTTCTCGGTCGGTGGCATGTTCGCGGTCTACGAGGGCTACGAGAAGATCAGGAACCCGCACGCGATCGAGGCCTGGTACTGGCCGGTCGGCGTCCTCGTCTTCGCCATCGCCGCGGAGGGCTTCTCCTTCCGTACGGCGATCAAGGAGTCGAACACCACCCGGGGCAGCCTCTCCTGGAGGGAGTTCATCCGCCGCGCCAAGGCACCCGAGCTCCCCGTCGTCCTGCTGGAGGACTTCGGTGCCCTGGTCGGCCTCGTCCTCGCCCTCGCGGGCGTCGGCCTCGCCCTGGCCACGGGCGACGGCGTCTGGGACGGCATCGGCACGCTGTGCATCGGCGTCCTGCTGATCCTCATCGCCCTCATCCTGGCGGCGGAGACCAAGTCGCTGCTGCTCGGGGAGGCGGCGGGCACGGCCGAGGTGGAGAAGATCAAGGCGGCCATCGTCGACGGCGACACGGTCACCTCGGTGATCCACATGCGCACGCTCCACCTGGGCCCGGAGGAACTCCTGGTGGCCGCCAAGATCGCCGTCCAGCACGACGACACGGCCCAGGAAGTGGCCACCGCGATCAACGCGGCCGAGTCCCGCATCCGCGAGGCGGTCCCGATCGCCAGGGTCATCTACCTGGAACCGGACATCTACAGCGCAGAAGAAGCAGCAGCGGGCCCCGACCCGAAGGCAACCCCGGGAGGCCGCTGAGCGCGGGGGCCCGTCGGGCTCCCGCTGGAGCGAGCGCTGCGGGCCGTTGGGGCCGGGCGCTGTGGGCGGGCGGGCTCTCGTTGGGGGCGGGCGTCAGGCGGGGGTCGGGTGGGCGGCGGGTGGCGCGGCTGAACGCGGGTGCTGGGGGGCCGGGTGTTGGGCGCATGTCGCAGACGCCCGTTGCGAGTGGGCGTTGAGGCGGCTTCTGAATGCGGGCGCCAAGGGCGAGCCTTGGGGCGCACGCTGGGGAGGACGTTGGGCGGGGGCTGCCTTTCGGGGCCAAGTTGGTAGGGCGCCTGAGAAACGGAGCTTGCCCGATTGCCTTGCGGGTGGAGCTGGCTCCGTAGATCTCTTGCGTGGCGGTTTCCATCTGGTTGGCCCGCCTGGGCATGGCTCGTGCACGACGGTTGTGCTTGGAGACCTTCGCGCACACCGGCCCCGTCCCGCAGACCCGGGACGCGCTGCCTCCGATGGCCTTGCCTTGGATGGCCTAGCTCGGCAGCCGACCCGGACCTGGCCTCGCTGCGGATTGCCAACGCTTCCGCCCAAGCGGGCACCTCTCGACGCCGGGCAGGTCCAAAATCAGCCCCTCCGGCGTTTGAGGAGCGGGGGTCTGGGGGCGGAGCCCCCAGGGGCGCCCACCGGCCCCAGGCCGACGAACCATCCCCCGGAGGGTCTCGGGAAGGGGCGGGGCGGGGAGCAAAACCCCACCCAGCCCACCCCCGGCTACCGAATCTCCCCCAGCACCTCCAGCACGGCCGCCTCATCCGCGGCCCCCGCCAACCGCCCCCGGAACCCCGTGTCCATCAACTTCCGCGACAGCAACGCCAGAATCCGCAGATGCTCATCCCCCGCCGCAGCCTCCGGCACGGAGATCATGAAGATGAGCTTGGCCCGGGTCCCGTCCAACGACCCCCACTCGATGCCCTCGGCGGACCGGGCGAACCCCACGGTCGGCGCGGACACGGCGTCCGTCTTGGCATGCGGAATGGCGATCTCCTCGCCGAGCCCGGTCGTCCCCTGCGCCTCCCGCGCGAGCGCGACCCGTACGAGCTCGTCGACATCCCGTACGTTTCCGGTCGAGGCCAGCATCTCGGCCATCTCCCGGATCGCCGCCTCCTTGTCGCGTGAGGCGAGCTGAACCTTGACGGTACGAGCGGTGAGGTAGCCGGAGAGCACCTCGGGGGCAGAGACGGGCGCAGGGGAAGAAGCAGCCTCCTCCTCAGAACGCACGACACCAGCCCCAGCGCCACCACCCGCATGAGCAGCCCCGACACGACCTCCAGCATCACCGCCATCATCGGCACCACCAGCGCCGGAACCACCTGCACTGGCACCACCAGCACCGAAACCCCCACCAGCACCAAGGTCATCCCCGGCACCGAAACCACCACCGGCACCCGCTCCCTCAGCACTCCCCACAGCCACCCCAGCCAGCGCAGGCTCGGGAACCAGGGCAGTCACCTCGGCCCCGCCCCGCCGAGCCTTGCGCTCCTTGAGGTCGATCAGCGCATTGGTGGTCAGCGCCGTGACAGCCGTACCGATGGCGATGGCCAGGAAGAACATCGCCGCCCCGCCCACGGCCCCGAACAGCGACACGATCGGCCCGCCGTGCGGAACGGAGTCCGACACTCCGGCCACCCCCGCGACCGCACCGGCCACCGCGCCACCCAGCATGTTCGCCGGGATGACCTGCGCGGGCCGAGCCGCCGCGAACGGGATCGCGCCTTCCGAGATGCCGAAGAAGCCCATGAACAGCGCCGCGATACCGGTCTCGCGCTCCTGGTCGCTGTAGAGCTTGCGGCGCAGCAGCGTGGCGAGCCCCTGGCCGAGCGGCATGACCGGAATGGCCGCGGCCGCCATGCCCATGACGGCGTTGTTCGTGCCGATCAGCCCCACGGCCACGAGGAACGCCGTCTTGTTGACCGGGCCGCCCATGTCGAACGCGATCATCAGGCCGATCAGCGCGCCGAGCACGATCGCACTGGACCCGGTCATCCCGTTGAGCCAGCTGGTCAGGTGCGTGAACACCCAGGAGATGGGCTGGCCGATGACGTAGATGTAGAACAGCCCGAGCGCGAGCGTCGACACGATCGGGATCACGATGATCGGCATGATCGGCTGGACGAACTTCGGCACCTTGACCTTACGGATCCACAGCACCAGATACCCGGCGAGGAAACCGGTGGCGATCGCACCGAGGAACCCCGCGTTGGCGTCGGCCCCATAGATGTTCACGGCGTCGGCGGCGAGGAAGCCGCCGATCATGCCCGGCACGAGCGCGGGCCGGTCGCCGAGGGCGAAGGCGATGTAGCCCGAGAAGATCGGCAGCATCAGCTTGAACCCGAGCGTGCCGAGCGTGTTGACGTAGAACCAGAACGAGTCCTTGTCGAACACGATGCCCTTCGGCGTGGTGTGCCCGCCCAGCGCGATCGAGACGGCGAGCAGCAGACCGCCCACCACCACGAACGGGATCATGTGCGAGACGCCGTTCATCAGCGCCTTGTACGCGGCACTGCGCTCCTTGCCGCCGCTCACACCCCCGGTGCCACCGCCGCTCGGAGCGCCATGGCCCCCGGTGTGGACGGGGGCGCTCCGCACCTGCTCGATGAGCTGCTCGGGGCGGTGAATGCCATCGGCCACCGGAACGCTCAGCACCTTCTTGCCCACGAACCGATCGAGCACGACGTCCTTGTCGGCCGCGATGATGATGCCGTCCGCCTCATTGACATCGTTGTCAGAGAGGACGTTTTCGGCCCCGATGGAGCCCTGCGTCTCCACCTTCATCTCGATGCCGAGCGCCGCCGCGGCCTGGGCCAGCTTCTCGGCGGCCATATAGGTGTGGGCGATGCCGGTCGGACAGGCGGTCACCGCGAGCAGCTTCAACTTCCGCTGCCCCTCGCTAGCCGGACTGGTCACGTGGGGTCTCCTAACGCTTCGCGCCTCGTCGCGCAGATCGTTCGTACGGTCGGCTCGTTTCCCGAGCCGGGCCGACCCAAGCATCCTCCACCCGGCGAAGGCCGGATCAAAAGTCCCGTTCGGCCTGGTTCGCGCGGACCGTGGTCCCGATTTCCGGCACCCTTCTTTGTCCGGCCGCGCTGGGGCGCGCTCGGCCGATCGGTGTAGATTCGTGACCAGAGCCAGACGTCGCTGCTGATGGCGGTCGGTCGGTCCCGCGTGGACCCGGCCGAGGGAGAGAGGGCCTCCGACGGACTGCGCTGCGAGCGCGTTCGGGCACTCCCATGCCCATCGCCGCGCCCGCAGACCAGCCGTACCCACCCTCGCCACCAACCCACGAGGAGCAGCTCCCCATGACGACTGACGCCACCGGCGCCGGCCAGGACTTCAAGGTCGCCGACCTCTCCCTCGCCGCCTTCGGCCGCAAGGAGATCACCCTCGCCGAGCACGAGATGCCCGGCCTGATGTCGATCCGCAAGGAGTACGCCGCCACGCAGCCGCTGGCCGGCGCCCGCATCACCGGCTCCCTGCACATGACCGTGCAGACCGCCGTACTGATCGAGACCCTGGTCGCCCTGGGCGCCGAGGTCCGCTGGGCCTCCTGCAACATCTTCTCCACCCAGGACCACGCCGCGGCCGCCATCGCGGTCGGCCCGAACGGCACCCCGGACGCCCCCGCCGGCGTCCCGGTCTACGCCTGGAAGGGCGAGACCCTGGAGGAGTACTGGTGGTGCACGGAGCAGGCGCTGACCTGGCCGAACACCGCCACCGGCGGCCCGAACATGATCCTGGACGACGGCGGCGACGCCACCCTCCTGGTGCACAAGGGCGTCGAGTTCGAGAAGGCCGGCGCGGCCCCGGACCCGTCGACGGCCGACTCCGAGGAGTACGCCCACATCCTCACCCTGCTGAACCGCACCCTGGGCGAGAACCCCCAGAAGTGGACCCAGCTCGCCTCCGAGATCCGTGGTGTGACGGAGGAGACGACCACGGGTGTGCACCGTCTCTACGAGATGATGCGTGACGGCGACCTCCTCTTCCCGGCGATCAACGTGAACGACGCCGTGACGAAGTCGAAGTTCGACAACAAGTACGGCTGCCGCCACTCCCTGATCGACGGCATCAACCGCGCCACCGATGTCCTGATCGGCGGCAAGACGGCCGTGGTGTGCGGTTACGGTGACGTGGGCAAGGGCTGCGCGGAGTCGCTGCGGGGCCAGGGCGCCCGGGTGATCATCACGGAGATCGACCCGATCTGCGCGCTCCAGGCGGCGATGGACGGTTACCAGGTCACGACGCTGGACGAGGTTGTCGAGACGGCGGACATCTTCGTGACGACGACGGGCAACAAGGACATCATCATGGCCTCGGACATGGCCCGGATGAAGCACCAGGCGATCGTCGGGAACATCGGCCACTTCGACAACGAGATCGACATGGCCGGCCTGGCCCGGATCCCGGGTGTCGTCAAGGACGAGGTCAAGCCGCAGGTGCACACCTGGACCTTCCCCGACGGCAAGGTGCTGATCGTGCTGTCCGAGGGCCGTCTGCTGAACCTCGGCAACGCGACCGGTCACCCGTCCTTCGTCATGTCGAACTCGTTCGCGGACCAGACGCTCGCCCAGATCGAGCTGTTCACCAAGCCGTCCGAGTACCCGACCGACGTGTACGTGCTGCCCAAGCACCTGGACGAGAAGGTCGCCCGTCTCCACCTGGACTCGCTCGGCGTCAAGCTGACCGAGCTCCGCCCGGAGCAGGCCGCCTACATCGGCGTCGAGGTCGAAGGCCCGTACAAGCCCGACCACTACCGCTACTGACCGCTCCCGGGCGGCCGCGGGCACCGACTCCAGTCGGTACCCGCGGCCACCCGAGCGGGCAGCACCGCCCGAGGCGGCAACCCGGCAGGGCTCCGACGGGAGCGCCGCGCGGTCGCCCCCCCGGAACCGCGCGGCTCCACGGGCTCCCGCCCCGGGCGGCCGTCGCGGCAGTGCAGGCACGGCGGGAGGCAGCCGGGCACGCGGTACCCAGCCTCCCCTTCCGTAGCGCACCGCCGCCCTGGCGGCCGGTGACCGGGCCGGGTCAGCAGTCGGGCTTCATCGGTACGTCGACCGGCACATCACCGATGTGTCGGCCCACCACCGATGTGCTGGTACTCCACCGATGTGTCGGTACTCCACCGATATGCAGGCAGGCCCCCGCACCCCCGTGTCGGGGGCCTGCCGCATACCGCCCACGCACCGAGTCAGCGCACGACTCCCGAGGACTCCGAGACGCCATGCCCCGCGGCCGATATTCGCTTCACGATCCCCACGACCACACCCCTCTCGGAGAAGAACACTTCCACTGCGCCCCCGGCCCTTCCGGCTGGCGATACGTCTCCCAGCTCACCACCCCCTCCGGAGACCACTCGGGCTCCGTAGACCTCGCACTCGACGAACTCGGCCGACCGATCCGCCTCGAACTCCATGCCGCCGGCTGGCAGGTACGAGGCGCCGCGCTCGACGGCGTCACCTGGGTCCGAACGGACCCCTCCGGGGACCACGCCACCGAAGGCAATGTCCGCGCCCACGCCTTCGCCGGCAGTTCCCCCGCGTTCCTGATCGCCACCTCCCGTCTGCTCCGCCTCACCCCCCAGTCCCCGACGACGCGCGTCCGCCTCGTCACCTTCACGGACCCAGTCCTCGCCCCCCGCACGATCGACCAGTCCTGGGCCCTGATGAAGAGTGAAGCGCACGCCACTGACAACGGCCCCCTGACCGTGGACGAATACCAGGTCAGCGCCCTGGACACGGGGGAGCAGCACACCGTCCACATCGCCGGTGACGTAGTCCTCGCGGCCCCGGGGATCGAGCTCGAAGCCCTGGAATCCCCACCGTCGACGTTCCCGGCGCCGTAACCCGGAGCCTGTGACGCCGGAGCCCGAAACCGGCCCCGAGCAGCGCAGCGGCGGCCCCGGCCCAGCCCCGTACAGGCCGGACAGCTTGTGGCCCCTGCCCCGCGCGGACGAACGCGGCTAGGCGGGCGGCGCGAACCCCGTAGAGCGCACCGGCGCCTCGGCACCGTCCGTACGCCCGCCGACGGACTCGGTGGAACCATCCGGCCCAGCAGCACCGGGCGACCCGGTGCGTCCTGGCAGGCTGGAGGACGTAGCCGAATCAGAAGCCCGGTCGGCGCCCCCCTGCGCGGCTGGAGTGGCCCCCGGCGCGGCCGGGTGCGCACCCGGCGCAGCAGAACCCGAGCGCGCGGCCGGGCCAGGACCCGGCGCGGAAGCCGGATCGAACCCCGGCCCGGAGCCCCAGGCCGAAGCGGGGAAGGAAGCGCCCTCAAGCGAAGAGGGCGCAGCCGAACCGGCCACGGGCGCGGAGACGGGCCCAGGCCCACCAACCAGCCCGGGGTTCCCCGGCAGTTCAGGCCCTCCAGCCTGGCCAGGCGCCCACGCACCTGCCGCAACTCCACCCGCTCCGAACGTCCGTCGCGCATCCCGAGCCTGACGTTCGGCCACCACACCGGCCAGATACGCGGCCGGCGGCACCCCCTCCGGGAGGGGCGTCCCCGTACAGGCCGACACGTCCTCGGCCAGGCGTACCGCCATCGTCCAGCTCACCTGTGGATCGAGTTGCCGCATACGCGTCAGGTACTGGCGCACCGCGAGCCAGAGCGCGTCGGGCACCCGCGACAGGTCGAGCCCCGAGAACCTCCCGATCAGCCACCGCGGCGGAGGCGGCACGGCCGCGGCCCACCCCGACGACACCCGCTCGCGCACGACCAAGGTCCCGGCGAAGACGTCCCCGAGCCGTCGACCCCGCTCCGAGACAAGCGACGCGATACAGGCCACGACGCCGAGCGTCAGCAGGATCTCGATGACGCCCATGGCCCCGCGCACCAGCGCATGACGGAACCGGATGGGCCCGCCGTCGTCCCGCACCACCCGCAGCCCGCACGCCAGCTTGCCCAGCGACCGCCCGTGCGTGAGCGTCTCGACCGCGATGGGCACCCCGATCAGCACGAGAACGAACAGCGCCACGGCTATCGCAGCCTGGGCAGCGTCATCCATCGAGGCAGTGGCGAACAACATCACCACCGAGACCAATATGTACGTCGCCCACACCACAGCCAGGTCGACCACCAGCGCCAGCGCCCGGCTCGGCAACCGCGCGGGTCGCAGCCCCAGAACGACCGCATCCCCTGTCACCAGCGCGCTCACGGACACCCCACCCTTCGCAGACGACGGCCTTCCACACCCCTTGGACGCCCCAGTCTGCCAAGCTGACCCGCAGCGCGCCGCAGTAGGACGGACCGTACGCACCAGTGCCTGGAGCAGCAGGAGAACATGGACCTCGACGTCTTCGTGACCGCCCACCACACGGAGTGGGACCGCCTCGAACACCTCCTGCACCGCGGTCGCCGTCTCACGGGCGCCGAGGCGGACGAGCTGGTGACGCTTTACCAGCGCACGTCCACCCATCTTTCCCACATACAGTCGGCAGCCCCGGACCCGCTCCTCACGGCCCGCCTGACGCAACTGGTGGCCCGCGCCCGCTCGACCGTCACCGGCACCCGCCGCGCGACCTGGCGCGATGCCGCCCGCTTCCTTACGGAGGGTTTTCCCGCAGCCGTCTACCGCGCGCGCCGCTGGTGGATCCCCGCAGCCCTGATCTCCATCGCGCTTGCATCGGTCATCGGCTGGTGGATCGGCACCCACCCCGAGGTCCAGTCCGCGATCGCCGCCCCCGACGAGCTCCGCCAGATGACCCGGCCGGGCGGCGAATACGAGACGTACTACTCGAGCCACCCCGCCGCGTCCTTCGCGGCCCAGGTCTGGACGAACAATGCCCAGGCCACCGCGATGTGCCTGGTCCTGGGCGCGTTCCTCGGCATCCCGGTCCTGTGGATCCTCTTCCTCAACATGCTCAACCTGGGCGTAGGCATCGGCCTCATGTCCTCAGCAGGCCGCCTCGACACCTTCCTCGGCCTGGTGCTTCCCCACGGCCTCCTGGAACTGACCGCTGTGTTCGTCGCCGCTGGCACCGGCATGCGCCTCGGCTGGACAGTGGTGGACCCGGGCCCCCGCACCCGTCGAGCAGCCTTGGCAGAACAGGGCCGAGCGGCGGTGGGCATGGCGATCGGTCTGGCCCTGGTCCTGTTCGTCTCCGGCATGCTCGAGGGCTTCGTGACCCCGTCAGGCCTCCCCACCTGGGCTCGCATCGCCATTGGCATCGCCGCCGAGCTGGCCTTCCTTGTGTACGTGTACGTCCTGGGCGGCCGAGCCGCGCGCGCTGGCGAGATGGGGGACGTCGAGTGGGCAGCCCGCAGCGCCGAGCTTCCGACGGCCGCGTGATGTGCGTGCGACCCCTCTGACCTGCTACTGTCCTCCTCGCCCACAAAAACCGTTGACACGGTTCGCGTGGGGAGGTAGATTCAAACGGTTGCCACGGACTGGACAAGTCCGAGAGCACTGGCTAACATCTCTCTCGCTCTCACCGGAAATTGAATTTCTGGAGGATGAGCCATTCCGATTCACCATTCGAAGTCAAAGAAGCCGATTCGGTCGGCCAAAATTCTTCTGATAGAGTCGGAATCGCCGAAAAGGTAAAGCGCGAAAGCGAATACCGAATCGGCAGCCCGCTCCAGCGGGTGGCAGAAACAAGAAATTGGATCTGCTAGGCTGGAAACACGAAATACCGAAGGGAGGCGCCCGGAGGAAAGCCCGAGAGGGTGAGTACGAAGGAAGCGTCCGTTCCTTGAGAACTCAACAGCGTGCCAAAAGTCAACGCCAGATTGACAAC